>NZ_JBVVQV010000034.1:0-60640 GCF_055811235.1 Mesorhizobium sp. WSM4810 | reverse complement strand
CTACTGCCCTACTGCCCTACTGCCCTACTGCCCTACTGCCCTACTGCCCTACTGCCCTACTGCCCTACTGCCCTACTCTTCACAGCCAGCCGCTCTTGCGGAAGCGCCAGTAGAGAACCGAGCAGACCAAAATAATCGCTCCCAGAACGACCGGGTAGCCATATTCCATCCTAAGTTCCGGCATGTCGTTGAAGTTCATGCCGTAGATGCCTGCGAGCGCCGTCGGCACCGCCAGGATTGCAGCCCATGAGGCGAGCTTCTTGGTGATCGCCGTTTCCTGGCTCTGGCCAACCAGGAGGCTCGCCTCGAAGGCAAATGCGAGCACCTCCCGCAAGCTGTCGATCTTCTCCTGGACGGTGCGGATGTGGTCGGTGACGTCGCGGAACAGCGGGTGCATGGCCGCATGGATCTGCGGCAGGTCGGCGCTGGTCAACCGGCGGCAGACTTCCACCAGCGGCAGCGCGGCGTTGCGCAGGCGCAAGAGATCGCGGCGCAGCATGTAGAGCCGCTCTATGTCGGAGCCGGTCATCGGCTTCAGCAGAACCCTGTCCTCGATCGCCTCGACCTCGTCCTCGATCTGCTCGAGCACCGGCATGTAGTTGTCGACGATGAAATCGAGAATGGCATAGAGGACGAAATCCTCGCCTTTGGCTAGCGAATGCGGGCAGCTTTCCCAATGCTGGCGAACGGCGGCATAAGAAGTCGACGGACCGTGCCTGACGCTGACGATGTAGCCGGCGCCGACGAACAGATGCGTCTCGCCGAAGGTGACGCGCCTGTCGATCAGTTGAGCCGTGCGGGCAACGATGAACAACGCATCGCCATATTGCTCGATCTTCGGCCGCTGATGCGGATGCTCGGCGTCCTCGATCGCCAGATCGTGCAGGTGGAATTGCGCCTGGACACGAAGCAACAGGTCGCGGTCCGGCTCCAGCAGGCCGATCCAGACGACATGACCTGGCTTCTTGGCCCATTCGCCGGCTTCCTCGATCGGAATGTCGGCGACACGCCGGCCGGCGGTATAGACGCTGGAAGCGACGATGGCCGATGTCGGCGGGGCCGGCGTCAGGTTCCGAACGGTTTCCATCGCTACCTCCTGGAGGCATGGCCTCGGGTCAGGATCAGGAACGTTCGGTAAAGCTTAGCCTAAATCAGCAATGGGTTCGAGAGGCAGCCGTTCACTTCGCCGGTAGCGTTGCGGGAAGCACAATCTTGTCTGTCTTGTCGCCCTTCGGCCGCTCGGCCGGCATCTGGTCGCCGGTGACGATGTAGTAGATCGTCTCGGCGATATTGGTGGCGTGGTCGCCGATCCGCTCGATGTTCTTGGCGCAGAACAGCAGGTGCGTGCAGGGCGTGATGTTGCGCGGATCTTCCATCATGTAGGTCAGCAACTCGCGAAACAGCGAGGTGTACACGGCGTCGATCTGATCGTCGCGGTCACGCACGAAGCCGATCTTTTCCACCGAGCGCGACGCGTAGACGTCGAGCACTTCCTTGAGCTGCGTCAACGCCAGGTCGGCTAAGGCCGCGATGCCGCGGAACAGGCTGGTCGGCTGGCGCCCTTCTATGACGGCAACCACGCGCTTGGCGACATTCTTGCCGAGGTCGCCGACCCGCTCGAGATCCGCCGAGATGCGGATCGCGCCGACGATCTCGCGCAAATCCGTCGCCATCGGCTGGCGCTTGGCGATGATGATGATCGCCTTGTCGTCGATCTCGCGCTGCCCCTGGTCCAGAACGGCATCGTCGCGGATGACCTTCTGGGCAAGGCCAGGGTCGGCGTTGACCAGGGCCGCAATCGCCTGTTCGACCATGCGTTCGGCATGCCCGCCCATCGCGGCAATGCGCTTCGACAGATATTTCAGCTCCTCGTCATAGGCGCTGACGATGTGCACGGACTGCATGGAGATGCCTTCCCGGGTCTTCTGGTCCGAGTCGTTCCTCGAATCCCCGCTGATACGCTAGCCGGATGACAGAAAAAAGAAAGCGTTAGAGCGACGTGCGTCCACTAGGCCACAGAGGAGGCTCTAAAGTCCTGTATCCACGCATCCGGCGGTCCTAAAGTCTTCCGGTACTCGGGCCGGCTCGTGCTTAGATAGTGAGGTGTCAGTGCGCCGGCAAATGCACCGTGAAAGCTGCGCCGTTGCCGACCTCCGACTTGATCGACAGCCTGGCGTTGTGGCGCGTCAGGATATGCTTGACGATGGACAGGCCAAGGCCGGTGCCCTTCTGGGTCCGGCTGTTTTCGACGTCGACGCGGTAGAAACGTTCGGTGATGCGCGGGATGTGCTCCTCGGGAATGCCGGGGCCAAAGTCCCGGATGGTGACGTCGATGCCCGGTTCGGGACCGTCATCGCTGTGGGCAATCGTCACCACGACACGTCCACCCGACTGTCCGTATTTGCAGGCGTTTTCCAGCAGATTTTCGAAAACCTGGAAAAGTTCATCGCGATCCCCCGGCACATTGAGTGGTCCTTTCGCGAAATCCCGCTCGATGGCAACGCCGTTTTCCCGCGCAAGCGGACCCAGCGAATCGATGACGCTGTCGAGGGTCTGGCGGAGATCGACCTCGGTTCCCGGCTTCAGATAGGGTTTCATCTCCAGCCGCGACAGCGACAGCAGGTCGTCGATCAGGCGCGCCATGCGGCCGGTCTGGTTGTGCATGATCTGCAGGAACTGCTCGCGCGCCGCCGGGTCGTTGCGGGCCGGGCCGCGCAGCGTCTCGATGAAACCGGAAATCGAGGCGAGCGGAGTTCGCAACTCATGGCTGGCATTGGCGATGAAGTCGGCCCGCATCCGGTCGATCCGGCGCGCCTCGCTCTGGTCCTTGAAGACCAGCACATAGAGGTCGGTGCCGTGGCCGACCGAAGATGCACTCACGCGATAGGCCCGTTCGACCGGCAGCTTTTCGGTATATTCGACGACGTCCGAAGCGGCGCCTGACAGGATACTGTCCAGCAGGGCCTGCATCTCGGGCGCGCGGAATTTCAGCGACAGCGACATGCCCGGTGCAATGCCGCCGAAGGCGGCGAAGGCGGCGGCGTTGGCATGGACAATCGTCGCGGCGCGATCGAAGATGATCAGCGGATCGGCAACGGCAGCCGCCAGATATTCTCCCGACAGCTGTTGCAGCCCGCCTGCCTCGATCGCCGCGGCATCCTCCGCGGATTGGCGCGCTACGCCGGCCGGCAGCATCGCGGCGGCGAGCAGCAGCACAGCACATGCCAGCAGCACAACATGGAAGGACATGTCTGCGAAACCATAGACCGTCAAGATCGCGACGATGCCGGTCGCAAGCAGCCAGCGGCTGTTCCACAACCGGGTGACGACGGCTTGCGCCGTGGTTCGCTGTTCTGCGCCGCCCATATCAGCCATTGTCAGCTACTGTCAGCCATTCGCGCGCACTATGCCTCCGTCCCCACCCCGACCGGCAGGTTGGAAACTTCCCGCTGACCGGCGCTATCACTAATCTGCTGCATCGTTCCTTTCGAAAATCGATTCCGATTTTCGGGCCGATGCAGTAAGGCTCCCAATAGCATAAGTCCGGAAGCTGGAAAGGTTGGTCTCGATGAAAAACCCCAAGGAAGATGCCGCCGCGCCTGTTCCGGGTCCGCAAAACATCCGGATCAACGGCAAGGAGTTCGAGTTCGACATCGAGGATCCCAAGCTTCCGGACTGGATCGAGGACAACAAGCTGACCGCCGGCGGCTACCCCTACGACAAGAAAATGAAAAGCGACGAGTATGACGAGACGCTCGAGCGGCTGCAGATCGAGTTGGTCAAGGCGCAGGCATGGCTGCAATCGACGGGCAAGCGGGTGATGTCGCTGTTCGAAGGACGCGATGCCGCCGGCAAGGGCGGCACAATCTTCGCGCTGCGCCAGTACATGAACCCCAGGACAGCGCGCAACGTGGCGCTGACCAAGCCTAGCCCAACCGAAATCGGGCAATGGTATTTCCAGCGCTATGTCGCGCACTTTCCGACATCCGGCGAGTTCGTCACCTTCGACCGCTCCTGGTACAATCGAGCCGGCGTCGAGCCGGTCATGGGCTTCTGCACGCCGGAGCAGCATCAGAGATTCCTGGACGAGACGCCGTATTTTGAACGGATGATCTGCAACGAGGGCATCCATTTCTTCAAATTCTGGCTGAACATCGGTCGGGAAACACAGCTTGAGCGGTTTCACGATCGCCGCTGGAGTCCTTTGAAGAACTGGAAATTCTCGCCGATCGATATTGCCGGCATCGCCAAATGGGACGATTACACCAAGGCGCGCGATCTCATGTTCGAACGCACCCATAAGGAATTCGCGCCCTGGATCATCATCCAGGCCAACGACAAGCGGCGCGCGCGACTTGCCATCATCCGGCGCATCCTGTTGTCGCTTCCCTATGACGGCCGCGATCTCGACGCCATCGGCAAGGAAGACAAGAAAATCATCGGGGAAGGGCCTTCGTTCCTGGGAAGACAGGCCTGAAGCGCTGCCGCGCGCCCCCAAGGACGCGCGGCACGATTCCGGATATTTTTGTCATTCTGCCGAATGACATCTCATGCCGCCAGCCGGGCAATCCGCTGCAGCCGCCGCAGTGTGGTATCGTCCTGCAAAGCCTGCTGAAATAGCGAAATCTCCTGGTCGATGCGATCGCAGAGTGCGCCTGTGTCGCCCTTGAGCAGGTCGCGCGTCTGCAGCAGTGCGGCAACCGGCTTCTTGGCGAGTTGCCTGGCTCTGCCAAGTGCGGCTTCCTCGACGTCGCCGACCACGATCTCCGTGACCAGGCCCAGCATCCTGGCGTCCGCGGCACTGAGCGTGTCGCCCAGGCAGAAGAAGCGGAAAGCGCCGGCATAACCGAGTTTCTGCGGCGCCAGGATGCTGGTCGCCGCGTCCGGCACGAGGCCGAAATCGACGAACGGCACCCGGAACGTGCTTTCGTCAGATGCGATCACCATGTCGCAATGGAACAGGATGGTGCAGCCGACACCGACGGCGTCGCCGTCGACACAGGCAAGGACCGGTTTGGGGAACGTCGCCAACGTGCGGAACATGTCGGTGACGGCAGCGATCAACCGTTGATGCTTGGTGGCGTCGAGGAACTCGGAGAAATCGCCGCCGAGGCAGAAGCAGCCGGCGAGGCCGCGCAGCACCACGACGCGCACATCATCGTCGATTGCAGCTTCGTGGAAGATCCTGGCCAGGCTTTCATAGGCTCGCCCGTCCAGCACCGGCCGGCCGTCATCCGACGACACCGTGACGATCAGCGAATGATTGCGGAACTCTGTTTGCGGGTGGATGTTCATGGCTGTCTCCAATTCTCACGAGGCCTGCCTCATTCCGAGCCTGTCGGGATATCCCCTGGCCAGAACCGGCGCGAAATGACTGCGACGCGACCGCACCACCTCAAGCGTGTGCTCGTTGAAGGTGAGCAGTGTGGCGACGACCTGCTGGTTGCCATAGGTGCGCTGGTAGCCAAGCGGCTTCGCCAGGAAGTGCAACTGCAGCGCCCGCAGGACCCACATCGGTTCGAACTCGATGATCACCTGGTTGACATTCCGCTTCAGCCCCCACTCGACGAAGCCGGCAATGAGCTCGGTGCCGACCGTCGAGACGCCGCGCTTGCCGTCACGAAAGCCCGGCGCGACCGCATAGCGGGTCAGTTCCCAGACGTTCGGCCCGGATGGCGGCGTGCCTTCAAAGAGGTCCGCCAGCACCTCGGTCAGAAGATGCGCACGCGTTGTCGGCAACATCCGCTGATAACCGGCGAGCTCGCCATTGCGGATGACGAGCTGATGCACCGCCTCGTCATGGTCGAACTGATCGATCTCAAGGCCGTCGGGGCGCTGCAGATCGGTCCACCCCATCTCCTCGACGAAAATCTTGTAGCGTAAGCGATGAACGGCCTCCCAAAGGTCGGGACGTTCCATAAGTTCCTGTGTTGTAAGGGAAAAAAGCATCTGCCGTCTCCTAGGTTCAATAGGAAGATACGGCCGGGCTGTCCCGAGGAAATTACGCGATCACGTAGGCAAGAATTTCTAGGCCGGCACGGCCGAGCTAGCTAATATAGCCGCGCCTTATCGCTTCCGCGACCGCCTGCACCCGGTTGACGGCACCGAGTTTGCTTTTGGCGTTAAGAAGGTGTTTCTCTGATGTGTGTTCCGAAATGCCGAGAATCTGTGAAATCTCCCATTCGGACTTGCCGACGGCGGCCCATTGCATGCATTCGCGCTCACGCGGCGTCAGTTCGACGTGGTGGTCGAGGGTCTTGGCCGCCATCGTGTGGATCTGCATGGCGCGGCCAATCGCATAGGTCGCCACCAGCGACACCAGCCCAAAATCGGCGCCCGACAATTCGACGGCCTCGCCACCCAGCGACACCATGACGATCTGGCCATCGAGCGTGATCAGCGGGAAGGCCAATCCGTCGCGCAGCTTGAATTCGCCGGCGTCGCCCATCACTTCGCCGCTGCTCTTGTCGATGCGGATGCTCTGGGACGCTTCCCGCCACTGGAACGGCGCCTGCAGCTGCTTCATGTGGCTGACGACGGGGTCATGGTCGACATAGTTGCGCGCCACATAGCGCTCCAGCCATTCTCCCGGCCACTCGCAAAGCAGCACATGGTCCTTTTGCTGGCCTCTTGGCGTGCCCGGCTGCGGAACCGTTCCGGCCATCAGCGCCGTCAGGCCGAACTCCGAGGTTATGCCAAGCAGCTTTTCGCAGACCGCGGCCGCCGTATCGGCGTGCTGCAGCTGATCTATGAATTCCAGTGTGCGATCGAAGTGGCCCATTGCAACATCTACCCCATGTTGCCTTCCCGCGTTGAGATCAACGGCCCAGTGCTTGACCCGCACTTTGCCCTCGACCCCGGATTACAAACCTGCTCCCCTCAGTTTGCAGCGGCTTGCGGCTACCCTCCAGCCGACCGCCACACATGTTTGCAAGCTCGCTGAAGCATAGCCCTAAATCGGCGTGATGAAATCAAAAACCGTTGTGCCTGTGGCATTTTCGTACCAAAAGCCACATTGGACAGGACAGGGCGGAGCTCGATCGTGACGATTCGGTGGATGACCATCGTCTTGATGCTGGCAATGACGGGGGCAGCGTGGCTCACGGGAGCGCGTGCCGCGGAGCCGCAAGTGCCGGTGCTGTGGGATGCCAAGGAGCGGCTGCCGAAGCCTGACCTGTCCGCGCTGCCGCGTCTGAGATTCCTGACCACCACCGATTTCCCGCCGTTCAACTTCCTCGACGGAGCGGGCCGCTTGTCCGGCTTCCATGTCGATCTGGCGCGCGCGATCTGCGCCGAGCTCGGCATCGCCGAAAAATGCCAGATCCAGGCGCTGCCTTGGGCCGAGCTCGAAGGGGCACTGCAGAAGGGCGAAGGGGAAGCGATCATTGCCGGCATTGCCGCCACGCCGGAGTCGCGGTCAAAATATGCCTTCTCGCGTTCCTACCTGCAGTTTCCGGCGCGCTTCATCATGCCGAAGGCAAAGGCGCTCACGGAGTCTATCTTCGACAGACTGCGTGGCAAGCGCGTCGGCGTGGTCGCAGGCTCCGCGCATGAGCGGATGCTGCGCGATTATTTCGGCACAGTCCAGGTCGTTCCTTTCGCGCAGCTGGAAGCGCTCTACGATGGTCTCAAGGCCGGCAAGGTCGACGCCGGCTTCGGCGACGGCATGCGCTTCGCCTTCTGGCTGGGCAGTTCGAATGCCGCAGCCTGCTGCCGCTTTGCCGGCGGTCCCTATCTGGCGCCCGAATATCTGGGGTCGGGTATGGCCATCGCCACCAGGGCCAACGATCCAGCGCTGGCCGTAGCGTTCGACTACGCACTGCAGGAGATTTCGGTGAAGGGCATCTTCGCCGAATTCTATCTGCGCTATTTCCCGGTCAGTTTTTTCTGATCCGGCCCGGTCAGCTTTTTCTGATCCGTTGGGGTCTGGATCAAGTCAGCGTGCGCAGGCGAGCCTTGGCAGCACGGGCGATAGCGGCGACGGTGAGCGTGTCGAGATCGAGCTGGCGACGAATAAGCTGCAGCACCCTCACCTCCTCCAGGCGCATTTCGAGGTCGACCGCCGCAACCTCGAAGGCTGCGGCATAGGCCGTGTCAAGCAGGCGCTCGGGCAGTGCTTCAGCGACGTGCGCCAAAACGCCTTCCAACCCGTCCTTTTCGTGCAGCAGCTTCTGGCAGTCCTGGGCGACGCCGACCAGCCGGTCGTGGTCGAAATCCTCGAACACCGGCCATGAGCGGACGACGTCGCCGATCCGCGCCAATTCGACATCGGTCATGTCGCGATCGGACGCGGAGGTTATTACCATCAGATGGATCAGGGCTTCGTGCGGCGGCAATGGCATGTAACAACTCCTCAAACGGGCTCCGAAGTTAGGAACGCGGCACCGACGTCGCAAGGAAAAAGCGCCGCGATCGTTGACGCCCAAGGCAGGCACGCCTAGAGACCGGTTGAAAAAAATCATCCGGCCCCTTCTTGCGGCGATGCCGGCGAATAGTTTGGAAAACACTGACATGGCGGGATCAAACATCATCGATCTCAATCCCGAGGTGCTTGCGGCAGCGGCCGAAAGCAAGGCGTGGCCGTTCGAGGAAGCCAGGAAGATCGTCGCGCGCTACAAAGGGGCTGACTTTCCCGAGACTGTCCTGTTTGAGACCGGCTACGGTCCGTCGGGGCTGCCGCACATCGGTACTTTCGGCGAAGTCGCACGCACTTCGATGGTGCGCCACGCCTTCCGCGTCCTCACCCGGGACACGGTCAAGACCAAGATCTTGTGCTTTTCCGACGACATGGACGGCATGCGCAAGATTCCGGACAACGTCCCCGATCGCGCCGCACTCGAGCCGCACCTGCACAAGCCGCTCTCGTCCGTCCCCAATCCTTTCGGCGGCGACTATGCGAGCTTCGCAGACCACAACAACGCAATGCTTTGCCGTTTCCTGGACACGTTCGGCTTCGACTACGAGTTCGCCAGCGCGACGGAATACTACAGGGCTGGCCGTTTCGACGACGTTCTGCTGCGCGCTGCCGAACGTTTCGATAAGATTATGGACGTGATGCTGCCGACGCTCGGAGAGGAGCGTCAGGCGACCTACAGTCCGTTCTTGCCGATTTCCCCCAAAAGCGGCCGCGTGCTTTACGTCCCCATGAAGCATGTCGACGCCAAGGCCGGCACTATCACCTTCGACGATGACGGCACCGAAACCACGCTGCCTATAACCGGCGGCAGGGTGAAGCTGCAGTGGAAGCCGGATTTCGGCATGCGCTGGGCGGCGCTCGGCGTCGATTTCGAAATGTTCGGCAAAGACCACCAGACGAATGCGGTGATCTACGACCGTATCTGCAATATCCTGGGCGGGCGCGCGCCCGAGCATTTCGTCTATGAGCTGTTCCTCGACGAGAACGGCCAGAAGATTTCGAAGTCGAAGGGCAACGGACTGACAATAGACGAGTGGCTGACCTACGCGCCGACAGAAAGCCTCGAGCTCTATATGTACCAGCGGCCGCGGCAGGCCAAGAAGCTCTATTTCGACGTCATTCCGAAGGCGGTGGACGAGTATTACGCCTTTCTGTCCGCCTATCGCCGGCAGGAGTGGAAGGAGCGGCTGGGAAATCCCGTCTGGCACATGCATGACGGTAACCCGCCTGTCGTCGACCTGCCGGTGTCGTTCGCGCTGCTGCTCAATCTGGTCAGTGCCTCGAACGCCCAGAACAAGGACGTGCTGTGGGGGTTCATTTTGCGCCACACGTCAGGCGTGACGCCGAAGACCCATCCCGAGCTCGACCGGCTGGCCGAATATGCGATCCGCTATTTCGACGATTTCGTGAAGCCGGCCAAGGTGTACCGGGCCGCCGACCCGGTCGAGCGCGAGGCGCTGACGAAACTGTCCGAAGCGCTCGCCGCATTGCCGCCAGATGCCGATGGCGAGGCGATCCAGAATGCCGCGCTCAACGTCGCGCGCAAGATCGAACGCTATCAGGACCATTCGAAGCAAAGCCCGGAAGGCGGGCCGGGCGTCTCCGTCGCCTTCTTCCAGATGATCTACCAGATTTTGATCGGACAAGAGCGCGGCCCGCGCTTCGGTTCCTTCGCCGCGCTCTACGGCATCGCAGAAACCCGCGCGCTCATTCAGAAGGCGCTGGCCGGTCAGTTGGCGGCGTAGCAGTCGTCTCGGATGTCGGCGTAGCCGTCGCCGACGGATCGAGAATCGGCTGCGTCGGCTGGGCTGTGGCCGCAAAAGGGGCTGGCGCCGGAGGCAGGCCGGAGAGACTGGGCGCCGGCCCGAAAATGCCCTTCCTCGCCATACGGGCCTTCTCGCCGATCTCGACATAAGGGCCACCCTTGGCGGCGCGCGCCCAGCCGTTTTCGATCAACCACTGGCCGACATCCCGGTTGCCGACGCGGCAATCGGCGGTGATCAGGTCGCGGCCGCCCTCGGGTGGCACCGTGCAGACCACCGCCCGACCGCGCAGGAAGGCACGGAACGCCGTTCGCGCCCGGGTGCCACACGTCCACGACTTGCCGCCGTCGGTGCAAGTTTCGTCCTGCCTGACGATGTCGACGCCGGAAATCGCGACGGAGTAGCCCTTGGCCTCGATCACACCGGCGGCCAATGCAACCGGCTGGAACAGTTTTGTCCCGTTCCAGTCGTCGGGCATTTTCGTTTTGGGCGGCTTGGGCGGTCCGGCCAGCGCCAACTCACTCAGCGGCGCGCGCGGCTCGACCCGTTCAAGCTCTTGCGGCTGAAGCTGCGGCGGCGCGACGACTTCGGGATCGATCGCCCTGGAATGCGCCTCTGGGCTCGCCGCCTTGGGTCGCGGATTTGCTGATGCAGCAGGCGCTCGGGATTGCGCCGCGATGCCGGCCTGCGCCCGAGCCGCGACGCGCCCATTTTCGTCCTGCAGCACGGCGCGGCCACCTGCGGCAATCGCAGCCCCCATTGCCAGGATCGTCAACACCGCGGCGGCGGCATGAAGCGGACGCACCGGCGGCCCCTACTGGCTTGCCCAGACAATCCGCGCCACCCATTCGACATCGCGCATCGGGATGTCGCGATCCGGGTGATCGGGATTGAGCGAGACCAGCATGATCGACTTCGCCGTCTGACGGTCCAGCACCTTGGCCATTACCTCGCCGGCATAGGTCTTGACGACGACGCGATCGCCCTTGCGGGTGGCGGCGCCCGGCTCGACGATCAGCACGTCACCGTTGCGGTAGAGCGGCAGCATGGAATCGCCCTGGACCTGCAGCGCATAGGAGGTTTCGGTCGCCCGTGCCGGAAGCTCGATCAGGTCCCAGCCCTGGCCCACGGGAAAGCCGGCATCGTCGAAAAAGCCGCCGGCGCCGGCCTGGGCGAAGCCGAGCAGCGGCACCGAAGACGTCTGTGCCGGCAGAGATCCGGGAACGGTCTTGCCCCGGCCTTCGACCAGTCCGGTGAATTCGTCGAGCGAGGCGCCGGTCGCCTCGATGATCTTGGCCAGCGACTCGGTCGACGGCCAGCGCGGCCGCCCATCCGAGGACAGCCGCTTCGACTTGTTGAAGGCGGTCGAATCGAGGCCCGCGCGTTTCGCCAGCCCCGAGGCCGAGAGCGAATAGCGCTCGGCGAGAGCATCGATGGCGGCCCATACGCGGTCATGCGAGAGCACTTTTGCTCTCCTTCCGAACAGGAAAAAATACCTTCTCCGTTCTAACCGGTGGCCGTGATTTTGTCCACCACCGAAGGCGGCGTCACGCCGCCTTCTTGGCCTCGCTCCTGGCATAGGGATCGAAGCGTTCGTAGAAAGTCTCACCCTTCTCTGCCATGTCGAGCAGGAGCTTCGGCGCTTTGAACTCGGCGCCGTACTTCTTCTGAAGACCCTTGGCGATCTTGACGAATTTTTTTGCGCCGATGCCGTCGATGTAGGACAGCACGCCGCCGGTAAAGGGCGCGAAGCCGAAGGCGAGAATCGAGCCGACATCGGCCTCGCGCGGATCGGTGACGATGCCCTCCTCCATCACCCGGGCCGCCTCCAACGCGATGATGACCAGGAGCCGCTGCTTCAGTTCCTCATAGTCGACCTTTTCAGGCGGCAACTGCCGATAGAGATCCTTCAGGCCCGGCCACAGCTTCTTCTTGGCAGGCTTTTGCGGATAGTCGTAGAAACCCTTGCCGTTCTTGCGGCCGAAGCGGCCATGCGTGTCGACCAGCGTGTTGATCAGCGTCATCTGCTTCGGGTCGACCGCCTTGTCGCCGAGATCGCGCATGGTCTGCTTCATGATCTTCTGCGCGAGGTCGATCGCCGTTTCATCCGTCAGCGCCAAGGGGCCGACCGGCATGCCGGCGGCCTTCGCCGCATTCTCGATCATCGGCGCCGGAACGCCCTCGATGAGCATCTTGTAGGCTTCCGACATGTAGCGCAGCACGCAACGGTTGACGTAGAAGCCGCGCGTGTCGTTGACGACGATCGGCGTCTTCTTGATGGCGCGGACGAAGTCGATCGCGGTGGCCAGCGCCTTGTCGCCCGTCTTCTTGCCCAGAATAATTTCGACCAGCATCATCTTGTCGACCGGCGAGAAGAAATGGATGCCGATGAAATTCTTCGGCCGCGCCGAATTCTTCGCCAGCGACGTGATCGGGATGGTGGACGTGTTCGACGCGAAGATCGCCGACGCCTTCAGCACGGCCTCCGCCTTTTCGGTGGCGTCTTTCTTGACGCCCGAATCCTCGAATACCGCCTCGACCACCAGGTCGCAACCTGCGAGGTCGGCATAGTCCGCCGTCGGCGTGATCAGCGACAGCAGCCTGTCCTTGTCCTCCGGCTTGGCGCGGCCCTTCCCGACCTGATCCGAGATGAGGCTGTCCGAATGCGCCTTGCCCTTGGCGGCAGCGTCCATGTCGCGGTCGAGCAGCACCACCGGAAGGCCGGCCTTGGCCGTGACATAGGCGATGCCGGCGCCCATGAAACCGGCGCCGAGCACGCCGATCTTCTTGAACTTGGTTTCCGGCACGCCGGCCGGACGACGCGCGCCCTGGTTCAGTTCCTGCAGCGACACGAACAGCGAGCGGATCATCGCCGCCGCTTCTCTGGTCTGCATGATTTCGGTGAAATAACGCTGCTCGATGCGCAAGCCGGTGTCGAACGGCACCAGCAAGCCTTCATAGACGCATTTCAGGATGGCCGCGGCGGCCGGATAGTTGCCATAGGTCTCGCGACGCAGGATGGCGATTGCAGGTGGCCACAGATTGGCGCCGGCCACCGAATAGACCGGGCCGCCGGGCAGCTTGAAGCCCTTCTCGTCCCACGGCGCCACTGGCTTCAAGCCATTTTTGATCATGGCTTTGGCGGTTTCGACCAACTTCGTCGGTTCGGCAATCTCATGGATCAGGCCCATCGACCTGGCCTTCTGCGGCGACAGCGTCTGGCCAGAAGTCAGCATCTGCAGCGCCTGCTGCTGGTCGGTCAGCCGCGGCACGCGCTGAGTGCCGCCGGCACCCGGGAAGATGCCGATCTTCACTTCGGGGAGCGCCATCTTGACCTTGTCGGAATCGGCCGCGACACGGCCATGGCAAGCGAGCGACAGCTCGAACGCACCGCCCATGCAGGTGCCGTTGATCGCCGATACCCACGGCTTGCCTGAGGTCTCCAGCTTGCGGAACAAGCCGGTCATGTAGCCGGCATTGTCGAACAATGCCTTGGTCGCCTTATCCAGGTCCTTGGCTTTATCGGCTGCGAACTTCGACAGCATCTTCTGCAGCATGGTGATGTCGGCACCGCCGGAGAACGTGTCCTTGCCGGAGGTGATCACCGCCCCCTTTATCGACGCGTCGCTCGCCACCTTGTCGACGATGGCGTTCAGCTCCAGCATCGCCTCTTCGGTGAAGACGTTCATCGAGCGGTCGGGCATGTCCCAGGTGACCAGCGCGATGCCATCGGCGTCGATGTCGAGGGTGAAGTTGGTGTAGCTCATCGGTCTCTCTCCCGTCAGACGCGTTCGATGATCGTTGCGGTGCCCATGCCGGCGCCGATGCAGAGCGTCACCAGCGCGGTGTTCAGGTCCCGGCGCTCCAGTTCGTCCAGCACCGTTCCGAAAATCATCGCACCGGTTGCGCCGAGCGGATGGCCCATTGCGATGGCGCCGCCATTGACGTTGATCCTGTCGTGCGAAATGTCGAAAGCCTGCATGTAGCGCAGCACCACCGAGGCGAACGCCTCGTTGAGCTCGAACAGATCAATGTCCGACAGCTTCATCCTGGCACGCTTCAGCAGCTTCTCGGTCACGTCGACCGGACCGGTCAGCATCAGCACCGGCTCCGAACCGATATTGGCGAATGCACGGATGCGAGCGCGCGGCTTCAGGTCGAGCGACTTTCCAGCCTTCTTCGAGCCGAGCAGAACGGCCGCCGCGCCGTCGACGATGCCGGACGAATTGCCGGCGTGGTGGACGTGATTGACCTCCTCCACCTCGGGATGCTTCTGCACCGCGACGGCATCGAAGCCGCCCATTTCGCCGGGCATGACGAAAGACGGGTTGAGGGCCGCCAGCGATTGCATATCGGTCGAAGGCCGCATGTGCTCATCGTGGTCGAGGATGGTCAGGCCATTCTGGTCCTTGATCGAGATCACCGAATTCTTGAAGCGGCCTTCGCCCCAGGCTTTGGCGGCGCGCTTCTGGCTTTCGACCGCATAGGCGTCAACGTCGTCGCGCGAAAAGCCGTACTTCGTGGCGATCAGATCGGCCGAGATGCCTTGCGGCACAAACCAGCCCGGCAGGCCGACCGAGGGGTCCATGAACCAGGCGCCGCCGGATGCGCCCATGCCGACACGCGACATCGATTCGACGCCGCCGGCGATGACGATCTCGTCGGCGCCCTGCGCGATCTTGGCGGCGCCGAAATTGATGGCGTCCAGGCCAGAGGCGCAGAAACGCGAGATCTGCATGCCGGGCGCTTTCGTGTCGTAACCGGCCTCGAAGGCGGCGGCGCGCGGAATGACAGAACCCGCCTCGCCGACCGGATCGACGCAGCCGAAGATGATGTCGTCGACGGCGCCGGTGTCCAGCCCATTGCGGTCACGGATCGCCTCGAGCACCTTGGCGCCGAGCCGCACCGCCGGCACCTCGTGCAGCGAGCCATCCTTCTTGCCCCTGCCGCGCGGCGTGCGCACGGCGTCATAGACATAAGCTTCGGCCATTTTCCTGCTCCTTGGTTTGCTGAAAGTCTCTCAGAGAGAGCGCCCGATCAGCAATTTCATGATCTCGTTGGTGCCGCCGTAGATGCGCTGGACGCGGGCGTCGCGGAACATGCGGGCGATCGGATACTCATTCATGTAGCCATAGCCGCCATGCAATTGAAGGCATTCATCGACGACTTTTCCCTGCAGGTCTGACAGCCAGTATTTGGCCATCGAGGCCGTCACCGGGTCGAGGCCTCCATTGATATGGCGGGCGACGCAGTCATTGTAGAAGACCCGGCCGATGGTCGCCTCGGTCTTCAATTCGGCCAGCTTGAACTGGGTGTTCTGGAAATCGATAATCGCCTTGCCGAAGGCCTTGCGCTCCTTGACGTAGTCGATGGTCAACGCCAGCGCCCGTTCGACCATGGCGATGGCGCCGGTGCCGATCTGCAGCCGCTCCTGCGGCAATTGCTGCATCAATTGGACGAAGCCCTGGCCTTCCTCGTGGCCGAGCAGATTGGAAGTCGGCACGCGCATATCGTTGAAGAACAGTTCCGACGTGTCGTTGGCCTTGAGCCCGATCTTGTCGAGGTTGCGGCCGCGCTCGAACCCTTCCACCTCGTCGGTCTCGACGACGATCAGCGAAGTGCCCTTGGCGCCCTTCTCCGGGTCGGTCTTGGTGACAATTATGATGAAATTGGCGAGCTGGCCGTTGGTGATGAAGGTTTTTGAGCCGTTGACCTTGTACTGGTTGCCGTCCTTCTCGGCGCGCGTTTTGACGCCTTGCAGGTCGGAGCCGGCGCCGGGCTCGGTCATGGCGATGGCGCCGATCAGCTCGCCGGTCGCCAGTTTCGGCAGCCACTTCTTCTTCTGCTCCTCCGAGCCGTAGCGGAGGATGTAAGGAGCGACGATCGAATTGTGCAGGCCGATGCCGAAACCGTCGACGCCGACATGGCCGATCGCCTCGATGATGGCGCTCTCATGCGCGAACGTCCCGCCCGAACCGCCATATTCCTCCGGCATCGAGGCACAGAGCAGACCGGCCGCGCCCGCCTTCAGCCAGCACTCACGGTCGACCATCTCGTTCTTCTCGAACTCGTCATAGCGTGGCGCGATCTCTTCCGACATGAAGCGGTGCGCCATGTCGTAGAGCATGCCGACCTCGTCCGCCGCCCAGGCTGGTTTGGGAAGGCCAAGAATTTCGGCGGGGTTGCTCATGCTGTTTCTCCCTTGCGCCGACGTCCCCCTCCCCTCGAGGGGAGGGAACGTCGAGCTTAGAACGCTTCCGCCGGCAGTGCCATCAATGTATCGGCGCCGCTGGAGATGCGGGCGAGGTGCGCCGACGTTTCCGGCATGATCCGCTCCATGAAGAAGCGCGCCGTCACCAGCTTGCTATCGTAGAACGCCGAAGAACCATTGGCGCCGTTCGCCAATTTCGCCCCGGCCGCCTTGGCCATCTGCGCCCACATATAGCCCAGCGCCACCAGGCCGAAGAGATGCATGTAGTCGGTCGAGGCGGCACCGGCGTTATCGGGCTTGGCCATGCCGTTCTGCATCAGCCACATCGTCGCCGCCTGCAGATCGTTGAGGCCCTTCTTCAGCGCCTTGGTAAAGGGCGCCATCTTCTCGTCAGTGCGGTTCTCATCGCAGAACTCGCCGACCTCCTTGAAGAAGGCCTGCACGGCACGGCCGCCATTCAAGGCCAGCTTGCGGCCGACGAGGTCGAGCGCCTGGATGCCGTTGGCGCCCTCGTAGATCATGGCGATGCGGGCATCGCGCACGAACTGGCTCATGCCGTGCTCTTCGATATAGCCGTGCCCGCCGAACACTTGCTGCGCCATCACCGCGTGGTCGAAACCCTTGTCGGTGAGCACGCCCTTGACCACCGGCGTCATCAGCCCGGTGTAGTCGTCGGCAGCCTGGCGGTCCTTGTCGTCACTGGCACGGTGGGCGATATCGGACTTGATCGCCGTCCACAGCGCCAGTGCGCGACCGGCCTCGTTGAAGGCCTTCATGGTCATCAGGCTGCGGCGGATATCGGGGTGGACGATGATCGGGTCGGCCTTCTTGTCCGGCGCCTTCGGCCCAGACAGCGAGCGTCCCTGCAGGCGATCCTTGGCATAGGACACAGCGTTCTGGTAGGCGACCTCCGACAGAGAAAGCCCCTGCAGGCCGACGCCGAGCCTCGCTTCATTCATCATCGTGAACATGGCTTTCAGCCCGCCATTCGTCTCGCCAAGCAGCGTGCCTTGTGCCTCGTCATAATTCATGACGCAGGTCGAATTGCCATGGATGCCCATCTTCTCCTCGATCGAGCCGCAGGAGACGGTGTTCTTCTCGCCAGGATTGCCTGATGCATCGAGCTTGAGTTTCGGCACGATGAACAGCGAAATGCCCTTCACGCCTTCCGGCGCGCCGTCGATGCGGGCCAGCACCAGGTGGACGATGTTGTCCGCCATGTCGTGCTCACCAGCCGATATGAAGATCTTCTGGCCCGAAATCCTGTAGGTGCCGTCGCCATTGGGAACCGCCCTGGTGCGCAGCAGGCCGAGATCGGTGCCGCAATGCGGCTCGGTCAGGTTCATGGTGCCGGTCCAGACGCCCTCGACCAGCTTCGGCAACCAGATCGCCTTCTGCTCGTCGGTGCCATGGGTAATGATCGCGGCGATCGCGCCCTGCGTCAGGCCGGGGTACATCATCAGCGACATGTTGGCCGAAATCATATATTCGGAAACAGCGGTATGCACCGCGTAAGGCAGACCCTGGCCGCCAAATTCGACGGGTGCGGCCAGCCCCAACCAGCCGCCCTCGCGGTATTGGTCGAAGGCCTCCTTGAAGCCCTTTGGCGTCGTCACCGAACCGTCGCCATGGCGCTCGCAGCCTTCCATGTCGCCGACGCGGTTCAGCGGCTGCATGACATTTTCAGCGAGCTTGGCGCCCTCGGCGAGGATGACCTCGACCACGTCCGGCGTCGCGTCGGAAAATCCGGGAAGATTGGAATAGCGCTGGTAGCCCAGCACTTCTTTCAGCACAAACAGCGTGTCCTGGACCGGCGCCCTGTAGATCGGCATGCATTTCCTCCACCATGCGGCCTTGGCCCCGAATCCCCAATGTGAAGTCAGACGGGCATGCGGACCAATGTTCAGGTCGGAATAGCAAAAGTTGACGTTTGCGTAAACGTCAATTTTTTGATGCGACAAATTAATCCCCGCCGCTCGCTCATAGCGTAAGGGCGCTGGCCGTAGCCAGTCCGAACAGATTGAAAGATATTCGTCCCGTCGCAGCCGCAAGACAGAGGGAAGAGCCGCGCAGCCAAGGCCACGCGGCTCTCTCCAGAAGGCCGTTCACCGGAAGCCGGCGAAGAATTACCCGGCGACGCTGGCCTGCGGCGCCGAGCGTTCGCTCAGCATCTGACGCACCGCCGCCATCGAGTTGCTCAACTCGTTGATGGCATCGTCGATCAGAGCCCGCTGCTTCTGCAGGCGGGCAAGCTGCTTCTCCGACTTGTCGAGCGTTAGTCGCAACTGCTTGGTGTTGGAACCGCTGGGGTCGTAGAGGTCCATCATCTGCTTGACGTCGCGCAGCGAGAACCCGACCTTGCGGCCGAGCAGGATCAGCTTCAGCCGCGCCTTGTCGCGGCGCGTGTAGAGACGGGTCGAGCCGTCGCGCTGCGGATTGAGAAGGCCCTTGTCCTCGTAGAAACGCAGCGTACGCAGCGTTACTCCGTATTTCTTGGCCATCTCGCCGATGCGGACAAGATCCTCGCCGGCTTTATCGGACATGTCATTGGTATTGGCCGCGGCTTCGCCGGGCGAAACAAGTTTCATGGTCACTGGCTTTCCCCATCTGGTGGCGCCGCGGTCCTGGACCGTGCGTCGCTTGAGTCGAAGCGGGGGCGTGCTTCCACTCGTGGTTTCAACAAACAAAATCGCAAACGGCACAATCTGCACCCTTACGTTTACGTCAATTCTATATCGATAGCCGCCTCACGAAGCAAGGGCGACGTGCGGGAGGACCTTTTTGCCGCATCCGCCACCGCATGGCCCGGCGGCGCTTCAGGCGCTCGTCAACATCGTTGCAACTTCTTAAGCTTGGTTAACGCGTTGTTTACCACGTTGGGCGAATTGTGCGCATGTCGGTCACCCGTGGTTATCCTGTAGCGAATTTTTCACGGTTTCGGAGTCCACCGCAGCAAAGCCGCGGCCGTCTTCGTTTCCGGCAGGACTTTGGGAACTGGTCATAAGCCAGCAGCGATTGTGAACGGGCGCATCGATGAACAGCAAGCGGTCCTATCTCGATACACTCAACACCGGCCGGCAGCGCAGGCCATACACCACGCTTGAACAGCTCAACCGTTCCCTGGAAACGCTGGAGCAGCGGCTGGAGCGGACGCGCGAGGACTTGAGCAAACGTCCCGATCCGCGCCGGCTGAGCGCGGAGCCGCGCTATGCCAGCGCCCGGCCCTATGAGGATCCGCGCCCCGAGCAGCCGCCGAAAAGCCCAGCGCCGGCTGCCTTCGACCAGAATTACCAGGCGATCGCCCGCGACATCGATCGCGTGCGCGGCCAAGAGGACGGCGTCGCCGTGGTCGGCAAGATCGCCGGCGAATTGCGCGGCCTGCGCGAGGAACTGCGCCACCAGATGACCGCCGGCCTACAGCGCGAATTCGAAGCGCTGCGCAACGACATCGAGCGAGCTTTCCAGGCAAGCACCCAGACGGGTGGCCTGTCGGCGGGAGGCAAAGGCAGCGCCGAACTCGGCGTCGAGTTCGAGCGGCTTTCCGGCGCCATCCAGTCCCTGGCCGAAAAGAGCGACGACAGAAGCGTCAACATGCTCCGGCTCGATCTGGAGCAGGTCAAGGCCGCGCTCGACACATTGGCGCGCGAGGAGAGTGTGCAGGCGGTCGGCCGCCGCTGGGACGAGTTCGACCGCCGCTGGACCGCGTTCGAGGATCGTGTCGATGCCGATCAGCGACAGCGGTCGGACGCACCCGGTCTTTCGATGCTGACCGAACGGCTCGAACAGATCAGCAATGCCGTCAACAATCTGCCGGAATCGCTGTCGCTGCGTTCGCTCGAAGAGAAGGTCCGCACGCTTGCTAGCGCGGTCGATCATTTCGCCCGCCAGCAGGACAGTCTCGGCAGCAGCACATTCGCAATGATCGACGAGCGGCTGGACGAGATTTCCCGCGCCATCGTCGCCTCGACCGTCGCCGCGCAGGCCAATTCATTCGACCCCGAAGCATTCGAGCGTATCGAGAAGCGGATCGCCTCGCTTGCCGAACAGATCGAGGAAGTGACGCAAGTCCACCCCAGCGGCGAGGTCATCGACCGCCTCAACATGCTGTCGAGCCGGGTCGACGATCTTGCCAGCCGGGCCAATTTGCCTGAGCAGGCGATGGAGCGTCTCGACAAGCAGATCGCGCTTATTGCCGACAAGATCGACCGGGCGCCTGCCATGCCGGACGCCGACTATATCTTCCAGGGGCTGGAACAGCGTTTCGACGTGCTGTCCGGCATGATGGAGCGCCGCCAGGGCGACGCGATCGAACAGGGCAACATGCTGTTTCGCGATCTCGAGCGCCGGCTGGACGAAGTTGCCGACAGGCTGGACCAGCGCATGCCGCAGATCGACGGGGCCGGCATCATGGACGCCCTCGACGCCCGCTTCAGCGCGCTGGCCAAGCGCTTGGAGACGCGCGTTCCCGATCACGCAGGTGAAGCCGCGATCCGTGGCCTGGAAAGCCGGCTCGAAGACATTTCAATCCGGCTGGATTCATCGGCGGCACAAGTCGCCGGTATCGACCCGGCCCTGATCCGCAGCCTGGAAGCGCAGGTCGCGGGCCTGTCGGCGCACCTTTCGAAACCCGGCGCGCCACTGCCGGAATTGGAGGATATCAGCCCTCGTCTCAACGAAATCGAGAAGTCGCTGGCTGGCACCCGCGATTCCATCCTCAGCGCGGCGCGCGAGGCAGCCGAGAGCGCCGTCCGTTCGTTGGCGGGCTCCAGTGCCAACACGGCGGCCGTCTCTGGCCTCGCCCAGGATCTGAAGACGCTCGAAGCACTGACGCGCCGTTCCGACGAGCGCAATTCGAGGACCTTCGAAGCCATCCACGACACGCTGCTCAAGATCGTCGACCGGCTGGGCTCGCTGGAAACCGGCGAGCCGACCGACGCTGTGAGCGAACTTCTGAATACGCAACCGGCCGAGCCGGACAGCTGGCGCGGCGTGCGATCGTCAAAGATGGCCGTACGTGACGCGCCGTCCATGGACATCGACCAGCCACTGCCGCTGACGGAAGACATGGCCGACCTCGACAGCCATGTCTCTGCCATGATCAGCGATGAACCAGGTTCCCATAGCGAACCGGGCACGCGTAGCGACCCGGGCACGCGTACGCCGGCCGAAGCCGCCGCGGCCGCGGCCATGGCGGCGCTTGGCTCGGACACGTCGGAAAAAAGCCAGCCGACCGGCGGCCGGAAGTCGATGCTCGGCGGACTGGCGCGCGCCTTCAAGGCCAAGAAGGAGACGATCGTTCCACCGCTTGCCGGCTCCGCGCCTGATGTCGAGATACCGATTGCCGATCTCGACGAGCCGCTGGACCCGAAGGTTGCCAACCGGCCGCTGGAGCCCGGCTCCGGCCCACCTGACCTCAACGCCATCATGAAGCGCGTGCGCGACGAACGCGGCCCGCCCGGCAGGGCCGGCAATGCCGACGCATCGAAATCCGACTTCATCGCCGCAGCCAGGCGCGCGGCGCAAGCGGCCGCTGCCGAGGCCGACGCTCTCAAGCGGCAATCGACGATGAGGGGGCCGGTAAAGGCGCTCAGGATCGGCGACTTGCTCAAGGCGCGACGCAAGCCGATTCTGATGGCAGCCGCCGCGGTCATGCTGGCGCTCGCCGGCCTGCAATTAGGCAAGGCCTTTGTCTCCGACCCGGTCGATATTGCCAGCAACGACACGGCGCCGATGGCTGCCGCGCAGCCAGCGGAAAGCGCATCGATCGGTACCGTCAACGAGCCGAAGACGGACACAGAAACTGCAGGGGATAGCGCACCAGACCACGCTGTCCGGCAGGCAGAGCCATCCGAATCGGTAGCCGAGGACGACATGCCGGCGCAGGCCGCCATCGTCACGCCGTCATATGGCGAAAGATCGGCGGATGCCGAAACGCCGATCGACTCAGGGTCCGCGGCCGAGCCTGTTCCTGCGCCAATGGCTTCAACGACGTCGCCCGATCCGGCGGCGGCTAACGTGACAGCGTCGGCACCTGCGGGCCCGACGGCTGCGGACGCCGAACCAATGGCCACCGCGCCGGACGCCACGCCCGCGACCCAGGACATGACCGGCACGGTCACGTCAGCGGTTGCTTCGACGGCGGCGGCCACTGCCAAGATCGACATTCCAGCCGATGCCGGCCCGGCTGCCTTGCGTGACGCAGCGGCCGGCGGCGACGCCAAGGCATTGTTCGAGATCGGCTCGCGCTACGCCGAATCGCGCGGCGTCAAGCAAGACATGGCAGCGGCCGCCAAATGGTACGAGAAATCAGCCGAGCTCGGCTTCGCACCGGCGGAATACCGCATCGGCAACTTCTACGAGAAGGGCACCGGCGTCGCGCGCGACGTCAAGAAGGCGAAGACCTGGTACCAGCTCGCCACCGCGCAGGGCAACGCCAGCGCCATGCACAACCTCGCCGTGCTCTTCGCCATGGCGGCGGACGGCGTGACCGACAATGAATCGGCCGCGCACTGGTTCCAGGCCGCCGCCGATCTCGGCGTCAAGGACAGCCAGTTCAATCTCGGCATCCTGGCGGCGAAGGGCGTCGGCATGAAGCAGAATCTCGAAGAGTCCTACAAATGGTTCGCGCTCGTCGCCAAGACCGGCGACAAGGATGCGGCGGCAAAGCGCGACGAGATCGCCAAGGCGCTCAGGCCCGAGCAGCTCGAACGCGCACGCGCCGCCACGGAGCTGTGGAAGGCAAAGCCGCTCGATCCTGCGGCCAATTCGGCCGATATTCCCGAATCGTGGCAGGACGGCACGCCGCAGACGACCGCCAGCGTCGACATGAAGAAGGTCGTTCAGAACATCCAGCGCATTCTCAACAAGAACGGCTACGAGGCCGGCAATGACGACGGCGTGATGGGCCAGAAAACCAAGGATGCCATCATGGCTTTCCAGACCGACAACGATCTGAAGCCTACCGGCACGGTCGACGAAAAGCTGGTCAAGGCGCTGCTTGCGCGCAAATAACGTCAGATGCGTCGTTTCCGCGACGCCTTTGCCACACATTTGCCTGTTAACTGATTGAGTTGTTTTTTGTTTCGGCGACGTGGCGAGGTTTGACTTCGCCGCCCGGCCGGCGCAAGAACGGACAGGCTTTTGGCGCGAATGCCCGCCATGGTTGCATTCGCCGACGGGCAAACTGATCGAGACTGACGGGTGGGCATCTATCTCCCGATCGCGGAAATTTCCGTCAACATCTTCGTGCTGCTGGCCATGGGCGCGGCGGTGGGTTTCCTCTCGGGCATGTTCGGAGTGGGCGGCGGCTTCCTGATCACGCCGCTGCTGATCTTCTACAACATACCGCCGGCGATCGCAGTCGCCACCGGCGCCAACCAGGTCATCGCCTCCTCCTTCTCCGGCGCATTGTCGCACGTGAAGCGCGGCACGCTCGACTTCAAGCTCGGCGGTGTGCTTTTGGCCGGCGGCATCGTCGGCTCGACCGGCGGCATCTTCGTCTTTGGCTTCTTGCGCCGGCTCGGCCAGCTCGACCTGTTCATCTCGCTGCTCTATGTCGTGCTGCTCGGCACCGTCGGCGGGCTGATGCTGGTCGAGAGCGTCAATGCGCTGCGCGCCACGCGCAGCGGCGCGGCACCGGTGCTGAAGAAATCCGGCCAGCACAACTGGATCCACCGCTTGCCGCTGAAAATGCGGTTCAGGGCCTCGAAGCTGTTCGTCAGCGTCATCCCGGTGCTCGGCCTCGGCGCCGGCATCGGTTTCCTGTCGTCGATCATGGGCGTCGGCGGCGGCTTCATCATGGTGCCGGCGCTGATCTATCTCTTGAAAGTGCCGACCAACGTCGTCGTCGGCACCTCGCTGTTCCAGATCATCTTCACCTCGGCCTACACCACGCTGGTCCATGCCACCACCAACCAGACGGTCGACGTCATGCTCGCCTTCTTGTTGATGGCGGGCGGCGTCGCCGGCGCGCAATACGGCGCCAAGGCCGGCCAAAGGCTGCGCGGCGAGCAGCTCAGGGCGCTGCTCGCACTGCTGGTCCTGGCGGTTGCCATCCGGCTCGCCATCGATCTGTTCGTGACGCCGCCCAGCCTCTATTCGCTGTCCGGCGCGGATCCGACCTGATGGCGGGTTTTAGGACGTTCCTGGCCGTTGCCTCGCTGTCGCTGTTCGCCGCCTCGTCACCGGCAAGAGCGCAGACGCCGGTTACCGAAAACATCCAGATCGGCCTGTCCACCGACCATGTCTCAATCACCGCCGGCTTTTCCGGCGCCGACCTCACCATCTTCGGCTCATTGGAAAATGCCGACCCGCGTGTCGCGCGCCAGGGGCGCTACGACATCGTGGTCGTGCTTGAGGGTCCGGCCCGGAAGGTCGTCGTGCGCCGTAAGGACCGGGTGCTCGGCATCTGGATCAATCTGGAGTCCGAGACCTTCAAGAATGTGCCGGTGTCCTATTCGGTGGCGACGACGCGGCCGCTGCAGGACGTCACCGACCCCAACAGCTACAAGCAACTGTCGCTCGGCGCCGCCAACATCTATATGCAGCCGGCCGACGCTGGCGACAGTCCGGCGACCATCGAGGAGTTCACCGCGGCACTGCGCGAGCGCAAGACGGCGACCGGCCTCTACAGCGTGAATGTCGGCGGCGTGCAGTTCCTGTCGCAGAACCTGTTCCGCGCCACCGTCAGGCTCGCCCCCAATGTTCCGGTCGGTACCCACAAGGCACGCGCGTTCCTGTTCAAGAGCGGCCTGTTCATCAAGGAAAGCTCCGCCCAGCTCGAAATCCGCAAATCCGGTTTCGAACAGTCGATCTTCCGCGTCGCCCACGATTATTCTTTCCTGTATGGCGTCTTCGCGGTGTCGTTGGCCATGCTGACCGGCTGGCTCGGAAGGCTCGTCTTCCGGAAGGATTAAACTCTCTTCAACAGGCGGTTCCCCTTTTTACGCTCGTGGGTTAGACCGCGACCCCGGCCCGGCCGAACACCGGCTGTCGCTCCCCAAATAAAAAATACAGGACTTTGCGATGCGACCAGCATTCGGCGGTATCGACTTCGGCACTTCGAACTCCACCGTCGGCGTGATCAGGAACGGGCAGCCGCATTTGGTGGCGCTGGAAGACGGCGAGGTGACCCTGCCCAGCGCGGTGTTCTTCAATTTCGAGGACAACCGCACCTACTTTGGGCGCCGCGCCATCGCCAACTATACCGACAGCATCGAGGGTCGCCTGATGCGCTCGCTGAAGAGCGTACTCGGCGGTACGCTAGTCCATGAAAAGACGCGCATCAAAACCCGATCGATCGCCTTCACCGAGATCATCGGCCTGTTCGTCGGCCATCTCAGGAAAAGGCTGGAAGAGGATGCGGACGATACGGTTGAAAGCGTGGTGCTCGGTCGTCCCGTGCAGTTCGTCGACGACGATGCCGAGGCCGATGCCAAGGCCGAAGGTGAACTCGAAAACGCGGCCCGCACCCAGGGCTTCAAGCATATCGCCTTCCAGTTCGAGCCGATCGCGGCGGCGCTCGACTACGAGCAGACGGTGACGGGCGAAGAGCTGGCGCTGATCGTCGACATAGGCGGCGGCACGTCCGACTTCTCGATCGTGCGGGTCTCGCCGCAGCGCGCCCGCTCCCTGGATCGCAAGGACGACATTCTGGCCAGCCGAGGCATCCACATCGGCGGCACCGACTTCGACCGGCTGTTGAGCATCGCCCATGTGATGCCGCAGCTCGGCTACCTCTCGCCGACCAAGGACGGCAAGCGCAACTTGCCGGCCAGCTACTTCATCGACCTGGCGACATGGCAGCGCATCAATCTGGTCTACACCGCCCGGGCGATGACGCATCTGCGCCAGATCCGCTATGAGGCGGAACGCGCCGACCTGGTCGACCGGCTCATCGACATCGTCGAGCATCGTTACGGGCACGCGCTGGCCGCTTTGGTCGAGAGGGCCAAGATCGAGCTGACGGAGCAACCGTCCGCCGAGGTGATGGTCGCGCTGACGGGAGCGAAGTTTGCGACCGAAATTAAGCGCGCCGGGATCGACGACACGATCGCCAGGGATATCGAACGGGTGGCCGCGACGGTTGGTGAGACGATCCGCGACGCGCAGGTGAAACCGTCCGACATCACCGCGGTGTTCCTGACCGGCGGATCGACCGCCATCCCGCTGGCAAGGCAGCAGATACTGGCCCTGGTGCCGCAGGCGTCGGTCATCGAAGGTGATATGTTCGGCTCGGTCGGGCTTGGGCTGGCGCTCGATGCGCAGCGGAAATTCGGTTGACCCGGCTTACCCGCGGACGGTCTCGCCGGCCCTCACGCCCAGATGCGCCTTGAGCGCCATCTGGGCCAGACTTGCTTGCCGGTCACGATGCGTGATCATGGCGAAATCGCGCTTTGGCAGATCGATCGGCACGGCTCGCAGGCTGCCCTCGGCGACCGCGCGTTCGACAACGAGCTCCGAAATGATGGTGGCGCCGGCGCCGGCCTCGACCGCCTGACGGACCGCCTCGTTGCTCGGCAGCACCAGGAATATCCGCAGCTCTGCGAACGATATCCCTTCGCGGCGGGCAAGATCTTCCAGCACCTCGCGCGTGCCCGATCCGCCTTCCCTGATGATCCAGCGGAGTTCCCTGATATCGGGATGCCCGCGCGAGACTTCGGCGATCTCGGGATGCGAATGCGCCACGACCAGCATCAGGCGATCCACATCGACCTTGGCGCGCCGCAATATGTCCGATTCAGTGCGCCCCTCGACCAGGCCAAAATCAGCCGTACCGTCGAGTACGGTGGTCTCAACCTGCCTGGTGTTGCCGATGGTCACGCTCAGCCTGACGGCGGGATAGGCCTCGTGGAAGGAGGCCAGCCGGCGCGGCAGCCAGTAGCTGGCGATGGTCTGGCTGGCGGCGATGGAAAGGCTGCCGGTGATCGTCTGCGAGACGTGCTCCAGCACGTCGTGGGCGGCAGCCGCCCGTTCGAGCACGGCCTTCGCCTCGGGCAGAAACCTGCGCCCGGTCTGCGCCAGTTCGATGTTGCGACCGACCCGGTTGAACAGCTGGACGCCATGCTGCTGTTCGAGCGAGCGGATGGCGGCCGAGGCGGCTGACTGGGAAATGCCCAGCAGCTCGGCCGCCTTGGTCATGTGCCCCCGTTCGGCGACAGCAACGAATATCCGCAGTTGGTCCAGGGTCATGCGGAGAATTAAGAAAGAATTTCGATTGGAATTACAAGAGCAACTTGTTAGACGGATCGATTGCTTTGTTCTAATTTTCCCGGCGGAGTTGGAAAAATCGCGGCCAACCTGGAACGGGTAGAAAAGTGATCGGGCGGTTCAAATCCTTGTTTGCCCATTGGACCCGCGGCCTGCGGCGTCGGCTTGCCGGCGACCGTTATCATCCGGAAGAACACTATATGCGCGGCCCCGGGCCGAAGACGAGAGCCAAATTCGCAGACCGCAAAAGCGCCGAATCATGAACCACGGACCGCTGCGCGGCGCCAATTCCGCACCGTCCCAACGGTCGCTTGCCGACACCCGCGCGCCCGACGAGGGTGATGGCGTCGATACCTCGCCTGATGTCTCCGACAGCATCGCCAAGACCACCTGCTACATGTGCGCCTGCCGCTGCGGTATCGACGTCCACATCAAGGACGGCAAGGTCCGCTACATCAACGGCAACAAGGACCATCCGGTCAATCGCGGCGTGCTGTGCGGCAAAGGCAGCGCCGGCATCATGCAGCACTACAGTCCGGCCAGGTTGAAGAAACCATTGCTGCGCAGCGGTCCGCGCGGCTCGGGAGAGTTTCGCGAGATCGAGTGGGAGGAGGCCTTCTCGATCGCGACGGAACGGCTTTCGAAAATCCGCCGCACCGACCCAAAGAAACTCGCCTTCTTCACCGGGCGCGACCAGTCGCAATCGTTGACCGGCTGGTGGGCGAGCCAGTTCGGCACGCCGAATTTCGCCGCCCATGGCGGCTTCTGCTCGGTCAACATGGCGGCCGGCGGGCTCTATACGATCGGCGGCTCGTTCTGGGAGTTCGGCGAACCCGACTGGGACAACACCAGGTACTTCATGCTGTTCGGCGTCGCCGAGGACCATGATTCCAACCCGATCAAGATCGGTCTCGGCAAGCTCAAGGCGCGCGGCGCCAAGGTGGTCTCGATCAATCCATGCCGCACCGGCTACAACGCCATTGCCGATGACTGGATCGGCATCCGGCCCGGCACCGACGGCCTGTTCGTGTTTGCTCTCATCCATGAACTGCTGAAGGCCGGCCGCGTCGATCTCGATTATTTGCTGCGCTACACCAACGCCCATGTCCTCGTCATCCAGGAGCCGGGTGCAGCCGATGACGGGCTGTTCGCACGCGACAGCGGCGGCAATCCGCTGGCCTGGGACAGGCTGGCCAAAGTCTCCGTCAGCGCCACCGATACCGACGCAAAGCCGGCGCTGACCGGCAACTTCCAGGTCGATGGCCGCCGCTGCGTACCGGTCTTCCAGCTTATCGCAGACCGCTACCTGCACGAGAGTTATTCTCCCGATGCGGTCGCCGAACGCTGCGGCGTTGCCGCCGACATCATCCGCCGCATCGCCGCCGAACTGGCGCATGTCGCCTTCGAGCAGGCGATCGAACTGCCGGTGGCGTGGACCGACTGGGCCGGCCGCCGACACGAGACGATCAAGGGCCGGCCGGTGTCGATGCACGCGATGCGCGGCATCTCGGCCCATTCGAACGGTTTTCACACCTGCCGCGCCATCCACCTGCTCCAAGTACTCCTGGGTACGGTGGACGTGCCCGGCGGGTTTCGCTTCAAGCCGCCCTATCCGCGGTCGGCGCCGCCGGGGCCGAAGCCGGCGGGCAAGGACGTCAGGCCGATGACGCCGCTCGAAGGCATGCCGCTCGGTTTCGTCTGCGGCCCGGACGATCTGCTGGTCGACGACACCGACACGCCGATCCGTATCGACAAGGCCTATTCCTGGGATGCGCCGCTGGCAGCACACGGGCTCATGCACACGGTCATCCGTAACGCCTGGGCCGGCGACCCCTACCGGATCGATACGCTGTTCATGTACATGTCCAACATGGCTTGGAACTCGTCGATGAATACCGTCGAGACGATGGCGATGCTGACCGACATGGATGCGTCAGGCGAGTACAGGATCCCGTTCATCATCTATTCCGACGCCTATTATTCCGAGACTGTGCCGTTCGCCGATCTCGTGCTTCCCGACACCACCTATCTCGAGCGTCATGACTGCATCAGCCTGCTCGACCGGCCGATCAGCCACGCCGATGGACCGGGTGACGCTATCCGTCATCCGGTTGTCGAGCCGGACCGCGACGTGCGGGCGTTCCAGACGGTGCTGATCGAGCTCGGCGCGCGGCTCGGCCTGCCCGGCTTCGTCGCCGACGACGGCTCGGCCAAATACCGCGACTATGCCGATTACATCGTCAATCATGAGCGCAGGCCAGGCATCGGCCCGCTCGCCGGCTGGCGCGGCAAGGACGGAATTTTGATCGGCAAGGGCGATGCCAATCCCGACCAGCTTCAGCGCTACATCGACAATGGCGGCTTCTGGCACCACGATTTTGCCGGCGACCAGCGCTACTACAAGATGGCCAACCGATCCTACCTCGAGTTTGCCGAGACCATGGGTTTCATCCCGAAGGCCGAGCCGATCGTGTTCCAGCTCTATTCCGAGCCGATGCAGCGGTTTCGCCTCGCCGCGCGCGGCCATGGCAGGGTGCTGCCGCCGGAGGCGGAGCGCAGCCGCATCGAAACCTATATGGACCCGTTGCCGTTCTGGTACACGCCCTTCGAGGAGGCGGTTGTCGACGTTGAGAAATACCCTCTGCATGCGCTGACGCAGCGGCCGATGCACATGTATCATTCCTGGGGCTCGCAGAACGCCTGGCTCAGGCAGATCACCAGCCAGAACCGGCTGTTCGTGCACAGCCGAACCGCCGCCGGCCTCGGGCTTGCCGATGACGACTGGGTTTGGATCGAGAGCATCAACGGCAGGGTCAAGGGACAGATCAAGCTGGTCGACGGGGTCAACGCCGACACGGTGTGGACCTGGAACGCGATCGGCAAGCGGCGCGGCAGCTGGGGCCTGAAGGACGACGCGGCCGAATCCAACCGCGGCTTCCTGCTCAACCACATCATCGGCGACCAAACTTCTGCCGATGCGAACGGCAAGCGCTACTCGAATTCCGATCCGATCACCGGCCAGGCGGCATGGTTCGACCTGCGCGTCCGCATCGTCAAATGCGCGGCTGAAGAAGCCGGCTTCACCGAGCCGCAGTTCGAGCGCTTCCGGCAGCCACCGCATTTCAAACCCTCGCCCGACAAGCTCAGTTTTGGCGCCGAGTTTCGCCGGGCAAGAGAAGCTTCCAGACCATGACCTGCCTTCCCGCCCATACCGACAAGAAGCTCGGCCTGGTCATCGACCTCGACACCTGCGTCGGTTGCCAGGCCTGCGTTACCGCCTGCAAGGAATGGAACACCGGCGGTCACATGGGGCCACTGACCGACATCGATCCCTATGGCGGCGATGCCGACGGGGTCTGGTTCAACCGCGTGCACAGCTATGAGCACATGACGGAGATGGGTGGGCGCACGGTCAATTTCCCACGCTCCTGCCTGCATTGCGAGACACCGGCCTGCGTCACCGTCTGCCCGACCGGCGCCTCCTACAAACGGGCCTCGGACGGCATCGTGCTGGTCGACGAAGACAAGTGCATCGGCTGCAAATTGTGCAGCTGGGCCTGCCCTTATGGCGCGCGTGAGTTCGATACCGATGTCGGCGTGATGAAGAAGTGCACGCTGTGCGTCGACCGCATCTACAACGACAATCTGGCGGAAGAAGACCGCGTGCCGGCCTGCGTCGCCGCCTGTCCAACCAGCGCGCGGCACTTTGGCGATCTCGGCGACCCGGCATCGGCGATCTCGCAACTGGTGGCCGAGCGCGGCGGCGTCGACCTGATGCCCGAACTCGGCTATCACCCGACCAACAAATATCTGCCGCCGCGCGCCCACACGCCGCGCGCCGCATCAGTGCCGGCGCCGAGACTCGAACCGGTGCGGGCTGAAGGCGGTTTCCTCGGCTGGGTCGACCGCATGCTTTCGCATTGATCAGCATCCATGCATCCAGCCTTCTCCGTCGTCTTCTTCACCACTGCCACGGGCGCCGGTTACGGCCTGCTCGCGCTGCTCGGCGTGCTGGCCGGACAAGGATTTGTCCCGCCTGACTTCTGGCTCGGCCTCGTCGGCATGGGCCTGGCTCTCGGCCTGATCTCGGCCGGCCTGTTGTCGTCGGCCGGCCATCTCGGCCGACCAGAACGCGCCTGGAGAGCATTCTCGCAATGGCGCAGCTCATGGCTGTCGCGCGAAGGCGTTGCCTCGGTCGCGACCTTCGTGCCGGCGGGATTGTTCGCCTTCGGCTGGCTGTTCCTCGGCCGCACAAACGGCTGGGTGGCCGTCGCCGGGCTGCTGGCTGCGGTCGGCGCGGTCGCCACCGTCTGCGCCACCGGCATGATATACGCATCGCTGAAGCCGATCGCCCAGTGGCACAGCCGCTTCACTTTGCCCGGCTACCTGATCTTTTCGGCGATGAGCGGCAGCGTGCTTCTCAACGCGCTGCTGCAGGCTTTCGCGCTCGGCTCGACTATCGTTCTGACAGGTTGCGTGCTGCTGACCTTGCTCGGCTGGGGCTGGAAGCTGGCAAATTGGCGATACAATGACAGGCTGGAAATCCCGACCAACGCCAACACCGCGACCGGGCTTGCCGGCGGTACGGTGCGGTCGCTGGAATGGCCGCACACCGAAGAAAACTACCTGCTCAAGGAGATGGGCTTTCGCATCGCCCGCAAGCACAAGGCGCGGCTGCGCCAGATCACGCAAGTGCTGGCCTTCGCTCTGCCCGTCTTGCTGCTGATTGCCGCGTTCGCCTTGCCATGGCCCTATGCGGCGGTGCTATCGGCACTCGCCACATCAGCCCAATTCGCCGGCATGCTGGTCGAACGCTGGCTGTTCTTCGCCGAAGCGAAACACACCGTCACCCTCTACTACGGCAGGTAGAGCAGCTCAGCCCGGCCGCAGCATCGCGTGGGAAATCGCAAAAATGCGCTCGGTGCCGAGCATATAGGCCATCAGCGTCTCGCGGCGGAACAGCCCGGCATAGGCGCGGTCGAGCACATTGAGCGAGCCGGTATAGGCGCCGAAGGCCGGCATGATCATGCGGCCGCCGTCGCCGGCAAAGCAGCGCCGCCGCACCGAGCGGCCCTGCTGCACGATGCGGGCGCAAGGGTGCAGATGACCTGATACCTCGCCTTCCACTCTCACCGCCGAAGGCTCGTGCCGGAATACGAGAGAGCCTATGGCCAGCTCGCGCACCGTCTCGCCGGGCAGATCGGCCGGCGCATCCGGGTCATGATTGCCGGCAACCCAGAACCAGTCGCGGCCGGCCATCAGCGCTTCCAGGCGTTCGCGAAAGCTTGCATGCATGCGCGCGGCGCCGCCGCCGTCATGAAAGCTGTCGCCGAGGCTGATGACGATCGCCGGCTGATAATCGGCAATCACCGCCTGCAACCGCAGTAACGTCGCACCGGTATCATAAGGCGGGATCAACGTACCGCGCCGTGCCAGCGACGAACCCTTTTCCAGATGCAGGTCGGACACGGTCAGAAGCCGAAGCTCGGGAAAATAAAGCACGCCGCGCCGATCGCAGATCGCACGCTCGCCGGCGATGCCGATAGGATCGGCATCCGCCAGGAGCGCCGTCATGGCGAGTGCGAATGTCATTTCGTCCCCATGGCCTCCTCGACCAGCGTTGCCGCATCCATCAGCAGCGTATCATCGGCCTCGCCATGCACCGGCATCTTGCCGATCTCGAGCATGATCGGCACGGCGAGCGGCGAAATCTGCTCGAGGTCTTTATGCACGATTCGTCCCTGGATACGCGAGAGCATCTCGGCAAGTCTGCTGACATCCAGCAGACCCGTGGCCGCGTCGGCACGCGTCGCCTGCAGCAGGATATGGTCGGGCTCATGGCTGCGCAGGACGTCGTAGATGAGGTCGGTCGAGACGGTGACCTGGCGGCCGCTCTTCTCCTGGCCCGGATGACGCTTTTCGATCAGTCCGGAAATGAGCGCGCAATTGCGAAAGGTGCGCTTCAAGAGCCAGCTGCCGGCGAGCCAGGCTTCGAGATCGTCGCCCAGCATGTCCTGGTCGAAAAGCGCGGCCAGCGACGGTTTCTTCGCCCGGAACATCCTGCCCATATCGGCCAGCGACCAGATGGCAAGCGCATAGTCGGTGGCGACGAAGCCGAGCGGCCTGGCTCCCGCCCGGTCGAGGCGGCGGGTGAGCAGCATGCCAAGCGTCTGGTGCGCCAGCCTGCCCTCGAACGGGTAGGCCACCAGATAGTAGCGGTTGCCGCGCGGAAAGGTCTCGATCAGCAGGTCGTCGCGCTTCGGCAGCACCGATTTGTCGGCCTGGAAGCGCAGCCAGTCGGCGACCTGTTCCGGCAGCTTCTTCCAGCGCTGCGGGTCGTCCAGCATGATGCGGACCTGTTCGGCGAGGTAAGTCGAAAGCGGGAATTTGCCGCCGCCATAATAGGGCACCTTGGCGTCACTGCCGGGCGCATTCGACACGAAGCACTCATTGTCGCGGATGCCCTCGAAGCGCAGCACCTTGCCGGCGAACATGAAGGTATCGCCATGCGTCAGCGTTTCGAGGAACGCCTCCTCGATCTTGCCGAGAACCCGACCGCCGCGCGAGGCAGAGCCTTTGCTGCCGGCCTTGACATAACGCACGTTGAGCGCCGGCACCTCGATGATGGTGCCGACATTCAGCCGGTACTGCTGGGCGATGCGAGGATTGGAGACGCGCCACAGCCCGTCCTTGTTCAGGCGGATGCGGGCGTAGCGCTCGTAGTTCTTCAGCGCATATCCGCCGGTGGCGACGAAGTCGACGACACGATCGAACGTCGGCCGGTCGAGTTCGGCATAGGGCGCGGCGGTTCGCACCTCCTCGAACAGCGCATCGGCATGAAAAGGCGCGCCGCAGGCGCAACCCAGGACATGCTGCGCCAGCACATCGAGCCCGCCATTGACCAGCGGCGGCGTGTCCTGGGCGCCGAGGTAATTGGCGTCGAGCGCCGCCCGGCATTCCAGCACCTCGAAGCGGTTGGCCGGAATCAGGATCGCCTTCGACGGCTCATCCATGCGGTGGTTGGCGCGGCCGATGCGCTGCGCCAGCCGGCTCGCACCCTTCGGTGCGCCGACATGCACGACCAGGTCGACATCGCCCCAGTCGATGCCGAGGTCGAGCGTCGACGTGGCGACGATGGCACGCAAGGCATTCTCGCCCATGGCTTTTTCGACGCGCCGGCGCTGGGCGACATCGAGCGAGCCGTGATGCAGCGCGATCGGCAAAGTGTCCTCGTTGACCCGCCACAATTCCTGGAACAGCAGTTCGGCCTGGCTGCGCGTGTTGACGAACAGCAGGGTCGTCTTGTGTCGCTTGATCTCGCTATAGATTTCCGGTGTCGCGTAGCGGGCCGAATGTCCGGCCCACGGCACGTGCTGTTCCGAGTCGAGGATGGAGATGTCGGGCTTGGCGCCGCCGGTGACGACGATCAATTCGGCCATGCCGCCGGGTGGATTCTGGCTGACCAGCCAGCGCCGCAATTCGTCCGGCTCGGCGACCGTCGCCGACAGGCCGATCGTCTGCAAGCTGGGAACAAAGGATCGCAGCCGAGCCAGCCCGAGCGACAGGAGATGCCCGCGCTTCGACGTCACCAAGGAATGCAGTTCGTCGAGCACGACATAGCGCAGATCCTCGAAGAAGCGCCTGGCGTCGGGCGCAGCAATCAGCAGCGCCAGTTGCTCGGGCGTGGTCAGGAGGATTTCGGGCGGGGCCCGCTTTTGGCGCTGGCGCTTGTGCGCGGGCGTGTCGCCGGTGCGCGTCTCGATGGTGACGGACAGACCGATCTCTTCCACCGGCTTGCCGAGATTGCGCTCGATGTCGACGGCCAGCGCTTTCAGCGGCGAGATGTAGAGCGTGTGGATGCCGCGACGCGCCTGCCCCGGCTTTCTCCCCGGCCTCCGGGCCAGCTCGGTCAGTGAAGGCATAAACCCGGCCAGCGTCTTGCCGGCGCCGGTCGGCGCGATCAGCAGAACCGATTGCCCGGCCTGGGCAGTCGCCAACAATTCGATCTGATGGGCGCGCGGCGACCAGCCTCTTTGCGCGAACCATTTGAGGAATGGCTCGGGCAAGCGCACGGCGGCATTCTGTTCGGCGAGGCGCGGCTGCTCTGTCACCCGCCAGAGGTAGCGCGGCGCCGCGCAATCGCCAAGCAGAATCGGAACAAAAGGTGATCGTGCGCGGCTTCGGTCGCAAGTGAGGTGGGCGCTCTACTGCGCCCCCTCTGGCCTGCCGGCCATCTCCCCCACAAGGGGGGAGATTGGCTGTCTTGTCTGCTTCCGCTAATCACCAACGTTGCAGGATTGGCGGCCAGAGCGAAACTGCCATTCTCCCCCTTGTGGGGGAGATGTCCGGCAGGACAGAGGGGGGCGCCTCGCGCCGGCGTATCAAGTCGCACCGGCGAGCCCCGCCTCGATGACAATATGCTGGCAGACATTGTCGATGTCACGAATGACGTCGTCGTTCCAGAAGCGCAGGATGGTCCAGCCATCCCGTTCCAGACGCTTTGTCCTCGCCTCGTCGCCTGTATTGGCTTCTGCATGCTGCGAACCATCGACTTCGACGACGAGCTTCTTGTCCGGGCAAGCGAAGTCGACGATGTAACCAGCGATCGGAAATTGTCGGCGGAAGCCAAGCCCCATCAGCCGATGCGCGCGAAGCTCGTTCCAAAGCTTCAGTTCGGCGTCGGTCATGGCTTTGCGCATCGATTTGGCATTTGCGCGATTTCGCGGAGGCAGTGGCGTGTGAGGCATTTGGTCAGTGCTCGGTCCGTATTGAGGTTGGCGCTCTACGGCGCCCCCCTCTGTCCTGCCGGACATCTCCCCCACTTGGGGGGAGATCGGCAGCTTCGCTTTGGCCGCCAATCCTGCAACGTTGGTGATTAGAGAAGGAAAAGCGCTTGCGCTACGGCCGCCTAAACCCTGTCGGACCGCCATAGAGATAGCCGAGGCGGGCGAGGGCTTGCCTGAACCCTTCACGCGAGACCAGCATGGTGTGGCCGTTGGCGTGGATCATCGTTTCCGGGTCGGTCATGACAGCGACATGGCCTTTCCAGAACACCAGGTCGCCGCGCCGCAACCCGGCAAGATCCGGACCCGGGTCGAGCGGCTCGCCGATGGTCGCCGCCTGCATGTCGGAATCGCGCAGCACTTGCCTGCCGGTCATGTGCATCGCCAATTGCACGAGGCCGGAGCAATCGATGCCGAAGCCGGAGGCGCCGCCCCACAGATAGGGCGTGCCGAGAAAAGCCTCCGCGACCGCGACATAGTCGGCAGCCGGCTCTCCCAGAGGCCTGAGATGGCCTGATATGACAGCCTCGCCGGACGGCAGCAGCGCATAATGCGTGCCGCGCGTTTCTGCCGCGCCGGTCACCGTCAGCGCCGATCCCATCGACAGCTGCCCGCTCAGCGGAAGCCGCAAATCAGGTCCCGGATAGAGGAAGGTGCGCGGCACCGAGACGACATGGGTGGGCGCATGGTCCCGTCCGCCCAGCACGGTGTCGGCGACATAGCCGACGTAGCCGTCGCGCTCCGACTGGATCCAGGCCCAGCCCTCGGCATCTTCGAAGACGAGGACGTCGTCACCGAACAGGGCTTGCGTGTTGACGCCGGCATCCGGCCGCGGCGCCTTGCGGATGTCGGCCACTGCGGCTGAAACCCGCGCTGGCCGCCCGGCGACGAAGCGATCGGCGGCGACCTCGCCTTTCAGCCTGATATCGGCGAGATCGGAACGGAAGGCGTGAAGGCGGGCATCCCTGGCGGTCAAATCGGCAACTCGGCTCTGGCTTGGTGTTGGAGCATGGTCCCGAAAACGGTGCTGCTTTGCTTCGCTGACCTGCGGTTCGGAATCCTGCTCTAGATCGGCAATTCCTGGGCTCTGGCAATGATAACATCGCCGAAGCGCTCGACAAAGAGAGCCCCTTCTACGGTTCGCTTGACCAGCACGTTGCGCTTGTCGAGCTCATCGCGATGGCGCGAAACCAGCTTTATTGCGCCCATCGTGTCTAGCGCCCTGGTGATCACCGGCTTGGTGACATTGAGCCGCGCGGCGAGGCCGCGCACTGTATGCGGCGGTGGATCGAGATAGATCGTGAACAGGATCGCCGTCTGGCGCATGGTGAGGTCCGGCGCATCGTCGCGCACCTGGTGCAGCATCACCTGCTGCCACAGTCGCAAGGCCTGGCTCGGGCGCATCGAAATCGACATCCGGCCACAATGACGGCAAATTGTTTCGGTTCCGTTTCAGTCACGAGAATGTCCTGCACCGCACCGTCAGGCGTAGCGTTTCGAGATCACCCTTTCCAGCGCGCGGATGCCTTGCGCCTCGCCGCCGGCGAGACCGTGCGGACGATCGGACGGGTTCCAGGCGAAGATGTCGAAATGCGCCCAGGCGGCGGTCTTCTCGACGAAGCGCTTCAGGAAAAGCGCCGCGGTGATCGAGCCGGCGAAACTGTCTGACGTGACATTGTTGATGTCGGCGATCTTCGACGACAGCTTTGCGCCATAGGGTTTCCACAGCGGCATGCGCCACAGTGGATCCTCGACTGCGACGGAGGCCGCAGCCAGGTCGGAGGCCAGCGCTTCATCGCCGGTGTAGAACGGTGGCAGATCGGGACCGAGCGCGACGCGAGCAGCCCCGGTCAAGGTCGCCATGTCGATCAGCAGTTGCGGCTCGTCGTCGTCTGCCAGAGCCAAGGCGTCCGCCAGCACCAGCCGTCCCTCGGCGTCGGTGTTGCCGATCTCGACGGTGGTGCCCTTGCGGCTCACCAACACGTCGCCGGGCCGGAAGGCGTTGCCGGCAATCGAATTTTCGACCGCCGGGATCAGCACACGCAGCCGGACCTTCAGCCCGGCGGCCATGATCATCGAGGCGAGGCCCAATACGTTGGCAGCGCCACCCATGTCCTTCTTCATCAAAAGCATGCCCGAGGACGGCTTGATGTCGAGACCACCGGTGTCGAAGCAGACGCCCTTGCCGACCAGCGTCACCTTCGGGGCGTTCTCCGGTCCCCAGATCAGGTCGATCAGCCGAGGTGCGCCGACGGAAGCGCGGCCGACCGCATGGATCATCGGGAAATTGTTCTTGACCAGGTCGTCGCCCCTGGTCACCGACACTTCGGCGTCGTACGTCCCGGCCAGCGTCCGAACTGCCTTCTCCAACTCGTCAGGTCCCATGTCGCTGGTCGGCGTGTTGACCAGATCGCGCGTCAGGAAAACGCCATCGGCGATGCGGCGAACGTAAGCCGCTTCAGCGCCGGGCGGCAGCGAGAAACGCAGTGTCTTGCCAGGCTTTTTGCCGTAGCGGGTGAAGACATAGCCGCCGAGCGCCAATGCGATGGCCGCGATTTCCGGCTCCGCCAGTGTGGAGGCGAAATGCCAGTCGCCTGCGGGCAAGGCTCTCGCCAGCGCGCCGATGGCAAGCGCGCCTTCGCCATCGCCCGTGCCGAACAGTGCTCCGGCAAGCGCGCCGTTTTCGTCGGGCAGGATCAGCGTCCTCCCGGCCTGACCGGAAAAGCCGTTGGCCTTGGCCCAGGCGAGCGAGGAGGAGGCAAGCCCTGCCCCCTCCAGTCTATCCTTCGCCACCAGATGAACCGGCAAAGTGGTCTTCAGTTCTCTCTCGATGAGTTCGACTGGCATTCGACGGTCTCCGGCTTCCGAGTCGGCGCGTTTTAACGATCCGTTAGGGTTAACAGAATATTTCTGCGAGAGGGAAGATGGCCACGTAAAAGCCAATTTGACGAATGGAGGCCCTGGTGCAGATGCCGACCAACCGCATGACCAACGCCACGGCGAAGCGGCTGATCACCACGGCGTTCATAATAGCGCTCGCGGCCAGCGTCGCAGGCTGCGGAACCAGCAAGCTGACGACCGGCTCGATCGGACGCCCCAGCGGCAAACCCTTGGAAACCATGTCGGCCGGCGAGTTGCACAAGGCGACGATCGCGCTGGGTCAGTCCTACGCCAAGAACCCCAACGACAAGCGGGTCGCGACGAATTATGCCGCGGCGCTGCAAATGGATGGCGACGCCGACCAGTCGCTCGCCGTGATGCGCAAACTGGCGATCGTGCTGCCGAAAGACCGCGACGTGCTCGCCGCCTATGGCAAGGCACTTGCCGCCAACGGACAGTTCGAGCCGGCGCTCGACGCAGTGCGCCGCGCGCAGACACCGGAATATCCCGACTGGAAGCTGGTGTCGGCGGAAGCCGCTATTCTCGACCAGCTTGGCCAGAGAGACGGGGCGCGCCAGAATTACCGCAAGGCGCTTGACCTCAAGCCGAACGAACCTTCGATCCTTTCCAATCTCGGCATGTCCTATGTTCTGGAAGGTGACCTGCGCACGGCTGAAACCTATATGCGCTCGGCCGCCCAGCAGCCGAATGCCGACAGCCGCGTCCGCCAGAACCTGGCGCTGGTCGTCGGCCTGCAGGGCCGCTTCGACGAGGCCGAGACGATCGCCTCGCAGGAGCTGTCGCCCGAACAGGCGCAGGCGAACGTGACGTACCTTCGCCAGATGCTCGCCCAGCAGAACGCCTGGAGCCAGCTCAAGGACCAGGACAAGACAAAGCCCGCCACCAACTGACCGCGCCTGCCATACATATCGATGTCGGCGCTGCCCCTCATTGCCCTGCCGGGCATTTCTCCCCGTATAGTGACGGGGAGAAAGCCCCGTCGTCGACGGTTTCGCCAACGACAAGCATTGCAGGAAGGGCGCCGAGGGGCATCCAGCTACTTTCTCCCCGTTTACGGGGAGAAATGCCCGGCAGGGCAATGAGGGGCAGCGCCGACCTGTCAAGAATGCATTACTGGCTGCTCGATGCCGGCTGGTCGCCGAAAATGCCGCGCTCGCTGACCTGGATGCCGGCGGGGCCCAGAATGATGGCGAACAGCACCGGCAGGAAGAACAGGATCATCGGCACGGTGAGCTTCGGCGGCAAGGCCGCGGCCTTCTTCTCGGCGGCGTTCATGCGCATGTCGCGGCTTTCGCCGGCAAGCACGCGCAGTGCGTGCGCCACCGGCGTGCCGTAGCGCTCGGCCTGGACCAGCGCCTGCGACACCGACTTGACCGATTCCAGGCCGGTGCGGCTTGCTAGGTTCTCGTAGGCCTGCTTGCGCTCCTGCAAGTAGGAAAGCTCGGCATTGGTCAGGATGAACTCTTCGGCAAGCGCCACCGACTGCGCGCCGATCTCGTCGGCGACCTTATGAAACGCCGCCTCCACCGACATGCCGGATTCGACGCAGATAAGCATCAGGTCGAGCGCGTCCGGCCACGCCATCTGGATCGACTGCTTGCGCTTGGTGGCGCGGTTGTTGACATAGAGCACCGGCGCGTAAAAACCGGCATAGGCGACGACGATACAGACGAACAACTTGATGAGAGGCGGCTGCTCCGGCAACCCGCCGAGCACGAACAGATAGATCGCAGCCAGGGCAAAGCCGACAAACGGCAGGATCAGACGGAAGAAAAGGAAACGCGTCAACGGATTCTGCCCGCGGAAGCCAGCCACCTTGAGTTTCTGCAAGGTGCCTTCATCGGCCAGGGCGCGCCTGAGGTCCAGCCGGTCGACAATATTGCGCATGCCGATCGACTGTTGCTCGCGCAGGCCCTTGCGGCGGCGATCGGAATCGAGGGCAAGCCGCGCACGCTGCTTGGCGCGCAGTTCGTCGCGCTCCAGCGCCACCGATTTCATGCGCGCCTTGAGCTGGTTTCCGCCAAAGGCAGGCAGCAGCGTGAACACGGTGGCAAACACCGCAATGCCGACCAGCAGGGCAATCAGAAATGCCGGATCGGTAAGGGTTTTGACGACGTTCTCGGTCATGCGGTGAAATCCTAAACCTCGAAGTTCATCATCTTGCGCATCACCAGGATGCCGATCGACATCCAGACCGCGGAGCAGCCGAGGATCAGATTGCCGACGCTGGTGGTGAACAAAGGCATGATGTAGTTCGGGCTTGTCAGGTAGACGAGACAGGCGACGACGAAGGGCAAGGCGCCGATGATCACCGCTGACGCCTTCGCTTCCATCGACAGCGCCTGGACCTTGGCCTTCATCTTCTTGCGGTCGCGAAGCACCCGCGAAAGATTGCCCAGAGCCTCGGAAAGATTGCCCCCGGCCTGGGACTGGATCTGGATGACGATGCCGAAGAAGCTCGCCTCGGTGCACGGCATCGTCTCGGCCATGCGCATGCTGGCGTCGGGGATCGACAGGCCCATCTGCTGCGAATCGATGATGCGGCGGAACTCGGTCTTGACCGGTTCGGGGGATTCATTGGCGATCAGGCGGACGGCGTCGTTCAGCGGCAGGCCGGATTTGACCGCACGCACGATGATGTCGAGCGCGTTCGGAAATTCGTTGAGGAACGCCTTGACCCGGCGGGCGCGGCTAAACGAAACGAACCAGCGTGGCAGCCCGAGGCCACCGACCAGCAGCGCACCCGGCAAGACATACAAAGGCGCACCGGCGAAATAGGCGAGAAACGTCAGGACGACGCCGCAAACCGCCGAGTAGAGATAGAAGCGCTCGAGCGAGACCTTCATGCCCGCCTGACGGATCTGGGCCTTCAGAGGCGGCTTTTTGGCAAGGCTCTGGCTGGTTTTGTGCTTCTGTTCGAGGTCCTTCAGTGAATCCTGAACCGATTTGCGCCGCTTGGCCGCTTCCGCCACGCGATCGCGAGAAGCCTTGACGACGGCACCATCCGTCTCGGCGGTCTTGATCGTTTCAAGCCGCCTGCCGACCTGCTTTTCGGTACTGATCCGGTTGAACAGAAAAGCATAGGCGACCGCGCCGGCGCTGAAGCCGGCGAGCACGACGAATGCCAGCACGGTGCCGTCAATTCCAAACATCGGCCCTGGCCCCTACGCCTCCAAATGAATCAGTCAGCGCGTTTCTCCATCGCCTCGAGCGCATTGGCGAGGCGCTGTTCCTCGCCATAGTAGCGGGCGCGCTCCCAGAAATGCGGACGACCGATGCCTGTCGAAACGTGCTCGCCCAGCAGCCTGCCGTTCGCGTCCTCGCCTTTGATGTTGTAGAGAACGATGTCCTGCGTGATGATGACGTCGCCCTCCATTCCGATCACCTCGGTGATGTGGGTGATGCGCCGCGATCCATCGCGCAGGCGTGCGGCCTGGATGATCACATCGACGGAACCGACCACGATTTCACGCACGGTTTTCTGCGGCAGCGTGTAACCGCCCATCGCGATCATCGATTCGATACGGTTCAGGCATTCGCGCGGGCTGTTCGAGTGGATCGTGCCCATCGAGCCGTCATGGCCGGTGTTCATCGCCTGCAGAAGATCGAACACTTCAGGTCCGCGCACTTCGCCGACGATGATGCGCTCGGGCCGCATGCGCAGGCAGTTCTTGACCAGATCGCGCATGGTCACCTCACCCTCGCCCTCGAGGTTGGGCGGGCGGGTTTCCAGACGCACGACATGCGGCTGCTGCAGTTGCAGCTCGGCCGAGTCCTCGCAGGTGATGACGCGCTCATCGCGGTCGATATAGTTGGTCAGGCAATTGAGCAGCGTCGTCTTGCCCGAACCGGTACCGCCTGAAATGACGATGTTGCAGCGGACGCGGCCAATGATCTTGAGAATCTCGGCGCCGGGCGGCGAAATGGCGCCGAACTTGACCAGCTGGTCGAGTGTCAGCTTGTCCTTCTTGAACTTGCGGATGGTGAGAGCGGCGCCGTCGATGGCGAGCGGCGGCGCGATGACGTTGACGCGGGAGCCGTCGGGAAGGCGCGCGTCGCAGATCGGGCTCGATTCATCGACGCGGCGGCCAACTTGGCTGACGATGCGCTGACAGATGTTGAGGAGCTGCTGGTTATCGCGAAAACGGATGCCGGTCTGCTCGACCTTGCCGTTGACCTCGATATAGACGTCCTTGGAGCCGTTGACCATGATGTCGGCGATGTCGTCGCGAGCGAGCAACGGCTCCAGTGGCCCGTAACCGAGCACGTCATTGCAGATGTCCTCGAGCAGTTCTTCCTGCTCGGCGATCGACATCGCGAAATTCTTGATCGCGATGATGTCGTTGACGATGTCGCGGATTTCCTCGCGCGCGCTTTCGGGATCGAGCTTGGCGAGCTGCGACAGGTCGATGGTGTCGATGAGCGCGGCAAAGACCTGGCTCTTGGTGTCGTAATAGGTTTCGCTCTTCTGGCGCTGGAGCTTTTTCGGCTCAGGGGTCAATGGCGGCGCCTCGACCGCACGGCGCACGGGCGGCGGCGCAGCAGACGCGCCAGGTGTGCCAGATGGCGGCGGTGCGGGCTTGGCAAGAACCGCCGTTTCCGCAGGTTTTGCCGCCGGCGCGGCAGGCGCAGGTGCCGGCTGACGGAATTCCGGGGTGAATCGGCTGCCGTCGTCGCTGCCTTTTTTACCAAACATGATCGATTACCAATTCCGCTCCGGAAGCATCACTTCTTGCCGCGCGAGAGCTTGCCAAGGAGATTGCCGAGGCCCGCTTTCTTTCTTGCCTTGATTTCGCTGCGCCCGGTCAGCACATGCGCAATCTCGTTGATAATGCCGACAACCGGGTTCCTGGCATCCATTTCGCCGAGCATGCGCCCGTTGTTGGCGGCGTTTCCGAACAGCAGCGGCTCGAAAGCAATGACCGACATCGGCGACAGGCCGAGCGAGTCGGCGAAGTCGGACGACGAAATCTCCGGGCGCTTCGGCACGCCGGCCTGATTGATGATCAGCTTCGGCGGCGGATCGTTCGGGCGAAGCCGCTTGAACATGTCGGCCAGATTCTTGGTGTTGCGCAAATTGGCCAGCTCCGGCGTCGCCGTGATCACGATCTCGTCGGCTTTGACCAGTATGTTCTTGGTCCAGCCCGTCCAGACGTGCGGAACATCGAGCACCAGCAGCGGCACGCTGCGCTGCGCCGTGTCGATAAGCTGGGTGAAAGCCTCCGGGTCGAAATCGTAGACCCGATCGAGCGTTGAAGGCGCTGCAAGCAGCGACAGATGCTCGGCGCACTGGGCAAGCAGCCGATCGAGATAGACCTCGTCGAGGCGCTCCGGTGAGAAAACAGCTTCGGCAATGCCTTGCGCCGGATCCTGATCGAAATTGATGTTGGCCGTTCCGAAAGCCAGGTCGAGATCGGCGACAACCACTTCGGACTTGAACAGCGACGACATCGCCCAAGCCACATTATGGGCAATGGTCGAGGAGCCGACGCCACCCTTGGCGCCGATGAAGGCGATCGAGCGGCCGATCGGCTCGGCTTCCGGATCAACGAAGATCGTCGATATCACGCTGACGATATCGGCCATCGATACCGGCGCGATGACATATTCGGAAATGCCGGAGCGGATGAGCTCGCGATAGAGCCCGACATCGTTGTAGTGGCCGATGACCACGACCTTCGAGGTCGGATCGCAGTATTCGGAGAGCTGCGTGAGCTGCTCGAGCAATTGCTTCGGCTCGCTGCGCGATTCCAGCAGGATCAGGTTCGGTGTCGGCGCCGACTGGTAGAATTCGATGGCGGTGGCGACACCACCCATATGGACCTTCAGATGGGCCTTCGCCATGCGGCGATCCTCGCCGGCGCGCTCGACCGGATTGGCAACGCCCTCGGTCTCGCAAAATGCCTGGATCGAGATGCGCGGGATCGGCCGCAACGCCTGCATGGCGGCGACATCCTGCTGAGAGGTATCGCCGCCATCTATCGCCGTGTCGTAGGCAAGATTGCTCATTGTCATTTCTTTCCGTGACTTGTCTTCCCGTGACTTGGGCGGCTCGAGCTCAATACTCGACTTCCGAATTGCCGAGGAATTCGTCCGAAATGCCTCTCTGGCGGTAGACGTCGACTACCGCGCCGCGATTTTCCGCGTCGATATCGGATTGCTTGCGCGGCCCGAGCAGATCGGTCGGATTTGCGATCTGGGCGGCAAGATTGTTCTGATACGAGCAGCCGAAATCGGCATAGTGCTTGTTTTCCGAGGTCTGCATCAGGTCTTCGGGCCAGCGTCCGCACCTGTCGGTCTGTGCCTTCACCGAGACATAGGCGACGCGGATCGGGGCGGACGCTTCGGCCGAAACCGACTGGTAGGTGGTGATGACGATCCGGTTGCGGCTGATGCCGCTGGCAATCGCAAGCCTGGCGAAATCGCGACCGGCCGCGGTCGCGGCGATCTCGTTGGCCGAACCGCTCGGGATCGAGATCGTCAGGGTCGGAGCGGCGCTCTTGTCATAGCCATCCAGGAAGCCGAGAAGCGTGTCGCGCTGGGACCCGGTCATGCCGCGATCGCCGGCGCCGACCGGAAGGTCGATCTTCTGGTTTTTCTCCGTAATGACGATCGGATGGTTGGTGCGATAGTCGTCCGGAACAGCGCCGACCGTGATGCTGTCCCGGTTGGCGCAGCCCGCCAACAATGCCGCGACCGCAATCGCCAGGACCGGCCGGCAGATCCGCGAACGGCCGGACCGCGTCGCTGCGGTGATCGTGCTTGGCTTCAACGCTGACTGAGACATGTCCGCTTCCCCGCTTACTTGTAGATGAAGCCGACGACGCCGTGGTAACGGCCGTTGGGCTTGTCGGTCTGCATGGTGCCGTAGACGCGATTGACACGGCCAAGGAACATGCCGGCGCCATCGCTGGCCGCGTTGAAATTGTCGTCCGGCTTGGCAAGGGCGTTGCGCGTCACTGGCTTGACCAGATAGGGCGTGATGATGATGACCAGCTCGGTCTCGTTGCGGACGAAGTCACGGCTGCGGAACAGCGTGCCAAGCACCGGGATTTTGGTCAGCCCGGGCAGGCCGTTGACGGCTTGCCTGATGTCATCCCGTACCAGGCCGGCGATCATCATCGAGCCGCCGGAAGGCAGCTCCACTGTCGTGTCGGCCAAGCGTTTGCGGAGCGACAGGACGTTCGTGCCGGGGCTGGTTACACCCTCGGACAAGGATACCGATCCCTCCGTCGTCGGCTCGGAAACCGAAGTCCTGACCTTCAGGCTGATGCGGCCGGGAGACAGCACCACCGGCTGGAATTCCAGGCCAATGCCGTATTCGAGCTTCTCGATGTCATACGTCTTCACACCGGTCTGGTTATCGTCGGACACAGCTTGGGAAACGCCGGTCACCATATTGTACTCGCCGCCGACCTTGAAGGTCGCCTTCTCGCCGGATACGGCCGTCAACGTCGGCTCGGCCAGGGTTTTCATGACGCCTGACTGTTCCATGGCGTTGATGTAGGCGTCGAGCGTCGAGGTGCCGATAGCCAGGCCAGAGTTCGACAGCGACTTGCCCAGGCCGGTGAAATTGTCGCTTACCGCGGCCCAACTGATGCCGTTGCTGCTGCCGCTGCCGATCAGGTTGACGCCGAGCTGCTTCATCACCGAGCGGCTGACCTCGGCCACCGTCACTTTCAGCGTCACCTGGTCGTCGCCGATGATCTGCAGCAGGTTGACGATCTGGCTGACGCGACGCTCGGAATCCGGATTGTCGATGTCGACACCGGCTTCGGCCGAGCCGCCGGAGGCGGTCTGCGAATACTGCCCCGTGGTCGCTTCACCGCCGGACACGAAGATGGTGGCCAGATCGACCGCGCGCTTGGCATCCAGCGGAGTGTCCACGGTTCCGGTCAGGACGACGTTGTCGTTCAGCAATTCGACCGTGATGCTCGAAGACGGTATGAAGCGCCTGATATAGTCTTCCAGTCCGGCGACGTCGCGTTCGACCGCCAGATCCAGGCTGACGATCTGTTCGCCATTAGGGCCGAAGACGAAGATGTTGGTGTCGCCGACCGCCTTTCCGAAGAGATAGATGCGCCTCGCGGTGCGGGTCACCGCATCGGCGACAGCCGGGTTGGCGACGAGAATATCATAGGCATCGCTCGGCAGGTCGATGACCACCGACTTGTTGAGACCGAGCTTGACGCGCTGGGTGGCGGTCGAAGCCGACACCTCGGCGCCTGCCGCATTCGCCTCGAGGGGGCCATGCGCATTCGATGCAAGCAGGAACAGGCCGATTGCCGCAGCCAGTGCGACCGGAGCGTTTAACCTCATTGCCTTGCTCCCACTTCTGAAACTTCGCCCGACTTGATCAGGCGCACTGTCCCGCGCCGGCCATTGCCGGAAACGAGATAGTCGGCCTCGCCCAGGTTCTTCTCCTGGGTGTCGGTGATCGACCGCAGCGCCAACGTCAGGCGATCCGCCATCTGCTGGGCGACGGTGATGATTTCCGCCTGCTGCGGTGTCAGTTCCAGGGTGGCGGTCTGGCCGACCCTGGTCCGCTTGCCTTCCTCGTCCTCCTGGATGGTCTGGTCGATCGCCAGGACGCGAATGTTCTTGAGGATGGTCTCGGTGGTAAAACCGCTGCCGCCGGCCGCCGGATCGGCTCTGCGGGTCATGATGACGTCGACGAAATCGTTGGGAAGAATGAAGCCGCCGGCCGACGTGTCGGCCGATACGGCTGTGGCGACGGCCCGCATGCCGGAGGGCAGGATCGACGACATGAAGCTCTGTCCCTCGCCGATCAGCTTGGAGCGCCGCAACGGCTCACCGGCATACATCGCCACACGGGCGACGCCGCCTTTCAGCTTCTCCAACGCATCGGGCTCCGCGGCGCGGGTTATGAAATTCGCGTTGATGCCGTCGGCCGGCCAGGACTGCCAACTGATGTTGTTCTCCAGCGGACTGCCCATCGGAACGTCGCCCGACAGGACAAGCACGTCCTGCAACGCGATTGCCGGCGCCTCGGGGCCGGAATCGACAATTTGAGGCGGCGGCGCCGCCACCATGTTTTTTGCGACATATCCTGCGCCACCCGCCGCGGCCACCGCCACGCCTAGAATGATCAGTCGGGATGCTGGCATCTGTCCGAACCTCGCCTTGGCAAACAACCTAGCCAAGCCGGACCTTGCAGCGGCAATCGTCAAAACAAGGTTAATTTAATACTTACGATCGTGATTAATTTAAGGTTTATATAAGTTTGAAGCATCCGGTCCGGCCAGCAATAAAGGCGGCCAAGCCGCCTGCTCCAACGCCAAATCGAATGTGGTAGGCTGGCCTGACGCGGGAAGAATCAGCCTGCCAGGCTTGCGAGCGCCCATGCCATCAACGGCGAAGCCGGAAAGGTGAGCAGGCCGCCAATGCCAAGCGCAATGCCATAGGGAACGCCTGATGTCTCGTCGGCGAAATGGCGTAAAAACCGGCTATGGCTGGTAACGGCCGCAAGCGGTGATTTCCGATAGACGAGGATGGCGAGCGTCAGCAGGCCGCCGAGGACGGTCGAGACCAGGAGGTATTCGACGAGGTGGATGTTCAGCCCCATCCAGACGGCGCTGGCGGCCAGCAGCTTGGCGTCGCCGCCGCCCATGCCGCCGAGCGCGAACAGCCCGAAGGTCACGGCGAGGACCAGGCCGCCGGCGGCAAAATGCCAGCCATAGCTTGCCCAGTCCATGCCGGTCAGCGGCGCGACCAGGGCGAAGACGGCGACAAGCAGCACCGGCACGCGATTGGCGATCGTCATCGACAGCATGTCGGAGATCGCGGCGAAAAGCATGCAGAACGGAAAGACAACGAAGATCAGGGCTTCAAGCATGGGCGTGGCGCCTGTGGTCGAACTGTGCTGGTCTCAGCCTAGGCATGTCCGATTAACGATTGATGAGGCCGAAAATTCAAATCATGCGGCATGAATGGATAAGGGCCGCCAGTGCGGCGGCCCTATCTGGAAACAGCTGAGCGCCGTTAGCTGCCTTAGGGGGTTGGGGTGGCGGGGGCGTTGGGGGCGTTGGTCACCGCGGTTCCGATAGCCTTGAACTTGGTGTCCAGGGCAGTGCCGAGCTGGCCGGCGCCGACCATGATGGCGAGCGCGATGAGAGCGGCGATCAGACCGTATTCGATGGCGGTCGCGCCGGATTCGTCCTTCACAAAACGTGCAATGAGATTAGACATTCGAGAGCTCCTACTCCAGGTGTTACAGCAATTCCGTCAACTTCTCTGTTGGCTGATCGGATACTGCCAATCTATCGAGAAGCTCTTTCAATCGGCTTAATAAACAGCCTTACCGATTCCTTTCCGGCTTCGATGACATTGCGTGGTTAACCGTAGACTAAGTGACGCCTATGGACCCGACAGGCGCAGCAGGCTGCGAAAGGCGCAATTTAGCGGCCTGAGAAAGGGGCGGGCCGCTCCTGGCGATCCCAGCTCCAGGCGATCAAAGGGCCGAGCCCGACATCATCACGGCTCCCCTCCGCTTAACCCTTGCTTCACCAATCTCGTTCATGTTCCGTTGAGCAAATTGCCGCCGTGGAGCGCTTCAATGACCGGGCCGAGATCGTCCTTTCCAATTGCCGCGCTGCTTGCCGCCACCGCCTTCGTGGTGACGGCCAAGGCCGGCGCCGGCATCGAGGTCACCATGAACCAGGCGAAGATCGTCAAATTGTCGCGCGCTGCCGATACGATCGTCGTCGGCAATCCGGCGATCGCCGACGCCTCGGTGCAGGATGCTTCGACGATCGTGCTGACGGGCAAGGGCTTCGGCGTCACCAATCTCGTCGTCCTCGATCAGGAGGGCCGTCCGATCGTCGACGAGCAGATCACCGTCGTGCGACAGGACGCGTCCTCGGTGCGCATCTATCGACGCGCCGAAATACAGACCATGTCGTGCACGCCGTATTGCGAAAGCTCATATAAAAGCGAGGCGGAAAAGGCCTCGGAAGCCGAGATGAGCGCCGGCCAGTAAGCGACCCGACCGTTTCGTCTCGCTGAAAAAGCCGCTTCGGTTATCGGCCTGTTAAAACCCTCCAGCCGAATTTAACGATCATCCAAACCGCACTTCAATGGGTTTGCGCTAATGTTGCTCCGACACCCCTAAGGGATCGGCAGGCACGGGACATGAGCAAAGCAGGACGATCAGGCTTTTCGGCGCGCTTCGTTGGCGACCGGCGCGGCAGCACCGCTTTGGAGTTCGCGATGCTTGCGGTGCCATTTGCGCCCCTCGTCTTTGCCATACTGGAGAGCTGCATTTCATTTGCCGGGCAAGAGGTGATGGCCAATATCACCGACGATGTCGCGCGCCAGCTGCGGACTGGCCAGATAAGGCAGGCCAACGTGACCGAGGCGACGCTGAAGTCCATGATCTGCAGCCGGCTGGAGATCATGGTCGTCAAGGACTGCCCGGGATTGGAAGTGGATCTGCGCGGGTATCCGAGCTTCGCCGCTGCGGCCCAGGCGGGCTTCAATATCCAAGACGGCGAAATCGCCTTGACCGGGACGACCCCCTCGACTTTTACGGTATCCCCGGGCTTGGCTGAATCGATAAACATGCTGCGGGTTTTTTACAAATGGCCCGTCATGACCGATTTCATGGCCAAGTCGATGGCCAATCTGAAAGACGGCAACACGCTGCATTTCGCATCGATGACCTGGAAGAACGAGCCGTTCGACGACTGAAAATGCAAACCGCTGCGTGGGAAAAGGACGATAGCATGGGGCGTGCGGGGGCACATATGAGGACCGCTGGGATCTGCGCGAAAGCCATACGGTTCTGCCGTGATCGCCGCGGTGTCGCGGCGGTTGAGTTTGCCTTCATCGTGCCCGTCCTGCTGATGATGTACTTCTTGACCATGGAAGCCTCGCAAGCCATCGAGACCAACAAGAAGGTCAGTCGCATCGGCAGCATGGTGGCGGATCTCGTCACCCAGCAGCAGACCGTCACGCCGGCCGAACTCGATGCGATCATGCAGATCGGCAACTCCACCCTTCAGCCGTACAACCGATCGACCCCGGAAATCACCATCACCGCAATAGAGGTCACGAACCAGCCGACGCCGCGGGTGCTGGTCGCTTGGTCACGCAAGATGGTCGGCGATGCCTTCAGCGCCGGCGCCGCCAAGAACTCCGTCACCACGGTTGCACCGCAGCTCGAGGTCAAGGGCACGTTTCTCGTTCGCGTCGAAAGCAATCTGGCATACGAGCCGATCATCACCTGGTCGGCGGATAGTGAAAAGCGGCTTGGCTTCAGTTCGGCTTTCAACTCGATATCGATGGGCGAAACTTATTATCTCAGGCCCCGCAGGAGCCCGACGATTACCTGCGACACCTGCTGAACGACGGCGCCCGATCGCCATTGCTATCGGCCTGACACCAGGCGCACGATAGCCGCGGATGCCTTGCATGTCGCATGTGAGTTCCCTCTCGTTTTCGTCGATCCACGCCGATGCCGGCGACAATTCTACCATCGCGCCCGGACGAGCACACAGCCGTCTGGTTCCGAATTGCCAATGGCGGCGCGGCCGCCTATGTCTGGGCTGACAGACAAACGATAATAATGATCCCCTGCATGGCGCGCGCCTTCCTTTTTGTTCTCGATTCCTTCGGCATCGGCGGCGCGGCCGACGCCGAGCGCTATGGCGACACCGGTTCCAACACGTTCGGACACATCGCTCGAGCCTGCGCGGAAGGCCGGGCGGATCGCGAGGGGCTGCGCAAAGGCCCGCTTTTCGTGCCCAACATGCTCTCGCTCGGCCTGGCGCACGCGGCGAAAACCGCGACAGGATTCTGCTTCGACAGCGGCGGCCTGCTTGCCTCCGCCTTCCACGGCGCGGCGCAGGAGATTTCCAGCGGCAAGGACACGCCGTCAGGCCATTGGGAAATCGCCGCCTTGCCGGTCCGCTTCGACTGGGGCTATTTCCCGGACACGGTTCCCGCCTTTCCAGCCGACCTGACCGAAGCGATCATTCGCGAAGGAGAGGTGCCGGGCATTCTCGGCAATTGCCATGCTCCGGGCACCGAGATCATCGAGCGGTACGGCGAGGAGCATGTCCGCACCGGCAAGCCGATCTGCTACACGTCGGTCGACTCCGTCCTGCAGATCGCCGCGCATGAAGTTCACTTCGGCCTGGAGCGGCTCTACGAATTCTGCAAGGTGGTGCGCAGGCTGGTCGATCCGCTGAACATCGGACGGGTGATCGCGCGGCCTTTCATTGGGGAAACTGGCGCCAGCTTCGAACGGACGCACAACCGCCGGGACTATTCGGTGCCGCCGCCCGAACCGACCCTGCTCGACCGGCTGACGGCGCGCGGCAGCCGGGTCATCGCTGTCGGCAAGATCGGCGACATCTTCGCGCATCGCGGCATTTCGGAAGTCCGCAAGGCCGCCGGCAACATGGCGATGTTCGACAAGGCGCTCGGCGCGATGGATAACGCAGGCGACGGCGATCTCGTCTTCGCCAATTTCGTCGATTTCGACACCGAGTTCGGCCATCGGCGCGACGTTGCCGGCTATGCCGCCGCGCTCGAGGCCTTCGACCGGCGGCTGCCGGAGGCGCTTGCACGGCTCAGGGAAGGCGACCTTCTCATCCTGACGGCCGACCATGGCAACGACCCGACCTGGCACGGTACCGATCATACGCGCGAACGCATTCCGGTGATCGGCACCGGACCAGGCTTTGGTGGCGACATCGGGTTGAGAGCGACGTTCGCCGACATCGGTGAAACCGTCGCCGAACATCTTGGGTTGGCACGCGGCCGTCACGGCACCTCCTTCTACACAGCGATAGGCGGCCATGCCTGAGTTGCCTGAGGTCGAAACGGTGCGGCGGGGCCTGCAGCCGGTTCTGGAAGGTGCCCGCATCGCCCGTGTCGAGGCGCGCCGGCCCGACCTGCGCTTTCCGTTTCCCGAGAAATTTTTGGAGAGGCTGACCGGCAAGACGATTACGGCGCTCGGCCGCCGGGCCAAATACCTGACGATGCACCTGGAAGGCGGTCCGGTGCTGATCTGCCATCTCGGCATGTCGGGTTCGTTCCGCATCGAAACCTCCGATGGCGGCGAAATACCCGACAGCAACGAAATGTTGGGCGCGTTTTATCACGAGCGCCCGAAGAGCGCGGCGCACGACCATGTCGTCTTCCATATCGTCTCTCCCCAAGGCGCCCGGTCCCGGGTGACCTTCAACGATCCGCGCCGTTTCGGCTTCATGCTGTTTTCCGAAGGGACGCCTGACACGCATCCGATGCTGGCGGGGCTTGGCGTCGAGCCGACAGGCAATGCGTTGGACGGCGAGCTGCTCGCCTCGCTGCTGAAAGGCCGGAAGTCGCCGCTAAAGGCAGCACTTCTCGATCAGCGGCTGATCGCCGGGCTCGGCAATATCTATGTGTCGGAGGCGCTGTGGCGCGCCGGCCTGTCGCCGTTGCGCGAGGCGGGCACCATCGCAAAGCCTGGAAAGAAGGCCAAACAGCAGCGCGACGCCCTGGCCGAAGCAATCCGCGAAGTGATCGCCGATGCGATCGCCGCCGGTGGATCGTCGCTGCGCGACTACGTGCAGACCGACGGGTCCCTGGGCTATTTCCAGCATTCGTTCGCCGTCTATGATCGCGAGGGCGAGCCCTGCTCCAAGCACGGCTGCAGCGGCCATATAGAACGCATCGTGCAAAGCGGGCGTTCCACCTTCTATTGCCGGACCTGTCAGTTGTGACTTAGGTGGGGGTGTAAGCCAGGTGCCGGGTGTGAGTTGGACGCCTGATGCAAGGAGATGACCGAGTGAGGAGATACAGTCATGGCCTATGAAACGATTATCGTCGAAACCCGCGGCAAGGTCGGGCTGATCACGCTGAACCGGCCGAAGGCGCTCAATGCGCTGAACTCGCAGGTCCTGGCGGACGTGGTCGCGGCCGTGAACGGCTTCTGCGCGAATGCCGACATCGGCGCGATGGTCATCACCGGCTCCGAAAAAGCCTTCGCGGCAGGTGCCGACATCAAGGAAATGCAGGCGATCTCTTTTGTCGACGCCTATGTGCAGGATTTCTTTATCGGCTGGGAAGAGCTCACCCGGGCGCGCAAGCCTGTCATCGCGGCGGTGGCCGGCTATGCGCTCGGCGGCGGCTGCGAACTGGCGATGATGTGCGATTTCATCATCGCCGCCGACAACGCCAGGTTCGGCCAGCCCGAGATCACGCTCGGCGTCATGCCGGGCATGGGCGGATCGCAGCGCCTGACCCGTTTCGTCGGCAAGTCGAAGGCGATGGACATGTGCCTGACCGGACGGATGATGGATGCGGCGGAAGCCGAGCGTTGCGGCCTGGTGTCGCGTGTCGTGCCCGCCGGCGAATTGCTCGAGGAGGCGTTGAAGGCGGCGGCCAAGATAGCCGATTTTTCGCTGCCGTCGGTGATGATGGCGAAAGAGGCCGTCAACCGCGCCTATGAAACGACACTGGCCGAGGGGCTGCGGTTCGAGCGCCGGCTGTTTCACTCACTGTTTGCGCTCGATGACCAGAAGGAAGGCATGGCGGCCTTTGTCGAGAAGCGGAAGCCAAATTTCTCGAACAGGTAGCCAAATTTATCGAACTGGTAGATGGGGACGACATCAGCCGGGAGCGAGCGACAGCAGCGGCCCAAAAAGAAGGCGAAGCAGCGTTGACGCGCCGGAAAAGCTGAACTATAAGCCGCACCAACCGAGGCGGCCCTGTGGCTGCCCGTTTGTTTTTTGCGCCTTGCGGCATCCCGCATGCGCCCACCAGATCAGAAGAGAGGCATCATGGCCAATACCTCCTCGGCCAAAAAGGCAACGCGCAAGATCGCCCGCCGCACGGCGATCAACAAGAACCGCCGCTCGCGCGTGCGGACCTACATCCGCCAGGTCGAAGAGGCGCTCGCCTCGGGCGACAAGGCGGCCGCCCAGGCTGCTTTCAAGGTGGCTGAGCCGGAATTGATGCGCGCCGCGAGCAAGGGCGTGGTGCACAAGAATACGGCATCCCGCAAGGTGTCGCGCCTGGCCCAGCGCCTCAAGGTGTTGTCGGCCTAACCCGGATATCCGGGCTGATATACCTTTACTAAACTTGTCCTTTTCAGACCCGGCCGCTCGTGCCGGGTTTTTTCGTTTGCCGGCAAGTACTTAAAAAGAAAGCCCGCAAGCAACACCCCGCACGATTTCGAAGTTCGAATTGCTTTGCCGGCATATACATGCCGGCTGACAGGCGCAGCCGCTGAAAGCGTTCACGGCGAAAATATCAACTGTCGAAAATGACCTTTATTTTTCAAACGGTTGCGGACGGTCATCCACAGCTTGTTCACATCGGGTGCGAGGGATGGGGGACAATTGCCTGTCAAGAAAATTATTTGATAAAATTTCGCGCGACGCGGCCTTTTTCACATTCGCCGGAAAAGGGTTTGAATCACAATGGGTTTGTCAAAACAAGCCAGTGCAACGCAGGCTCCGAACCCGTTTGCGCTAACCACATTCCTTAAAAATCCGTTAGTCGTGGCCTTGCCCTATCCACAGCGATTTCGCTAAGGTCTGTCTATCGAGAGGGACGGGCCGTTGGCCCTTAACCCAGCCTGAATCGGCCAGCAAAAAAGTGGCAGAATTCATGACGCGGATCATCTCCGCGTACGGGTTTGGTTTGCCTTTTCGATACGGTAGGGGAATGGCGTAATTGTACATGGCAGATCAATGACGCGCCGGCGTTTCGCCGGGCGGAATTGCATTGCCCTGACATGACCAAAGCGGGCTGGCTCCGAGGAGCCGGCGCCGGTTCCCCGACAATGAGGCGACATCAGCTGCCGGCGGCGGCGATGGTGTCGCTGTGAGGACACGGTCGCCGGAAACATGGATGCAGGAGGCGCATTCCCGGCGGAAAAAGGTACAAAAGGACAAGGAACTCGATCATGCAGAGCGGCATCGAAAGGGAGCTTACGGGCGACCTCCCATTCCCTGGGACCTTAACCGGAGGGGACGCTATGTCGGCTTCCATCGACGCGGAACAAAAGTTCGACCGGGTCAAGGCCCAGTTGAAGGCGCGTCTGGGAACCGAAGTCTATTCGAGCTGGTTCGGGCGCATGAAGGTCGCCGAGGCGTCCCGGGGCATTGTCCGCATCTCGGTGCCCACCGCCTTCCTGCGCTCGTGGATCAACGGCCACTACCTCGACCTCATCGCCGAGCTGTGGAAACACGAGGATCCTGAAATCCTCAAGATCGAGATCGTCGTGCGCACCGCTACCCGCCCGGGGCGCAACGGCGTCGAGCCCGAAGTGGCCCCGGCGCGCAAGATGACCAGGCAAGCGCAAACGGCGCTGGCCGCGGGAACAGCGGCCCCCGGCAGGGTGGAGCGGGTACCGGCACCTCGCCCGGGAATGCCTGCCGAGACCGAGTTCCGGCACAATGTGCTCGGTTCGCCGCTTGACCCGCGCTACACGTTCGGCTCCTTCATCGAAGGACCGTCGAACCGGGTGGCCTTCGCCGCCGCCAAGGCGGTGGCGGAATCGCAGTCGAGCGCGGTGCGCTTCAATCCGCTGTTTCTGCACGCGACGGTGGGGCTGGGCAAGACGCACCTGCTGCAGGCGATCGCGGCGGAATCGCTGAAGCAGAATCCGAAGTCGCGCGTCGTCTATCTCACGGCCGAATATTTCATGTGGCGGTTTGCCACCGCGATCCGCGATAACAACGCGCTGACGCTGAAGGAACAGTTGCGCGACATCGACCTCCTCATCATCGACGACATGCAGTTCCTGCAGGGCAAGTCGATCCAGCATGAATTCTGCCATCTGATCAACATGCTGCTCGACAGCGCCAAGCAGGTGGTGGTCGCCGCCGACCGGCCGCCGTCGGAACTGGAATCACTGGAGCCCCGCGTCCGCTCGCGCCTCAACGGCGGCGTCGCGCTCGAAATGTCGGCGCCGGATTTCGCCATGCGGATCGGCATGCTCAAGCTGCGCCTTGCCACCGCCAAGGCCGACGATCAATCGCTCGACATCTCGGAGGAGATCCTCAACCATGTCGCCCGCACGGTGACCGGCAGCGGGCGTGAACTCGAAGGTGCGTTCAACCAGCTTCTGTTCCGCCAGTCGTTCGAACCGCAGATCACCATCGACCGCATCGATGAGATCCTCGGCCACATCTATCGTTCGGGCGAGCCGAAGCGGGTGCGCATCGAGGACATCCAGCGCATCGTCGCGCGCCACTACAATGTGTCGAAGACGGAACTTCTGTCCAACCGGCGCACCCGCACCATCGTCAAGCCGCGGCAAGTCGCGATGTACCTGTCGAAGGTGATGACACCGCGCTCCTTGCCGGAGATCGGGCGGCGTTTCGGTGGCCGCGACCATACGACGGTGCTGCACGCCGTGCGCAAGATCGAGGATCTTTCAGGCGTCGACAACACGCTGGCGCAGGAGCTCGAATTGCTGAGAAGACTGATCAACGACCAGGCCTGACCGGCCCGAAAAAACAGAAGCGTGTCGCGTCTGGATGGCTGCAACGCGCTTGAAATCTCTGTCTTTATGCACGTCGTTGCCGCAAAGCCCATGCACACTCTCGGGCCTGACCCGAGGGCATGCTTTTGGGCGACAGGCATGGCTTGCGGGCTTCGCCGGTTTTAACCCAAGAAAGCCCGCGTAACCGGCCCGAACCGTCAGCACGGGCTTGCGTTCACGGGTTTTTTCCTGTCAGTTTGTGCAGATTCTGAGCCTGTTCAGACCTTTCGCGGGTTGCCGCTTGCCGGAGACCCGCTCATTCATTCAAGCGAGCCTGTTTCGTCATGCGTGTTATCCTGGAACGGTCAAATCTCCTGAAGTCGCTCAACCACGTTCATCGCGTGGTCGAACGGCGCAACACTATACCGATCCTGTCGAACGTGCTGCTGAGCGCCGAAGGCGCCACCCTTGAAATGAAGGCGACCGACCTCGACCTGGAGGTGACCGAAGCCACGCCCGCCAAGGTCGAGCGCGGCGGCGCGACGACGGTCCCGGCGCACCTGCTCTACGACATCGTGCGCAAGCTCGCCGACGGCGCGGAGGTCATGCTGAAGACCGACGAGGACGGCAACGCCATGACGGTGACCTCGGGCCGCTCGAGCTTCCGCCTGCAGTGCCTGCCGCAATCCGATTTCCCGGAGCTTTCGGCCGGATCGTTCTCGCATATCTTCCGGCTCGATTCGGTCGCGCTCAAGGGCCTGATCGAGAAGACCCAATTCGCCATCTCCACCGAAGAGACGCGCTATTACCTGAACGGCATCTACCTGCACACGCATGACGCCGACGGCAAGCTGAAGCTGCGCTCGGTAGCGACCGACGGCCATCGGCTGGCGCGCGCCGAGATCGACGCGCCGGCAGGATCGGAAGGGATGCCGGGCATCATCATTCCGCGCAAGACGGTGAGCGAATTGCAAAAGCTCGTCGACGACCCTGATATCGCGGTGACCACCGAATTGTCCGACACCAAGATCCGTTTCACCATCGGCAGCGTCGTTTTGACCTCGAAGCTGATCGACGGCACCTTCCCGGACTATCAGCGGGTGATCCCGACCGGCAACGACAAGAAGCTGATCATCGACCGCCAGAGTTTCGCCGCCGCCGTCGACCGCGTCTCGACCATTTCGTCCGAACGCGGCCGGGCGGTGAAGCTTTCGATTGGAGAAGGCCAGGTCACGCTTGCAGTCAACAATCCGGATTCGGGCAGCGCCACCGAGGAACTGGCCGCGGATTATTCGTCCGACGCGATCGAAATCGGCTTCAACGCCAAATATCTGCTCGACGTCGCCGCCCAGTTGACCGGCACCGAGGCAAAATTCATGCTGGCGGATGCCGGCTCGCCAACGCTGATCCACGACATGGCCGACGAAACCACCCTCTACGTGCTGATGCCGATGCGGGTCTGATGCATGTCGCGCAAAAGTGTGCAGCGGTTTTGCGATAACGACATGCATAAAACAACAAACCTAAAGCGCGTCCCATGAGGCCGGTCAAACGCGGCGCGCTTTAGGCCCGAACGAGGCCATCTTGCTGTCATGACCGGAGTTGCGAAGCAGCCTGAGCGCGATCAGCAGACTCATATAAGTAAGCTTTCGCTTACCAATTTCCGCAATTACACAACACTTTCGATCGATCTCGATCCCGGCCCGGTGGTTTTTTCCGGTGACAATGGTGCCGGCAAAACCAATCTGCTGGAGGCGATTTCCCTGTTGACGCCGGGGCGCGGCCTGCGCCGTGCGCCTTATGCCGACGTGGCGCGCGAAGGCGGCGACGGCGGCTTTGCCATTCATGCCCGGCTCGATGGGCCGGTCGGCCCGGCCGAGATCGGCACCGGCATCGCGGGCGGCGACGCCGCCGAAGGCGGCCGGCGGGTGCGGATCAACGGAGCGGCGGCGCGCTCGGCGGAGGACATGCTGGAATGGTTGCGCGTCGTCTGGCTGACACCGGCGATGGATGCATTGTTCACCGGGCCGGCCGCAGATCGGCGGCGCTTTCTCGACCGGCAGGTGCTGGCGATCGATCCGGGCCACGGCCAGCGCGCGCTCGACTACGAAAAAGCGATGCGCGGCCGCAATCGACTGCTCGCCGAAGGCTCGCGCGATGGCGCCTGGTTCGATGCGATCGAGACGCAAATGGCCGAAACCGGTGTGGCGATTGCCGCGGCGCGTGCCGAACTGGTGCGCCTGCTCACCGCCATGATCGACAGGCTGCCAAGCTCCGGTCCATTTCCGCAAGCCGACATCGGCCTGTCCGGCTCGCTGGAAAGCGAGGTCACAACCAGCGCGGCTGTCGATGTCGAGGAGCGGTTCCGCCGCGCGCTTGCCGAAGCTCGCGATCGCGACCGCGCCGCCGGGCGCACGCTCGACGGCCCGCACCGGTCGGACCTCGTGGTGCGGCACCGGCCCAAGGCGATGCCGGCCGAACTCTGTTCGACGGGCGAGCAGAAGGCGCTGCTGGTCGGCATGGTCCTGTCGCACGCCCGGCTGACCGGCGAGATGTCTGGCATGACGCCGATCCTGCTGCTCGACGAAATCGCCGCCCATCTCGACGCGGGCCGACGCGCCGCGCTGTTCTCGATCCTCGAAGAGCTGAATTGCCAGGCTTTCATGACCGGGACCGATGCGGCGCTGTTTTCCAGTCTCGACGGACGCGCGCAGTTTTTGACCGTCGATCATGGCACGGTTCGGTGAATGGTGAAGGGTGAAGGGTGAAGGGTGAAGGGTGGTGAGAGCGCCATTATTTCACTAATCACTAATCACTAATCACTACTGAGTGGTCGCTATTCACTATTCACTATTCACTATTCACTATTCACTATTCACTATTCACTATTCACTATTCACTATTCACTATTCA
>NZ_JBVVQV010000033.1:0-62108 GCF_055811235.1 Mesorhizobium sp. WSM4810 | reverse complement strand
TTCAAAAACGAGGCCGGGCGCGTGTGGCAAGATGCGGATCGCGTCATGAGCGCCGGTCGCACCCAACGTCGGCTTTTAGGAAAGATTCCAACGCAGGAAGGTCGGGATTGGGTCACGTCACGACGATGCCCATACCTAACCTGAATGTCCGCTCTTGAAGATGCGCGGCCCGAAGCTGCCGGATTGCTTTCGGCGGCATGCGGACTCCCCGCCTAGGAGGCCTTTTTTCCTGAAGCTTCCGGTCCGCATACGGCCCAACGCTGTTGGTCCGCAATGCGCCTGATTGCGCTTATTAGCCCGGCCATATCCACGCCGAAAGTGGATGAAGCTCCACAGACCGCTGACAGCTTTGTGTTCAAACGACACGAACGGACCTAGCGTGGTGGAGACATTTGGGTGGTGGACGCCCCCACCCATACCAATTGGACGGAACTTCGGGTATCTTTCTCTATTGAATTGTCCGACTTCTCGTCGGTCGCTTTTGTGGGGCCAAAGCCGCTCCCATGCGTCGATCGCTATTCCGGAAATACTTTCTGGTTTTGTTCGCGGCGGTCGTTTTTCCGATGGCTGCTAGTGGCATCAGCGAAACGTGGTTCAGCTATGTCGACCAGCGTGCGATCCTCAGTGCCCTGCTGCGGTCCGAGGCAACATCGGCGGCCGACAGGATCGAGAGCTTTCTCGACGGCATCAAGATTCCGCTCGGCTCCACGATCCCCGAGGACGTGTCGGCCCAGGCCGGCGTGAAACAGCTTCGGCTCCTTGTCGTACGCGTGATGCACCAGGTCCCGGGAATTCTCAGCATCAGTTTCGTCGACGGCGCCGGCGCGGAACGGCTGCACGTCTCGCGCACGGGCTCGAACAGGACGGAAGGCGGGGCGGATCGCTCGGGCGATCCCGCTGTCGTGGGCGCCAGGACGGCTAAGGTCTGGTATGGCCCGGTCGCCTATCGCCAGGGTTCCGAACCGTCGGTAACCATGGCGATGGCGAACTACGACGATACAGTCCTAGAAAACACGATCATCGCCGAAATCAGCCTGAAGCCTATCTGGCTCATCGTTTCCGAAATCCGCGTGGGCCGCAGCGGCCAGGCACTTGTCGTCGACCAGTCCGGCCACCTCATCGCTCACCCCGCGATCAGCAAAGTGATGCAGGGCGTCGGCGAGAAAGCAGCTTTGGCCCTGCGCGGATTGCGGGATGCGATCGCCACCGCGGGCGGCACTGCGATTGCAAACCGCAACGCCGAGAATGAACGCGTTGTGACCGCTGGCGCGCCCGTTGCCGCGGCCGGGTGGACGGTATTTGTCGAGCAGTCGCAGGCAGAGGCTTTTGCACCCCTATACGCTTCATTGTGGCGGACCGGCGGGTTGTTCCTCGCCGCCACAGTCCTTGCGGCGGTACTCGCCTATTGGCTTGCCAGACGGATGAGCGGGCCCATCCGATTGCTGGAAGAAGGCGCCCTCAAGATCGGTGCCGGGCAATTCGATCATCGGATCAATATTATCAGTGGAGACGAACTCGAGCGGCTGGCTGCGCGGTTCAACCAAATGGCGCAGGAACTCGCCATATCGCGGGACCGCGCTGAGCGAATGGCACGTTTGAAGCGCTTCCTGGCGCCACAGGTGGCGGAGCTCGTGGAAAAGGCTGGCGACGAGAGAATGCTCGCCGGACAGCGCGCGGAAGTGGTCGCTGTTTTTTGCGATTTGCGTGGCTTCACCGCATTTTCGGCGCACGCTGCGCCTGAGGACATCATGCAGCTCTTGCGTGAGTACTACGAGGCGCTCGGCGCGATCATCACCCGGTATGAGGTGACGCTGACCAGTTTTTCGGCGGATGGATTGATGATTCTCGTCAACGCCCCGGTTCCATGCGAAGAGCCGGCGCTTCATGCCGTAAAAATGGCTGTCGACATGCAGGAAGCAATTCAAGGACTCATATCTGGGTGGCGGCAGCGTGGCTATCAGATTGGCTTCGGCATGGGGCTTGCGATGGGGTGGGCAACGGTGGGGCGCATTGGTTACGAAGCCCGCGTTGACTACACCGCGATCGGCAATGTCGTTAACCTGGCGTCGCGGCTGTGTTCGTCCGCTGTGGATCGACAAATACTCATCGATTATTCCGTAGCGCGCCATTTGCATGACAAAATACCGATCGTCGACCTCGGCACTCGCCAACTCAAAGGTCTCGACGGGCTCGTTCGCGTCTTTAATGTCGAGACGAAAGACAGACCGGATTTGGCTCCCAATCCGAATGGTGTGCCGCGCAAGGCTAGGCTCTAAGCTTGATGTCCGCTTCCCTGCCTTTGGAAACACGAGCTGCCAGCCTGCTTTCGGCCCCAAACGCGACGTCCGAGTAGTGGCTTGGCGATGTCCGTAGTTGGCGCTCCTTGCTCGTTCTGGGGGAGCCCTAATCCACTCAAGATGGGTCAGTTTGTTGCGACCAGTTGCAAACAGCTCTTAGCGGCTGCGCTGGACCAGCAGACGCGAGCGCGCCGATACAAAGCCTGGGTGACCGCAAAGTGAAGTTCGATTCACTTTCTTCAGAGCCAAGATCGCGACCATATCGCGCCGGAATTCGCCACACTGAGTTGAGGTTGGTGCAACGCGTTGCAAATTTGGCGCTCTCTAGCACTGGCCACCACTGATGTGCCGGGATAAGGCGACGAGCGACCACCGTCATCGTCACCGCCAACCTGAGCTTCGGCGACGTCAGATGAGCGATGATCCGCTCATCAGCCTGCCGGGCAGTGGCGCGCTGATCAGTCCAGCCCATGCCGGCGAGCACGGCGTCCAATTCTGTCAGCTACACCACGCCAGTGGGCACGATCATAACCGACGAGAGACTCAACGCCCTAGCCTTATCGCAGAACAAGCTTGGTGCAACCCGTTGCAAAACCGCTTAGCGGCTGAGTGCGGCATACCATTGACGCTGTTGTTTCTGCCGATTTTGCAAGCGTACTGTTGAGGGATATTTCTGAGAAGATTGCGGGTTGTCTCCTGGGGTAAAGGCGAGGCAGCAAAGCGAAAAGCGGGGTCGAGGTCGCGGGCTATTCGAGTATCGCCGCAGAACTCAGGTTGCGCATCTTCAACACCAAAATGAAATGCAACGCGTTGCATATGCTTTCGCTCAGCCCTTCAGCGTCATGATGCGCGTCATCAGATAACACGAAAGGACGTCGAAAGGTGTTACCGCTCACGGGATCGGAACGCGGTCAACGGCGGCAGCGCCTACAAGATTGTTGCGACGTCTGAGAGCGCTAATATAGTGGAGAAATCAATCTTCGGATCGCGAAGAAAGCTTTTGAGGCTTTGTATCAGGCCTGTGTTCCGCTCAGCTACATGCCGGGGGATTCAATGTGGTCTCATATCAGCCGAGTAAAGCGCCTGGCCCCAAGCCATTCGTCATTGATCACGGCCTTGGCAAAATTGCCGTTAACCTCATTTTGAATCCGCCCACTGGCCGGCCCAGATCGTCGATACGAGACGCTATCGCTGGCGGAGAGCCGGAAGAAGTCGGCTGCTGTCGGGCGTCGATCTTTGGCGGCGGCAATGCTGGATCAAAGAAGCGGGGAGGAGCGGGAGGTCGGTGAGATATAACACGCTATCGTCGGCCTCATCCTGCTGGTCATGGTCATGGTCTACTCGCTTCAACGAAGGCGGAAATGTAGGCGTCCCAGCGATCGGGGCTCTTTTCGTTCGCGCGACGTGCGCGCTATCCACTCCGCGCCGCAGTGTGCCGCCTCTCGATCTCGCCGAGCCTTGACCGCTCGCCTATCCTCAAAGCTGGGAATGCGCTATGGACGCCGTCATGAGACAGTCGCCTGGCAAACTGAGTACCGAAGCGCGCATCTACGCGAAAAATCTGGCTTACGAGATTGCTCGACGAGAGCGGATAGGCGCGCCTATGCTCGATCCCGGCGGCAAGGCGACGACGTGGCGCGATGCGCAAGTAGCGCTGCGTCACGCGTTCATGGATGAAGGATCGCCGCCGCGACGGGTAAGGCTACTTGATGCCGCCGCTACTCGTATGGAGCGCCTCTCTCCCTCTGATCGTGGTTTTCGCATAGCGCTAATTTCGGAAGGCAGCCGGCAGGCATCGATATTCGATCTGCGCATGCTGGTGCATGGCAGCCATCCGCTTGAAGGGCTGGAGCACGAAAGAGGAGTAACTGCGCTATGCGCCACCTTCACAACGAAGCGCAGCAAGCGCGACGCTTTTGATGTCGTCCCATCTGTTTACCTTTCCGATCACACCATCGGGCGCCTACGCGAGCGTTCTGAGCAATGGTGTACCCCCGAGGCTGGGTTAGCTGCTCTGCATATCGCGACCGTTGCTGCCGATCTTGCGCGTCCTGACCATCGGTTGAGTTTCTTGAAGATGTCATCGCTGTCCTGCGCTATCGATGGAGGTATCCTTACGGGAGCGATGCGACGCAGCCCCGTCGACCATGGGACCGTTCCCCTATGGGACGTCCGCACGCTGCTCGATGACGTTTCAAACTCGATCCGGCGACTGTTGAGCAGGCCAGTCAGGTCGCCGAGCTTGTCACTCGCGTCCTAGTAGGTGGCGAGAACTGGATGACGATCAGCCTTCAATCGAGGAGTAGTGACGCGATCGATTTCTTTGAGCCGCACGAGGATCACGTCACAGCGACGTTGCGCGCTCGAATGGGAGTCAAGCACTGACGCGCGGTGGCGGCGAATGAAAGACCATCCTCGGTTTTCCGGATGACAATGCTAGCCGCACCGGCAGCGTACAGGGCATGGTGGCCTGTCGACAGCTGACCTCCACGTACCGCTGCCAACCGAACTTGACTTGAATAGGATGGCGGTCATGCTCGTCGTGCCGAACGGGCGGATTTCTGTGTAGCTAGCGAGATAGGGTGGGATCTGAATGTCAGCTTCTCACTAATAGGTGCCGTAGACGCCATGTCCATCTGCTTCCAAGATGGAAATGATTTCCCCGTGGAAAAACCATCACCATTTCGCCGTTAAAAGACACGTGTTGCGATGGCTGTTTCGGGCGCCAGGAGCCGACGTTGACCACGGCGCAAAAGCGACGCCCCTTGATCCTGTTCTAGCATTCCACTGCATGGCCCAGACGTCGGGATAGCATCAAAGGTTGACCAGGCCCGCCTTAGGACTGTCGACAAACAGCGCGATTTTGCAACGGGTTGCAAAATCGTCCCATAACGAGCCGTTCCCGAGCACTGGCTTCGCGCCACTTTTTGCAACGGGTTGCACCGTTCTGCTGATTTTTTACAAAGGGCGTCACGTTCGTTTGCTGATTTAGCCGCAAGTATCGACCTGGTCGGCCGTCCCGAGGCGGCGCCATTGGAAGAGTTGCAATCTGTAAGCCCATCGAACGGCGTGCCAACGGCGCATTGGATGGCAGTAAATGACGCTTCCCGCAAAAAGTGCAGACAATGCAGCGCTACGCACGGGAGAACTTCCATCCGGTTCCGGTGATCCGCGCGGCACGCTATGCTTCAGATAGGAACACGATAGCGGTTAGATCTATTCGTCCAACAAAGCCCCTGGTGTTACGCCCAGGTACCGCGCAAGTTTATCGATGATCGTAATGGTTGGATTCCTGGCCCCACGCTCGAGGTCGGATATGTAGGTGCGGTGGATGCCGACGTCGTGTGCAAAAGCCTCCTGCGACAAGTTTTTCTGCTGCCGCATTTTGCGCAAGTTTCGGGCGAGGCGTTCGCGAATGTCCACGCCAACAGGGTCAAGGTCAGTCGACTATCGGTCTACAGACGATAAGTGACAATACCGCTTGACTTCGGTGAAAAGCAAATGCAGGGGTATGTCACTCATTGTCTGCGGAGTATGAAAGGGAAGCAAGACGGTATTGTTTCGCGGGCACCCCCTGAACCCCTTCGGCGACAATCACGAGGCCATCGCAAAAGCGGCACCCGAGAACGGCGATTGGGTACGAAACTTGTCCCGATCTTAACGAAGAACTCTCATGTCCCACATTGATGACTACGCTTACGATGACCAAGGCAACATAGTTCTCATCCGGTATGGGCCACTGCCGAAGCAGAGTTGCCGACACAGCAATTCAATACCCTTGGTTTCGAGTGCGGAACTGCCGCTGATCAGGCAACGTGCTGATGACGAAGCAGAGCGAAAGCGGCAGAAAGCCCGAACGGCGGCAGAAGAGAAAGAGAAAGAAAAAGAGAGGCAGAACCAGGATAGGGAGCGTGCCCAATATGTCGAAATTGGTTCGCCTATAAGTCCGCAAAAGCGAGCTCTCCAGTTGGACCAACAACCAGAGAACAAGAGGAATGCAGATGAGTTCGACCAAGACTGACGACGCAGTCATTGCGCTGGTGATGCGCTTGTTACCCAACCTACGTATGAATTGCAGAATCCTTACGGATAGCGAGCGAACTACGGCGCGGAAGCAAGTTCACTTTCTCTCGAGTTTGTATCGTAAGCTTGCTATGCGGTAGGTAGCCTTATGCCGTTCACACGGCCTGTTCGACGCAAATTTCGTTTGCAAGGAGGGCGACAGTGGCCTTGGTCTACGGAGAACTCTACGCTGCCTTGCGCTCGGTGAACGTCCCCCATGAATTGGCGCAGGAAGCTGCACGCGTTGACAATATCTCTCCTAAAAATGTCACCGTTACCAAACTTGAGTCACACCTCCGCTGCGTCCAACTTTTACTCGTCTTAAACATAGTCCTTGTATTGATTTTGCTCGCCGCCGCGTGATGGTGGGTGGCAGCCTCGAAGAGCTCGCCGCTCGGTTGTCGAGTTAAAGAGGACGTTGGGAAATCGGTCCTGTGCGCCTTAGGTCAGAATGTTCAGGCCCAATTTTGTTCCGCTCTTTTCCCCTTGCTGGGCCCGTCCTGTCCCATTCGACCCCCAGCCCTCTTTCCGAAAGAGCGGGAATTCTCGCACCGCGGCCAGCGAATACTCGACCTCCACATCACGCTATTGCGCCACTTTGTCCTGTTAGGCCCTTTTCAGCTAATCGTGGCACCAGTTCATTCCCCTTCTCCGCTTGGACGGCCTTTAGCCGTTAGGGAGCGCTATTTAGTGTCCCCTAGTTTTCGCTCTGGCTTCTTTTGGTTTTCACTCCTAATCCTGCAAGCTTACCTGTTCGTCTTAGCGCAGAACTGATGTTCGCTCAGGTAGCCGCTTTTGAGTGGCTCACGCATTGAGCCCGGCTTCTGAACGGCCGTATTACTTGCTGGATTTGTTGAGTTGGAAATTAATTCGTACACATGAAAGTCGATGCAGTGGGTAATCAAAGTCACACCGCTAAAATGTATCAGGACTTCTCTGTCTCGGAGAAGCTCGCCATCCGTAACGTGATGGAGCGCGTCTGGCGCCCACACCTGTTACCGGACGAGCGGGACTTTCTCGCCTATGTTTACGACAACACCATCCAGTGGGGCCGCGCCATCCTCGACGTCACCCTGGATCAGATGATCGAGGGCGTCCGCTCGGATCACGAGGAATGGCCGTGGCGGCTGACGCCCGTCGGCTACAGCAAAAGCACGCTCGAACGATTAATCAAGCGCCTCAGGGAACGGGGCGCCATCTTTGTGTTCGCCGTCCGGCACCGCGCCACCAAGATCACCCTCAATCTGCACTGGACCCCGGCAGAAGGCATCATGAAGCTCCCCATTCCCAAGCGCCTGGCAGGCAAACTCACCGAGATCGACGAGGAGTTCGGGTCCCCTATAAACGTCAGATTGACGGATATGGGCCAGGGTCCCGAACTTCATAACCGTCAGCCTGACGTTTATGGGAGCCCTTTAACCGTCAATTTGACGGATATAGAGGACGAGGCGGAGAGTGATAACCGTCAGGCTGACGTATATGCCGCTCCTATAACCGTCAATTTGGGGCCGAATAAACGTCAATCTGACGGTTCTATTAAACAACCCCTTAAACAACCCGAAGGGAAACAACCCGAGAACTACCGGACGGCTGCGCCGACCGGGGGTGATTTCTCGGAAGAGGAACAGGAAGAGCTAGGCGGGGTAGGTCAGACAGTCCTGACCGCCAAAGAGCACGAAGAGGCTTGCCCCACGCCCGCGCCGACCGCCGCCGAGATCATCCGCGACACCGCCATCCATTCCGCCGAGGACCGCGCCCAACGCCTCGCCGCCATCCGCCAGAAGGATACCGCCGATGCCTACCAGGCCACCTTCCTCGCCGCCTGGGAGGAGACCTACCCGGGCATCCCCGCCCCGCTCATGACCAAGCGTGACGGCTTCCAACTGCGCGCCGTGCTGGCCTCGCACATGCTCAAGGACAACGCCGGCCGGCATGATTTCCTGGACTTCACCATCCGCCACTGGGAGGCGATCGTGGCCGACAAGTTCGCATGGATGACCAAGGCACCCGCCCCGAAGATGCCCTCGCAGCGCTTCCTGATCGGTAGTAAATTCTTCCCCAGCTTCCTCGACGCCTTCGCCGAGCGCAACCGCTACCGCGACGCCACCCTGTCTGTCGGCGAGGATGGCGAGATCAAGCGGCTGATGCGCGCCGGCCTCTCCCGCGAGAACGCCCTGAAGAAGATCGGCGAGACGCAAGGCGCCAACCGGGCCAAGGCCCAGGAGCGCGAGATCAAGGTCCGCAACACCGACATCCTGCACCAGACCCAGGCTGCCTACGACAAGCTCCAGGCGGCGCAGAAACAGGCATGGGCCGACAAGGCCCGGAAGCCTGTCGAGGAGAAGGCCAAGAGCACGGGTCCTTCATTCCCTGATCTGGATGACGAGATCGGACCTTACACCGGGGAAATCCTCGATATTCCCCCCTTCGACCCGAGCCAGTGGAGCTGATCCGTGAGCCACGCACAGCAGGACAACAACCGCAGCTCGCTCACCGAGGCAGACGTGCGACATGGTTTGCATCTCGGATGGTCGGATCCAGCTACGGTACCTGTGTGTTTACATGTATCGCCAGAGCCGCATCGGCGGCCCGCTTAGACTGGTGCGGGAGGGGCTTGGACTCTTGGCGCTGGCCTGACAACCGGACGATCCCGCGTAGGTGGATTGATGTGAATGTCTGTAACATGGCTTAGATGGAGGGACCTGCCGTTCCGCTTTCGGCCCCCAAACGCGACGTCCGAGTAGTGGCTTGGCGATGTCCGTAGTTGGCGCTCCTTGCCCGTTCTGGCGGAGCCCTAATCACCCAAGATGGGTCAGTTTGGTGCAACCAGTTGCACTGCTCTTAGCGGCTGCCCGCCACCAGCAAACGCGAGCGCGCCGATGCAAAGCCTGGATGACGGCAAAGTGACGTTTGACTGAACCAAGGTGGCGACCATATCGCGCGGGTTCGCCTCACGGGTTGAGGTTGGTGCAACCCGTTGCAAAACCCGCTTTCAGCGGCCGAGTGCGGCATACCATTGACGCTGCTGTTTCTGCCGGTTTGCAAGCGCACTATCGAAGGATATTTCTGAGAAGAAGATTGCTGGCGTCTCCTAGGGCGAAAGCGAGGCAGCAAAACGAAAAGCTGGGTCGAGGCCGCGGGCAATTGGAATATCGCCGCAGAACTCGGGCGCATCTAAAACCAAAATGAAATCCAACGCGTTGCAGTATGCTTTTGGATGTCAAACCACGACAGCTTTGCGCCCAATCCCGGTCGCTCACGTCTCCAGACCCTCTGCTCGAAAGCGGCCATTCACCGCGGTTGATTTAATGCCCGCCAAGGTTTGGGCAGGGCTAATGCTGGCCTTCCCATTGGTGCTTGTAACAGCTGCGGCACTCCAGGATTTGGATTACATCATCCGCCAATGGATCTCGACCGATGTGTTGCTTCACCTGCCAAACCATCTGGGGATGATCTCGTAGTAGATCGTCGCCCGACAAGTCGTACCGATGAGTGATCTGGACGAAACGGTCGTCTTTTTGTCCGAACCGAACGACAGCAACATCGCTTGGTTTCAGGTGCGCAAATCGTCCATCAACATCGAACAGCTTATCCAGGTCGCCGCCGCCGAAGTTCACATATTGCTCACAGAGCCCTTCGGGCAAAGCCAGCCCTTCCTCGTCGTAGATTTTTCCGAACTCTGGTTCGGGAAAAGACTTGGGGAAGATAGCCACTCGGGAGAAACCATCTAGGCCGATTTCCCGCTGTCCCTTTTCTAAGTACGCAAGCGTACCGGACACTGGAGACCCATCTACGAAGTCGACAAATATGTGTGGAATCTCGTTCCAGCTATCGCCTTTATCATCGATCACAAGCATATCCTCGTAACGAATAATGCCCTTAAGATGAAACATTGCTTGGCTCTGCTGACGCAGCCTTTCCCAATAATTCCTGACAAGATCAAGCTTCTCTCGTTCTTCTCGGTCGCTTTCTGTGTCGCGCGTTCTATCGTATGGGTTTCGAAGCACTATAGGCGGCTCGGCGAGATCAAAGGTCTTCTCCGACTCGTCAAAGTACGCATAGCACCGTTTCATCAATACGATCACGCCGCGTGGGTGAAGTTCGACAACCTCAAAGCCCTTCCAACGGGGTCTTTCGGCAAAATCCGCATACTCGGATTCATACGGATAGTGCCTGTCTTTCGAGTCTCGCGCTAGAATCCAAGAACGCGCGGGGCTATCTCCGAGCACTCGCATAACGCGGTTCTTGTTCGTGACTTCGGACCTGATTTCTGTAGCGCGTGATCTTCTCCGCAGGACGTTCGATATCCCGAAGAATGTGAATAGGATTCTATCGTTCTTCGGTTGATGGAGCTCGGTTTCGAGCGTCGCGTTGCCCCAAAGATAGAACTCTAAGACGCCTAACTTGGTGAGTTCATCGCGGAAGGCGTCGTAGGCCTTCTTCGAGAAGTTTGTCGCGGCAACCAGGATATACCCGTATGGCGGATTGTCTGGAGCGATGTCCTCTAGGATTTTCTTTATCTTGCTGGGGGGAATTGCTTTTTCGCGCTTGCACTGGATCATCCACGCGTAGCCGTCCATTGGGCGGACAACCTCGTTACCGTCATCGTCAATGGTGGTTGTCGTGGCGCGTTCGTAGGCTCTGATATCAAAGCCGTCATCGTCCCCGCCCTTGCCCGTGGCCTCTATCGTTTGCCATTCCCGGAAGTCATAGATCAGCTCACGGACCAGGTCCTCGAAACGCTTGGGGTCAAGGTCTTCGAAATGGATTGGGTTCGTTGTTCTTGTTGGTCTGGCTCTACTCATAGTGAAAAGCAATAACACTCTCGGCGTTTTGTAGAAACGCTCAATTCCCGCTGTACGGACGTCGCGCCGCGAAAGACGGGTCAATGGCAGGTTTTGGGCCGGTCGAGACGTTGCGGGTTGCCTCAATGTCGGCATCGCAAACCACCGTGCATCCTGATATTGGACGCAGAGACTACGGCGACCGGCTCCCCACGAGCGGACATCAGCCCCTCTGGTGAGTTTGCATGCTGCGCCAGCAGCGGACATCAGGACTGCCCCTCTTGCATATTGAGCCACTTGCATGATCTGGAAATTCTGATCACTCAAATTACACTGTGGAATTTCGCGAGCACATCGTGCAGCACACTTGATTGATGTAGTTTGAAATGTAATCGAAGTTCTTTCGACGAGGACTTCAATTTGCCGCTAAGCAGAAAAAGACCTCCTCCCCCTCATTCCGGTTGGCGGAACGCGGTCCGGGGCGGGATCGACCCGAAGATTTCCATCGCGCACTTGAGGGCTTCGTCACCTATTGGCACCTTGCCCACCATTGCCGGCTGGGTCGTTCGCAGCCAGCGTCATCGTTCACCCCTAGATGGGCTTGTCCCCCGAGCGCTCACACAAATCAGCTCGGTGCCTTCGCTGGCTGCCGTGTCCTTGGAACGCGAATTGGCTTGGGCGCTCGGCACTCTGCGGGCAGTGCTGGACAAGCTACGCTGCTATGTCGATCTGCGTCAGAACCTTGAGAATTGCCTTGAGCAATCGCGTTACGAAGACGCGATCGTGTTGGTTGACGAGATCAACGGCGAAGTTTGTTGGTCGCTAGAAATGCTTTCGGCGCGCATCGCCTTAACAAGTCTGGTCCATGGACTTGAAGCGCAGAAGTCATGGATCGCGTCGCAGACATCGAGTGGTGCATCGGTCGCCGCCCTCTTTTATTTCTTATTGGTTTGGGGTCCGTTCCGAAAACGACCAGAATCCGAGCAGGTTTCTTTCTGAGATCGCTGGACACATACATCGGGTGTGGACCGATGCCCCTGGCAAACGCTTTCTCAACTACCAACTCGCCAACAGCGACATCGAGGACGGCGACGAAGCCGAGATGTTGGCGCAGGCTCAAACATTGTCGGTTTTGGATCTTTATGAATGCCTGGTCCACTTGGCGCGCGTGAGCGCTGCGGAGGGCAGCCCTACCGCTGGCCTACTCTATCAATATGTATTGCCGCTGATGTCGGAAATTGGAGACATCAGGATGCTCAAGCTTTCATATCTCATGGGCAATTTGGCAGCCGCGGATAATTTCGACGCAGTCGATTTCGAGTTCGATGAGAGGTTGATCGGCTTCGGCATCGAAGGACTTCCGGCTGCAGGAAATCTGCACCAGGTTCATTTCGCCTCAAACCTGGGGTTTGCTCCCAAGGTCGAAAACGTCTCCGAAGACTTGGCGGCGTCCATGGCGGATGTACAGTTGCGGCCTGAAAAGCTGGATACGGCTCGGGAGCATATTCTGCGCCATGCGGTTCTTTTTCCTCGGTTCAATATCGGAGAATTCGCCACAGCGATCTCAAGGCTGTCGGACACTCCGTCTTCGCTGGCCGACGCTGCCACCCAACGACGTAGATTCATGGCCAACAACGACCACGACCCTACCATAATCCCATACCTTCCAGATCCGCTGGTGCCTCACTACGCCGGGGTCCTGACGACTTCGGCAGGATGTCCGGCCCTTGTGGCCAACTTTCACCGCTTCGATCCGTCCCTTCAACCTGGCGCGATGGAAGACCGCTCTCAAGCTTGGTGGACGATGTCTGTGCTGGCACGGGCCAAGGATAACCTGTCGACGGTGGAAGTGCTGAAAACGGCTCGATCCGGAGGTCTTCCGGCGACCCGGCTCGCAACGTGGTGCGAGATCGAGGGACTTCTGGCGTCGGGCAGGATCAACTCGGCTGTGGACCTAGTCGCCGAGCTCTATCGACGTGACAACGGCCTTCTTCAATGGCTGCCGCTCCAGCGCCTCGCCGCGCGCCTCGATGATCAGACCGTTGGAAGGTATTCTGGCTCCACGAACATGGCGTTGGCAACTTGGCTACTGGCCGAGAATTTCGACCGTGAATTCAGGTCTTCACTTTCCTACGCGGTCGAGCGGTTCCTCGATGACAGCGGCGTGCTCCGCCCTTCAGAATTGCAACCGAGCCGTGTCGACGACGTGGATAAACTGATTTTTCTACTGTGGGCGATCTGCACGGAGGACATGCTGAGCCTTTCGCTCACCTACGGGACCCAGTTCGAGCTGGATGAGGAACGGCTAGCGATCTTGGCAACCCTCAAATCGTTGTCATCAGAACGGGCTGAAGTCTACGACGAAGAGATCAAGCTCATCCTGCGCCGCCAAGAGGTGGTTAAGGCAATCAAGTCCCTGGATCGAAGCAAGATTTCCATGGACGAGGAGCCGATACGGGACTGGGCCCGAAAAAATCTCAGAGGCAAGTTCGATCGCTTCCGAGCCCTTACCGAAGCGGGAATGGAGACGGTCTCGGATAAATATTTGCTGGAGATGCTCGATCGTCTCGCTTCGGGGGCTTCGGATACCAAGCCGTATGAGATACCCGACAATGAGGTCTCGGCGTTGTTCGCGGAAATCCTAGATCAGCTCTGCCGGGAAAGCAGTCTCAACAGCAGGCATGGCATCAACAGCTATCTGAGCTTGAGGATACGCCATGGCACCATCTCGGGCCAGCTAAGACGCCCCTCGCAGGAACAGCACCTTTTGACGAGCGTGTCATCCGGGGGATCCTACGCGGCGAACGACCATTGGTACGAACTCCTCGAGCCATTGGTAGGCCATGACGATGCGGACCGGGTATCCAGAGGTCTTGGCGCTTTCTCCAAGAAATACGACATGCTCGTAGAGCGGTTCTCTTCCGATTTCGTGCAGATACGGCGAGTGGAGAAGCCAAAGGGACTTATCAGTTACCGTTTCGCCGACGCGGTCGTCATGGGGTTTTCTGCGGAAGCGCAAAGCATCCTCGAATTCGACGAGTTCCTAGATACCTTTTTCGAAATCTACTGGGCCCACCTGGGCAACGTTCTCGGGACCGTACAGACTTACATCCGCGTCGATCTCAGGCAGGAATTCGATTTGTTGTTCGACGAATTGGGGCAACACTTCGTCGAATCAACGAACGCTCCGAGCCTGCCCATGCTGAACGATGCTCTCGTCCGCGCGCGGACCGGGGTCCATGATGCACTCAACGAAATGGCGGAATGGTTCGATGTGCCTCAGGCCGTGGAGAGCGCTCCGCTGCGGATCGACGTCCTGGTGGAAATCGGCAAGCAGATGGTGCGTCGCCTCAATCCCAATTTCGACCCCTATCTTGAGCTGTCAGGCCAACTCGATATGCCGATGACGAACGCTCTCACCGTTTTCACTGACGCGCTCTTCATACTTTTCGGCAATGTGGCGAAACATGCGGACCTGGACCGTCCCGCAGTCAACATCGAGTTCGAGCAAATCGATCCTGGAATCTTGGAATTGACGTTCCAGAGCGAATGCCGTGACATCTCCCTCCATCGACGGGCCATAGAGGAGGCGATGACCAAACTCAAGAGCGCCGATGTCTCCAAGGACGTCAGTGGAGAAGGCGGTACTGGCTTCCCCAAGCTCGCCAAAATCATGGCGTTCTCGGTTGCTCCCGATCCGGTCGTGTTCGGAGTTGACGAGGAAAGCGGACGATTTTTCTGTAAACTGAAATTCAGCTTCCGGTTCATTCGCCAGCCCACAGAGGAGCGAGATCATGCGGTTTTTGGTAGTTGAAGACGACGAGAACAAGCGGCGCAGGGTCCTTGATTTCCTCAATTCCTATTTCGCGGACGACGAAGTGATACACAGCGCCTCGCTTGTCACAGGGTTGCGTGAGGCCAAGCGCGTGAGCCCCGATCTCGTGATCCTCGACATGACGTTGCCGAACTACGATTCCAGCGGGCCTGACCCGGATGGGCGTATGCATGCATTCGGCGGAAAGGAATTCCTGCGTCAGATGGCCAGGATGTCGGGTAGGAGCAAAGTTATCGTCCTCACTCAGTTCGAGAGCTTCGGCGAAGCTCCCAACGTAACGGGGCTGAACGACCTGGATGCCGACCTCAAACTGAAATTCCCTGAGCATTATGTCGGAGCAGTCTACTACCATGCTTCGATCAACGAATGGGAGAAGAGTTTGAAAACGATGATCGAAGGCTTGGAATTGAAATGAAAGTCCTGATTGTTGATGATGACATCGCGAAAGCTACTGCGGTTTCCAAGGTGCTGCTTGAAGCGGGCGTGCCGTCTACGGATGATATCGCGCATGTAACAAACGCGTACGACGCTAGCTCGGAGATGCGCAAAACCCAGTTCGACTTGCTCATTCTGGACCTCATGATACCTAAAGCCAGACTGGCGGAGGCGGAGATAGATGGCGGCCAGACACTGCTCCGCGACATCATTGCTAGGACCACTTACCTTAGGCCCCGGTACATTGTCGGGCTTACGTCGTACGACGATGCCCGCGACCAATCCGAAGCGGACTTCAACAATGGCCTCTGGTCCATCCTCAAATTCGACACCAAGTCCGCCGATTGGATCGATCAACTGACCAGCAAGGTGCGATATATCAAGTCCTCGGTCGAAGCGGCCACGTTGGGCCAAGATTACGACTACGATGTTGCATTCGTCTGCGCGCTCGCCAAACCGGAGCTCGAAGCGGTATTGGCACTCGACTGCGGCTGGAAAGAGCTCCAACGTGTCACCGACCCGACTAGATACTGGGTGGGAAGCTTCACCGTGGAGGGAAGGACATTCAGGTGCGTCGCCTGCCACGCCGCTCAGATGGGGATGGTAGCCACGTCGGCCGCGGTCTCGAAAGTCTCCGCCGCCTTCCGCCCGCGCCTCGTCGTCATGACGGGTATATGCGCAGGTAGGGAAGGTGATATTCAACTCGGCGACGTCGTCGTGGTCAACATCTCCTGGGACTACGGGAGCGGCAAGTTTCACAAGAAGGAAGGGGAAGCGCTCCGTTTCGCTCCCGATCCTGTTCAGATCGCTTTGGATCCGATGCTTCGTAAGCATGCTGAAGCTATCAAGGCCGATGAATTGAGGTTGGACGAAATTCGCCGAGGATACACGAAGCAGAAGATCAACAGCGTCTTAAACGTCGAAATCGGGGCGATGGCGTCAGGGGCGGCCGTACGGGCTGATGATGGATTTTTCGAAGAACTCGCTAGCGCGAAGCGAAAAGTGGTGGCCGTCGAGATGGAGGCTTACGCCGTCTACGCAACGGTGGCGGAGATGCCAGCACCAAGGCCTCTCCCGTTAGTGGTGAAGTCCGTCTGCGACTTCGCCAATTCGGAGAAGAACGATACTTACCAGGACTATGCTGCCCATACGAGCGCAGTCTGTGCATTGGAAATCGTGAAGGCGTATCTGGGAGAACGAAATTCCTGATCTGATAGCTGTTCGATAAATCGCAAACCCGGTCGTGTAATAACATGGTGACCGCTTCGGGCCGGTTACTGAACGGCCGCTCCCCGCAAACTTTGCTCGATGGCAGACGGGCTGCTTCCGGCCGCGTAGCTGTCGACTAGAGTAAGCACGCCCGGCCTCCCATTCGACACTATCAGGATTGGCTTACCGTCCACTTAGCAAGGCGTTGATACCTAAACATCAGTTTTGCTGCCGACCTCCCATTCTGGCCAGGGAAGCATGAAGAAGGCGACCATGGCCAGCAGGCACGCCGCGGCGATGAACGCGAAGACAGCAGCGAATTGATTGATGCTAAACGTGCTCGCGGTGGACGCCACCCATCCAGTTGCGCCCTGCATGATGGCAACGCCGAGGAATACAGCTGTGTTCAGAATTCCGAATGCTCGGCCGACGACCTGAGGATCATATGCACTCTTAGTGTCTGCGAACTGCAAGATCGTGAAGCCGGTGAGCGCACCAAGCGCAACGCACATCGTAGCATCGACGATCCAGTTGGCGGAGATTGCAAGGATAAGGAAAATCCCGGCGGAAGTGGCCATGCTCGCGCAGATCAGGTATCGCCGTGAGCGTCCTTTCGCCCGCACCAGACCGAATAGCGGTGGGCCAACCAAGGTCGCGATCGATGAGGCGAGAAGCACATTCCCGACGTCCGTCAGTGTGAAGCCGTGTCGCTCCATGAACAAGGGTGTCGCCCACAGGCCCCTCAGCGCGATGTAGGACGAATAGCCAACGAGCGCGAGCGCAACGATGCCCTTTGTCTGCCGTTCCTTCAACATCGCAAGCGTCTCTCGAATTGCGCCTGCGATGTCGCCTGAGTTCTTGCCGTGATCATCCCGAACGAGGACGAGGATGCAGACCAAGTTTGCCGCCGCAACGACGCCTGTCGCCACAAAAGCGCTGCGCCAGCCCCACTGTTCGACTACCCATGCCAGCGGCGTGCCAGTGGCCAGTAACCCAAGGCCGCTGAAGCTGAGAACCAAACCCGATACTCGGGCAAAACTCTTTTCAGAAAAATGTTTGCTTACAAAGAACAGCGATCCCACAAAGGCTGGTGCGCAGCCGATGCCAATGAGCAACTGCCCCAGCATCAAAACCGGGAAGCCAGTTGCAATGGACGACAGGAGCGCTCCCGCTACTGCAAGGAGGAAAGCCGAACCAACGGTCTTTCTCACGCCGTAAAGGTCAAGCGCCAGGCCCATCGGTATCTGGGCGAGGGCAAAGGACAGATGGAAGGCGCCGGCGTAGATGCCGAGTTCTTCGGTCGAGAGTCCGAGTTCACGTTGCAGTCCGGGGGCGACGATGGCCGCAATAGTACGAAACACCTGACTCATTGCAGCCACGCCAACAAGCGTCGCGAGCATGACTCCGGCCGCACCGGCCCTGTCTGCGTTGAATACTTTCAGCCTACCGCCCTCCTTCCGGCCAAGCCGCAATGCGATCGATAACCTGGTATGCCGTTGCACCAGGGGCGAATGTCTCCCGTGGGAACGCGGCCTCGTCTGCCTACGCAGTCCGCGACTTGAGCATATCGAGGTAGTGCGGATTGTACATGATACCCAATACGTTGCCGAACGGATCGACCACCGAGGCGGTGACGAAGTCGTTCTCGCGCTTAGTGATCGGATCGTACTCCGTGGCGCCCATGGCCTTGAGCCGAGCGAACGCCGCCTCGATGTCGTCGACGTGCCACAGCAGTATGGCGCCGCCCGGACCGGGCTGCATCGCTGCTGGTGCGTAGCGGCGGTCGATGATGCCGAACTCGTCCTCGTCGTCGCCGATTCGGAACTCGACATAGGCGGGGTTTTCCGCATCGGGCCGCTGGAGTACGCCTCGACGCCGAACAGTTCCGCGTACCAGTCGCGCGCCGCGGCCACGTCGTCGGCCCAGAAGCTCACCGTCGCCATGCCACGCAAAAAGTGCTTGTTGCTCATTGTCGTAACCCTTTCCTTGATTGCGATCGGACGGCCAATGATGCGCGATAGTGGTCCGCATCCGGCCCCGTCCAGAGAGCCGAAAGCGGCTTCACTTAGATGGAAAGGGAAGGGCCAGTTTCTGCTGGACCGGCCCAAGGTATCAAGGATCCGTTCTGCGGGCAAAATGCTCGCAGGTGATTTGCCACGGATCGTTGCCGGACGATCCTTCCTCGCCGATCCAATGGAAGCTGTCGGCCGCGATCTCGGTGAAACGCCACCGCGCTTTGAGGACGCGCGAATCCTCGCCGATCTGGACAATGTCCTTACCCTCGGCTCGTCCAATCTGGCGCGAGTAGTCCTGGTTGAGCGGGTCGTTCCAGATGATGTGCCAGCCCCCGATGTCGGGATCGAAGATACGCAAGGTCGTGCCATACATGGTGGACGGCGCAGGGCGTCTGGGCCTGATCCAGATATCCTGAATTGCGCGACCTTCCAGCACCTAGCCGAAATGGACTTCTCCGGTTGATTCCTCGGTCGTGCCGTCATCGAGATGACGTATGGTGTCCATTCCCAGCTTCCGATCAGCCACCCGTACAGGTGCATGTCTTTCGCCCGGTCGGCTGGCGGAGCCTTGGATCCGAGAGCGGCGAGAAACGGCGATTCGTCATAGTCAAAGACCTTTTGTTCTTCAGCAATCGTGGGAGAAGTTTAGCACGGCCCTCCTGACAGGGAGCCGTCAGGAGATCGGGCCAAACGTCGGGCTGGGCACTTCAGCCGAACGGCGGCTAACCGCTGAACTCACCCTGATTGCAGACAGACGGCGCACGGCCCCTCTGCAGTCACCTGCACATCGAAGGATTGCGGAGGGTACCCTGGCGGCCCGAAGACGGTCCATGTACCGATTGAAGCTGGCTGACGTCGTGCTTCGGGCGTTCAACCCGTGGAGTGCGGCAATGGTCAGGATGAACGGGATCGTCGCATCAAGTCCCGAAAAGTCGGTCAACACGACGCTGCCTTCACTAGCCCACTTGGTCGCTCCAGCCAAGGCCGTCATTTGCAGATCAGCCGCGCTTCGGACGGCGGTCGTATACCCTCGACGAAGCCGAAAAGTCCCTGGGTAAGGCGAAGTCGCGTAGCTCTTTGCGGGCGGTTGAGATTTCACGCTGTGGGTGCTCGTCTTAGTAATACTTTTCGACCGCGAGCTATCCCTAAAGATCGAACATGTCGACCGTCAAAAAAGGTGTAAGCTATTGGATTGACAAACACTTTGGTCGCAGCAGCTTTCAAAACTGACCTACTTACCGCCTTGCTAGTCAGCCCATTTTCCCCTAGGCCTCACACGGGGGTGTTTGGCACTTGCACAGCCAAGACACGCCTTTGGATGATCGCGACAACTTTCTAGGGGCCGGCAATGCGCGAGAAAAAATTGGACGGCAATCGGGCGCCGGGGACTCTGCTCGAGAACCTCGCGGCGCGCGTAAGAACAGCCTATGATCTCGATAGGAAGCAGAATCCCGGTCGCTTTCTCGCAGATGCGGATGGGCTCGGTCGAGACTACCTCTTTGCGGAGAATGTCGCCCGTATGCTGGGATGCAGCCTAGATTTCGTTCGGCGAATTCCGCGCCACAAACTGCCGGTTTCTAAGATCGGTCAGCGAGCCATCTATTCCAGGTCAGATGTGCAAGCATTCATTCTCTCGGAACGAGCCGTAGCTACCCGTCCCATGAAAGACGACAATAGGTCGCGCCCGGTGCAACGGGTTGCAAAAATTGGAAGTCGCTCTTTGGGCCGACCCAAATCTAACGACGTCTTCGATCCAGTCCTGCATGTTCAGCGCCTGCTGGGGAAGGGGCGGGGAGATGGCTAATAACGAAGCGCTCAAGATTGGTCCCTTTCGCATTGCACCTCGCGTTCGGGACGGCCAGCAATCTGGGAAGTGGTTTCTGGATATTCCGCCACACGTTTCCCTGGAAGGCAGGCGAACCCGTCGGAGCTTCGATACGAAAAGCGAAGCCATGAGCGAAGCCAGGCAACTTCTCCGGAGCCTTCAGATCGATGGAGCACTCCGGGGCTTCCATCGCCCTGTTGCTGGCATCACGTTCTCTGAACTCTCTCAAAGATGGCTTGCGACGCAAGCTGATCGCGTAGCCACGCAGAAGAAGCGGGTGATATCACTCGAAACGCATGCTTTTCGCTTGAAGGCGCTGCTTGGCCCATTAGCCGACCTGGATATCGAGCGAATCTCGGCGAAAGATATCGTTGACTATCAAAAGATCAGGCTTGCAGTCGGTCGATCACCCGCCACTATCAACTCCGAAATCCGCTTACTGCGACAGATTCTAAGTTGGGCTGTGGATCACGATCTTCTCCATAAGATACCCAAAGTGGAGCCGATTCCTGAGCCACGGAAGCGGCTCAGCGTTCCAACCATTGAGGAGATCGTTAGGGTGGTGGCCGCTCTGCCTCCTAACCTTGCTCTGTTGATTCGTTTTCTTGCGGAGACTGGCTGCAGAAAGGGCGAGGCGTTTTCGCTGACATGGGCGGATGTCGATGAACTCCACAACGCGATATTGATCCGTCGGAAAGCTGGCTGGACACCGAAGACAGCCCACAGTGATCGTGACGTATTTGTTGGCGCGAGCCTCATGAAGGAACTTGTCGTGGCCAAGCATGCCGCCCTCAAACAAGCTTTAGACGATAGTGCGTCGGCAAGCCTTGTGTTTTTAGGGCGCGGAGGTGGCAGAATGTGGAACTTCGAAAAAGCCCTCGCGACAGCTATCAAAAAGGCCGGAGTTACACGCGACGGCGCAGAGATGCACATCACTCCTCACATGCTTCGGAAAGCGCACGCGACTTGGTTGAAGCAACGTGGAGTCGATGACGTCATTCTTCAGCCCAGGTTAGGCCACGCGCCCGGCTCCCGCGTCACGGCCTACAATTATGTTCATTTGCCGTCCGAGGCCATGAAGTCGACTATCATTGATCTCGAAACTGAGAAAACGAATTTGGATTAGTGGACGAACTACCTGGTAGTCGTATGCCTTGAGCTATCCTAACCTTTTGCGCCTGCTCCATGCTTTCATCTCATGAAGTCAGAAGCACTATCATCATGATGAGCGCGAGGCCCTGCATAGCGAGCAACAGCCAAAGCGGCGGCGCTGGAACGCGCTTCATCCATTCAATGATTCTTGCGTCCAGCCGTTCGCTCCAGTTTTCCGTTTTCATCAAGCTACGCTCCTGTTTATATCTCAACTTTCGCGATCCTAGTCTTAGCAGTGCCATCTCGACGTCCCTACCAAACCACTTGGAATGGCAAAGGTCGGGCATCGGGCCGCCGAAGAAGCCTTGGCGCGGTCTGCTCGTGCCGTCTACCCAGGTGACCCGGCGGCTATACGAAGGTAGTTGACCAACAGCGCCTATGCGACTCATTAATGGACCTACCCACGCCGTTGCGTGGATCCACTCCCCATCAGCGCCGTTTCGCCGCTGCCTGATCGGCAAGGTTCGACCCCTCTCTGCCTTTCCGCGGCACAGCCTGAACCGGAAGTTCTGACCCGTGCCGACCTTCAGATGATGAGACGCCAACGGCGCGACAGGGGGAGAGCGGACTTCAAGCGCTGCGGAAGACAGCCTCTATATTGTCTACCATCCGGATCGAGCACGAAGGCAGAGGAGTTGACTTGGAGTCGATCCTCGCGCGAACCGGCGCCCCATTGTCGGTCCTGCCCTTCTGGGCCGCAGCATGGAAACTGTCGACCTGCCCCTGCTCTTGGATCAACACGTTTAGTGTCAAGTACCGCTCCAACGAACGCCGGCCCTGCAATCACATCCCGGATAACAAAATCGCGGCAAGGCTCGAAACGCTGATCAGAATTGTGGCTATGGCTGCAAGAGCCAGCGGCCTCCAGCCATTGTCGTGAATTGCTGCGACCTTAACGCCGAATGCGAGGCCGGCGAGCGCCACCGCGAGAAGAAAATTGACAATGTAACCGGTGATGATGACCGCCATCGGAGGAACGACCCCGGTGCTTTGGATCAGCACCAGCGTCAGGAAGCCCCAGATAAAGCCGACGGCAAAAAGAGGATACGGCTGAGTTTCACTACCGTTGCCACCGGCTCCGACCCGACCTGATGCTGAGCGGCGTCCAATACTTGAGCGACCTCGTGCAGAGACGCGCCTGCCCAAGTTCCGTAGGCAATTGGAGAAAGCTCGAGCAGGTCGCCAATCGTCATGACCGCCAGCATGGAAACTGTGCCGAGTACGGTAACGCAAGCGACGGCATAGACAGCGTGCTCTTCATCGATACGCTTTGTACCGTTGACGGCCAGAATGGCGGAGGCGCCGCACACGGCCGTGCCCGCGGCGATCAGCCTGGCGAGATTTTTGTCGACGCCAATCCTCGCCTGTTGTCAATGGAGCGCTATTGACACAGCCGGAGCTATCTGTCCATAATAATGAAACAGTGTTTCTTTATATGAAACCGATTGGAGGAACGGCAAGTGAAAGCTCTACGTGTGATATACAGCGCCGCGATAGTCGCGCTTCTAGGCAGTTCTGGTACATTCGCGCAGGACGTAATCCCGATCGGGCTGAGCAGTCCGCAGACGGGAGGCGCAGCTTACCTTGGCCAACATCAGCGCCAGGGCGCTGAACTCGCGGTCGCGGAACTCAATGAAGCAGGGGGCGTCCTTGGCCGTCAGCTGGAATTGAAGGTCCAGGACAATCAGTGCAACCCGACCCAAGGCGTGGCCAGCGCAGACCAACTGATCGACGTCGGCAAGGTTGTTGCCATCATCGGAGGTTTGTGCAGTTCGGTCACTCTTGCGATCATGCCGGTGATTGAACGCGCAAAAGTGCCGCTGATCGTTGACGTGTCGACTAATCCCAAAATCAGCGAAGCTGCAGGTGCGGGCGGGAACATCTGGACATTTCAGATCAATCCTTCTGACGCGGGCCTAGCTGCGGCGCTTGGTGATTACCTTGCATCGAAAGGAACGTACAAGAGCATCGCGTTTATCGGTGAAGACACCGATTACGGGCGTGGTGGGCACGAAGCACTCAAGGCCGCCCTGGTCAAGAGCGGTATCGCAATCGGCTCAGCCGACTTCTTCACTCAAGGAACCGCCGACTTCGCATCGGTGATCGCAAGGCTTCGCTCGAAAAAGCCGGATGCGATCGCACTCTACGCGGTAGGCGCGGATGAACTCAATTTTCTTCGGCAGTATCGCGCTGCCGGCTTGAACATTCCAATTACCGGCCGCATCGAACTGTCCGATCTTCAGGCAAGCCTGATCGACGCTGGAGCGCTCGACGGCGCCACCAGCGTCTTCCCCTACGCGCCAGCCGTTGACACCGAGGGCAACAAGGCGTTCGTCGCAAAGTTCACCAGCAAGTTTGGCGAGGCTCCAAACTATCAGAGTTTCGAAGGCTACGAAGCGGTGAAGGTGCTGGCTGACGCCATCACACGCGCCGGCAACGCCAACCCAGCTGCCATTCGCGAGGCGCTGGTCACCACATCTTATCCCTCGTTGCTCGACGAAACGATTTCGTTCGACGAGCACAATCAAGCCCACAACAAGGCGGTGATCCTGCGTGTCGAAGGGACGAAGGTTATCGTGGACAGCACGTCCGGGACGTAAACGAAACCGGGGCGCCGGTCTGCCGAAAGACAGATCTGCGCCTCCTATGCTTAGGCCGTGTTCGCCAATAAAGGTCAATCAGAGCCATGGACATTTCCCTGCTCGGGCAATTGCTGATTAATGGACTTATCCTCGGCGCCATCTATGCGCTGGTGGCGGTTGGTCTATCGCTCATTTTTGGCGTGCTCGAAATCGTCAATTTCGCGCATGGGCAGATATTCGCGCTTGGTGCGTTCGCCATGCTTGTACTCAGCAACTGGCTCGGACTGCCCTATGTCGTCGGGGTTGCGGCCTCTGGTGTCCTCATCGCCATGGTAGGCTTTCTGCTCTACGAGAGCCTGTTGAAGCATCTCAAAAGCGGCGAGTTCGAACGCGGGATTATACTGACGCTTGCCATCGGCATGATCCTGCAGAACACGCTACTCGCCACGGTCGGCGCGACGCCGCACATTATCGATTTCCCCGAAGTCTATTCCAGAATTGAGTTTCTTGGCGTTGGTATCGAACAGCTTCGCCTGACGGCCGCTGCCATCGCACTTGGAACGCTGGCCGCGGTTTGGTGGCTCCTGACCCGCACTCGCTTTGGAATGGCCATGCGTGCCTTGGCCCAAAATCCGCTTGCCGCCACAGTTGTCGGCATGAACCCGAAGCGAGTAGCCGGCCATGCCGTTATCCTGGGAATGGGACTGACGGGCATGGCCGGCGCCTCTCTCGCGCCGCTCTTCACGGTTCATCCGCTGCTCGGCGTTTCGCTGCTATTCAAGGCTTTTGCCATCGTAATCATTGGTGGCCTTGGCCATATACCTGGCGCCGCCGTGGCCGCGCTGATTGTCGGCCTCGCTGAGAGTTTTGCGGGCGGACTTGGTTCGACAGTACTGCAGGACGTCGTGGTGTTCGGCCTTATGATCGTGCTCTTGCAGGTAAAGCCGCTTGGCCTGTTTGGACAAGGGGTGCGGATATGACTGCAATTGCCTCAAGCCTCGAAACTCCCGCCATGCCACGCAGTCTATTTGTTGCTCTCAGCCTTGTCGCAGTCACGGTGATCGTCGAGGCACCGCTTCTGGCGCCAAATACCTACGTCATCAAGATTGCCATCGTGGCTCTGATCTTTGCTGCGATGAGCCAGGCCTTCAACCTGATTTACGGTTTTGCCGGTCAGCTTTCCTTTGCACAGGCCGGCTTCTGGGGTGTCGGCGCCTACGTATCGGCGATCGGCAGTCAGAGCCTCGGGCTGTCCCCATGGCTGTGCCTGCTGATCGCTCCAGCAATCTGCGCGGTGGTTGCCGTTCTGGTTGGTGTACCCGCCCTCAGGGTGTCGCGGGCAGCATTCGTCATTGTCACGCTGGCACTGACACTGCTGTTGCAACTCCTGGCCCGCAATTGGACCGAAGTTACGCGCGGAGCTATGGGCATCCCCGGCCTGCCACCGCTCTCGATATCCATTCCGGGCGTGGTCAACCTGGACGGTGCCGATCCGTTCCAGTTCTACTGGATCGCGCTGATGCTGATCGCTCCGGTGTTGGCTTTGCTCTACTCCATTATGTCGACGCGGATGGGCAAGATTTTGCTGGCGACCAACCAGGATGAGTCGCTCGCCCGCTCACAGGGAATGGACGTTTCTGGCTGGCAGCTTTTCGCCTTTGTGATCTCCGGTGCGGTAAGCGGCTTTGTCGGCGCTCTGTACGCCTTCCACCTCTCGATCGTCGAGCCCGGCATTTTCGACATGTACTACACCCAGATACTGCTGATCATCGTCATTGCCGGCGGCGCCGGACATTTCTGGAGCGTTCTGGGCGCGAGCCTGGTCTTCACCGCGCTGCCCGAAATGTTGCGCGTAAGTTCTGAGTGGCGTCTTGTCATCTTTGGGGTGCTGCTTGCGGCAATCATCATTGTGATGCCACGCGGTTTTGGTGGATATCTAGAGGACAGGCGCTTGCGGCTGTGGCGGAGGCGCGCGTGATGGGTACAAGTCTTCTGCAAGTCACAGGGCTTTCCAAGAGCTTCGCCGGAATCAAGGCGGTCGACGACGTATCATTTTCCGTTGAGGCTGGCTCGGTTACCGCGCTGATCGGACCCAATGGTTCGGGTAAAAGCACCACTATCGACTGCATTTCCGGATTCACCAAAGCCAACGCCGGACGGGTGATTCTGGCCGGCAAGGACATTACCGGGGCTTCGGCTCACACGGTCGCGGCTTCTGGACTGGTGCGCACTTTTCAGAACGTTCGTGTCTACGAACGCTTTTCGCTGCGTGACAATCTGCGCATTGCCGCGGGCGGTGCGGCGGCGACAAATCCGCTCACTTTTGCGCGGGTGCGAGAGAAGGCGCCATCATCCGAGGTCCTCGACGAACATATCGAGCGTGTCGGGCTGCAACGCTATCGCGAGGCGCCGGCGGCGATCCTATCTTACGGACAGCGTAAGCTACTTGCGCTGGCGGCGACGCTCATTTTGAATCCGGCAATCATCATTCTCGATGAACCGCTGGCGGGCGTAAACCCATCAGTGATCCGCGATCTCTCGCGCCTGCTCGACGCGCTGAAGTCCGAGAGGCGGACCTTTGTGATTATTGAGCACAACATCCCGTTCGTCATGCGTCATGCCGATCATGTGGTCGTTCTGGAAGCGGGCCGGAAACTGACGGAAGGACCGCCTGCAACGGTGCGCGCCGACGAGCGCGTCATGCGTGCCTATCTCGGTGGCTCCGGCAGCGATGTCGCGACGGAGAAGGTTCCATGAATCCAATCATCGAGCTGAACAACTGGTCGGTCGGCTATGTCGATGAGCCGATCGTGCGTGGCGTCAATCTTGCGATCGAGCAGGGCACGATCACGACACTAATGGGCGGTAACGGGGCAGGAAAGTCGACCCTTTTGAAGTCGATATTCGGTATCGGCAAGCGCTTCGATGGATCGATTGCCTTCGCAGGCAATGACATTACGGACACGACGCCCGAGCAGAGGCTGAAAGGCGGGCTCGCGCTGGTGCCGCAAGGACGCTGCAATTTTCCGGCGATGTCCCTCGCCGAAAACCTGCTCATGGGCGGCTATACGCTATCGCGGCAGGAACGCGAGGCTGCAATTAGACGGGCAACAGATCAGTTCCCGATGCTCAAAGCCAAGTGGAATGTGCCTGTCGGTTACCTGAGCGGCGGCCAGCAGCAGGTTATCGAGATCGCAATGGCGCTTATGCTGAAGCCGCGGGTGCTGCTGCTCGATGAACCGACACTGGGACTGGCGCCTTTGATGATGCGCGAGATATTCGAGACAGTTCAAGAGATCGCGGCGCGCGGCGTCACCGTGATTATTGCCGAGCAGAACGTGATGGGCGCGCTGCAGTTTTCCGACCGGGCAATCGTCCTTGAGATGGGGACTCTGGCCGTCGATGGGCCGGCGAAGACGGTTTTGGCAGACCCGCGGGTGCGCGTCGCCTATCTCGGCGAGGAGGCGGCATGATGGACTCCAAGCTTAAGCAGGGCGGGTTGGTCAACAAAGCCCTTCTGGCCCTCAAGCCCGGCGAGCGCGCTAGTGGCCGACTGGCCATGGGAACAATGGCGAGCGGCCAGAGCATCGATCTGCCTTATCTCGTGTTGCGGGGTATGCAAGACGGTCCCTGTCTGTGGCTGAATGGGGCTGTGCACGGCGACGAGATCAACGGCGTCCTTGCGGCGTTGGACTTCTATCGCGCGCTGGATCCAAGCCAAATGCGGGGCAGAGTGGTGGTGACGCCGGTTTCCAACCCGCTCGGCTTCGACGCGCGGCGCAAACGTGTGCCGCAGGATGAACTTGACCTTGATCAGTCGTTTCCAGGACGAGCTGATGGACTGGCATCGGAACGCCTTGCCTGGACACTGTTTTCGGAGATCGAAAGCGTTGCTGACGTGCTGGTCAACTTTCACACGATGAATCCGTATTTCGACAGCAAACCTTACGTCGTCTACAAAATCGGATCTGCGCACGTGGCTGAGGAAAGCGCGCTGCTCGCCGCCGCGGCCACGTTCGAACCGTTCGTTGTTTGCCGTATGCCCCTCGACGGCGAATCGGAACTGCCGGGCAACGTCGCCGGCGCCCTAGATTATCAGGGGCTCAAGGCCGGGCTGTTGGCTTTCATGGTCGAGTTGGGCGGCGGGAGCCGCCAAGAGCCAGCATACATCGCGCAGGGTGTAAGGGGATTGTTTCGACTGGCGCAGCATATAGGGCTTCTCGAAGCCGACGGCTGGGAGCCAGGAGGTGTCCAGCGCGTAACTCGGCGGCGTCACGTCATGTGCAGCCATGGTGGGCTCTTTCGCCAACAAGCGGTGGCAGGAAGCATCGTGCCGGCCGGACAGCCGATTGGAATTGTAGAAAGCGTTTGGGGTGAGGAACTCGAGAAGATTGAGTTCGACGCTCCCGTGGCGCTAATCGGGCTGCGCACGGACCCGGTGGTGCACAGTGGAGATCGGGTGGCATTTGTCGGCATCGAGTGGAGCTTTCTCCATGCCTGACCCACAGATCGCCGTCCTACAGTTCAACCCCGTGCATGGTGCCGTGAGCGAGAACCGGGCGCGCAGTGTTGCGCTACTTGCGAAAGCCGCGGCCGCGGGCGCAAATATTGCGGTGCTCCCTGAATGCGCCATGACCGGCTATGTGTTCGACAGCGTCGGACAATTAATGCCGCTGGCTGAAACATTGCAGGGAAAGACTGTGGCTGCCTGGTCCGACGCAGCCCGAACGCACAATCTGTGGGTGATTGGCGGGTTGATCGAAGAGCGCGAGGACGTGCTCTACAATACCGCTGTCGTGATCAGCCCCGACGGCGCATGCCGGCGCTATCGGAAGCTGCATCTCTGGAATTTTGAGCGCGACCTCTATGATCCTGGCGGTTCGATGCTGCTGGTTGACACGCCTTGGGGAAAGGTTGGCGTCGCCATCTGCTATGATCTCTGGTTTCCCGAACTGATCCGCGCCATGGCGCTTGCCGGCGCGACGCTTGTGGTGCTGCCGTCAAATTGGGCGGGCAATCCGCGTCATCGTAATCCGTTCGATGCACATGGACTGCCGATAGGTTGCCATATGGCAATCGCTGCAGCATGCGCCAACGAGATCACTATTGCCGTCGCCGACAGGACAGGCGCCGAAGGGGACCTGAGCTTTCTAGGATCGAGTTGCATCGTCGGGCCTGACGGACGATTCCGGGCTGGCCCTGCGAGCCGCGACGAAGATGCCGTTCTTCTTGCGCCATGGGTGAATCCCGCGGCGATACGGTCCGTCGGCCAGTCCCATCTCGCTTCACGCCGCAGCGATATTTACAGCGTGTCCGTCCTGCCGGGATCTTCGGCGCCACGAGAGGACATTATATGAAAACGCTCGATACCGCCCTCGACATTCTGCGCCTGTTCATTACCAGCGAGACACTCTCCGTCGGCGATGTGTGCCTCGCCACCGGTTTACCCAAGAGCAAGGTCTCGAAGCTTTTGGCGGTTTTTCGCGACCAGAACGTGCTGGAACAGGACCCGACGACACGGCGCTACAAGGTCGGCATCACCGCTTTCGAGCTTGGATCGCGATATCCAAAATCCAGTGCGCTCGCGCGCGAGGCGCTGCCCGTGCTGCGGCGGATTATGGAGAGTTCCAGTCTTTCCTCGACGATGAGCGTCATGAATGGCGACATCGTGCTTCATCTGATGGCCGTCGAGGGGCCGCTCTATGCCGAAGGCCATTGGCGCGTCGGCAACAGGTTGCCCGCACATGCCACATCGGCCGGCAAGGTGCTGCTGGCGGGCATGGATAAGCATGAGCTTAGAGGCTTCCTCGAGCGGAACGCGCTGATGCCGATTACGGCTTTGACCATTACCGACCCGGTAGTGCTGGCAGATCAGCTCGAAGGGATCCGCCAGAATGGGTTCTGTGTCAGCAATGGTGAAAGTGCACCGGGGCTCGTTGCGATCGCGGCGCCTGTTCTGGGGGGCGACGGAAAAGTCACTGCGGCGATCGGATTCGTGCTCCCGCTCGATGTGTTCGAGCCAGCAAAAATCCCCGCATGGCTTGCCATGCTGCAGGAGGGCGGCCGCGATCTGTCGATGAAACTCGGCGCGCCTGCCTACCCTTATGGCAACGCATCGAACCAGCACCGATTAGCCAGCAAGACTCGGAGGACAGCCTGATGAAACGGGAACACATGACCATTCCCGCGCGCAAAGGCACATCAGTCGCACTTACCGCGGGGCAAAAGCTGCGGGTCGAAAACACGTTTGGCTCGCAGGTACTCGATACCTGGGCGTTCAGCGCCGCGGATTTCGGCGAGTACATGGCCATGGAAGCAACCCGCTCCTGGAACAGCCGTCTTACTCCCGCTGTCGGCGATGTCCTTGTCTCCAATCGCTATCGGCCAATGCTCAAGCTGGTTGAAGACACGACGCCAGGAGTCCACGACACGCTGATGTGCTGCTGCAGCCCCGGTATCTACGCCAAGATGGGGTACCCGGGGCATGACAATTGCGAGGACAATTTCCACGCGGCACTGATGGCGATCGGGCGCGACGTGGATTTCACGCCCGGGCCGCTCAACCTGTTCATGAATTTCCCCGTCGCGCCCGATGGGCAGATCACTCGCGAACCGCCGGTTTCAAAACCTGGCGACTATGTGATGTTCGAAGCCCTCGTAGACGTTGTCGTGGTGTTTTCGGCCTGTCCGCAGGATATTTCCGCGGTGAACGGCGCGGGGCGAATGCCTACCGACGCGCATTATACGATCTTTGGGGACGCGCAGTGAACGAGGTCAGCGGGCTGAGGCCGGACACAATTCTCACTCATAGCGGGCGCGATCCGCAGGCGTTCGGTGGCGTGGTCAACGTTCCCGTCGTACGCGCTTCGACAATACTTTATCCCGACCTCCAGGCGTATGAATGTTCGCGTGTCGAGAAATTCTCGTCCCTCCGCTATGGGCGTTACGGTACCCAAACGACGTTCGCGCTTGAAGAAGCGGTCGCAGCGCTTGAAGGCGGCTTTCGCGCCACCACCTTTCCGTCTGGGCTGTCAGCGATCGCCAGCGTGCTGCGGGCGTTGCTGCGGCCGGGCGATCATCTGCTGATGGTCGATACGGTCTATGGACCGGCGCGAAAATTCTGTGATGAGGCGCTGGCCAGAGACGGGATTTCAACCACCTACTACGATCCGGGGATGGGTGCGGAGCTTGTAAACCTCATCACGGATCACACCCGTGTCGTCTACTGCGAATCTCCGGGCAGCTTGACGTTTGAGGTCCAGGATATCCCGGCGATCACTTCGGTTTGTCGTCCGCGGGGCATCGCTGTTGTCGCCGACAACACCTGGGCGACGCCGCTGTTCTTTCAGGCTTTTGCACGTGGCGTGGATGTGTCCATTCACGCGGCGACAAAATACATTGTCGGCCATTCCGACGCCATGCTCGGCATAGCGGTCACCACCGAGGAATATTTCGAGCGCGTGCGCGGCTATGCCGCCGAACACGGTGTTATCGCCGGGCCGGATGATTGCTGGCTTGGGCTGCGTGGACTGCGCACGCTCGGGGCACGACTGCGCCAGCACCAGCAAAGTAGCGAAATTGTGCTTGACTGGCTGTTGCAGCACCCGGCGGTGTCGCGTGCCTATTATCCCGCACTTGCCGGCCATGCGTCGCACGCATTGTGGCGCCGAGATTTCACCGGAGCATCCGGCCTGTTCGGCCTGGAACTTGTTCCTGCGCGACATGACGCCATCCACGGTCTGATCAACGCGCTCAAGCTGTTCGGCATCGGTTCCAGCTGGGGTGGTTACGAAAGCCTGATCCTGCCTTCGAAGCCCATCCGAACTGCCTCACAAGACCGCACAACGGGGCCACTGCTTCGCATCAACATCGGGCTTGAAGACCCTGATGATCTGATCGCCGATCTCGAGGCGGGGCTCTCGGTTTTCGAAAACCAACGCCGAGATCTGCAACGGAGGATGAACCATGCGCAGTGACAACGACGCAATGATTGATGCGATGGTCGAACGAGCTCGGGCTATCGTTACAAGCGAAGGGGCAACCCGCGCCAGCCTTTCCAAGGTGCTCGACGCGCTGAAAAAGCTCGCCGCGCTTCCTGGCCTATGGAACGCTGCCAACTATGCCGATCCGGAGCCGGGCGAACGGCAGGCCCGATATCTTGTGCGTTCGGACGACGATCAGGAATTCACGCTCTACCTCAACGTCATGCGGCCCGGCAACAAGGTGCCGCCGCACAATCACACGACCTGGGCATGCATCGCCGCCGTGGAAGGCAGCGAGCACAATACCCTCTACGATCGTGTTGATGGCGGTACCGGCCCCGGTCCTGCCAGGCTCACGGTCACCGGGGAGGTCGAAGTGCGTCCAGGGGAAGGCATCGCTTTGCTCGCCGACGATATCCACTCAGTGGAGATCAGGAGCGAAGCACCGATCCGGCACCTGCACTTTTACGGCAAGGCACTCGAAGCACTCACCGAGAGGCTGGTGTTCGACCTCGAAGCAGGGACTGCCCAGCCGATGAAAATGGCTGTCGCCACCAAACGCTAGGCTGTGCAGTGACATCATCTGTTGGAATTGACGCCCGGGCGCTGAAGCGCGCCTTAAGCGATGGCGACGAAATTGCACTGCTCGATGTGCGTGAAGCCGGTGAGTTCGCGGCCGGCCATCCATTTCTCGCTTCGTCAGCGGCATTCAGTCGCTTCGAAGTATTGTTGACGAGGCTGGTGCCGCGGCGAAATTGCCGTGTCGTGTTGTACGACGACGGTTTATCAGGCCGGGCGGAACACGCTGCAGACCTCGGAAGGCGGCTCGGCTATGGTGACATGCGAGTCCTGATCGGCGGTGCACGTGGCTGGGCAGAGGCCGGGTTTACCTTGTTCGAGGGCGTGTTCGTACCGAGCAAGGCCTTTGGCGAACTGGTGGAGCAGGCATTCGAAGTGCCGCATATTACGCCAGCGGCATTGCAAAAGCGGATCCAGCGCGGCGACGCGCTCGTCATCGTTGATGGGCGCCCGTTTAATGAGCATACGAAAATGAACGTGCCGGGCAGCATTTGCGTGCCCAATGGCGAGCTGGCCTATCGTGCTGAGTTTTTTGTTCCGGATGAAGAAACTCCGGTCGTCGTGCATTGCGCGGGACGCACGCGGTCGATCCTCGGAGCACAAATTCTGAGGGATATGGGGATCAGGAATCCGGTGTTTGCCCTCGAGAATGGCACTCAGGGATGGAGGCTTGCCGGGCTGGAGCTGGAGCGCGGTTCCTCACGCAGGGTTGAAGCGGTCCCTGGTTTGCAAGCGCTGGGAGCGATGACAATGCAGGCTCGCGCGTTGGCGGAACGATGGAACGTTGCTTTTGCGCGAGCATCCGATGTGAATGCATGGGGAAGGGATGAAACGCGCACCACATACGTCTTTGACGTTCGCAGCGACCTCGAATTCGCGGCTGAGCATCTCGATTGCGCCGAGAACGCACCAGGGGGCCAATTGATCCAGTCGACAGATGTCTGGGCTGCCGTACGTGGCGCCCGAATTGTTCTCATCGATGACAATGAAATGCGCGCCGTGGTCGTCGCGAGATGGCTGAGATTGATGGGGTGGGAGGTCTATGCGCTTGCCGGAGGGCAAGCCGCTTGGCCGGATATCGATGTCGCCACCAGTCCTGTCATCGTTCCCTCGGCTGTCCGGAATTTGGAATCTGCTCTCATTGGAAAGGAACTCTTGCTTGACACGCAGCCGAGCATGAGTTTTCGAGCGGGTCACATTTCGGGGGCGCGCTGGACGCTGCGATCCCATCTTGCGGATACCGTCAGAGACGTCGAGATCGGGCGGCCGATCGTGCTCTGCGGCGGTGACGCCGTTGTCGACGGCCTGATCGCGAGCGATCTGCGGAATATGGGCTATGCTGATGTCCGTGCGCTGAAAGGCGACCCGGCGGCGTGGAAGGCAGCTGGGCTGCCGGTAGTATCGACGCCCGATGAGCCGCCGGACGAAGAGGCGATCGACTTCGTGTTTTTCACGCACGACCGCCACAGCGGCAATCTCGAAGCGGCCCGACAATATATCGCCTGGGAAACCGGGCTGGTGGCGCGACTCGATGCGCAGGAGCGCGCTGTCTTCGCGCTTTGAACCCCAAGAAAGGGGAACCTCGACGTGATTGAAAACCCGATAACTTGGCCAGGCGGGGCTCGGTGCGCCTGCGCCATCACCTTTGACATGGATGCAGACAGCCTGATCCACATTTCCCGTCCCAAGGACGGGCATACGCGCCTCTATCCGATTTCCATGGGTCAATATGGACCAATGGTCGGAGTTCCACGAATCCTCGAAACCTATCGAAGGCTGGGGATCAAGCAGTCATTTTTTGTTCCGGGCTGGTGTATTGAGCAGTACCCGCAAACGGTGGAGGCGATCCTCAAGGCCGGCCACGAAGTGGGCCACCATGGCTATCTCCACGAGGACCCAACCGAACATTCTCTGGCTGAGCAGACCTACTGGTTCGATAGAGCGCTTGATGTCCACAAGTCGCTTACCGGCAAGACGCCAAGCGGTTATAGGGCACCTGTTTACAATGCCACTCAAGGCGTCATCGATCTACTGATCGAGCGCGGCTTTTCCTACGATAGCTCGCTCATGGGAGCGGATATTCCTTATATGCTCAAGACCGACAAGGGCGATCTGGTGGAGATTCCGGTCCATTGGGGCAATGATGACTGGCCGCAATTCGCCCACTATGCCGAGATCGGATATATGATGCCGGTCGCCGCTCCCAGCACCGGCCTGCGCGCCTTCCAGGAAGAGTTCGAGGCGCAATACGAGGCCGGGGGCTTCTGGATGGGAATCTGGCATCCGTTCCTCACCGGCCGCCTCGCACGCTGGCGCCAGGTCGAGCACTGGCTGGAGGATATGCTTTCAACGCGTGATGTCTGGTTCGCACCGCTGCATGAAATCGCGGCCTATGTCCGTTCCTGTCATGCGACCGCCAGCCACAAGATCCGGGTGGACCGACTGCCCTATTACGACTTGCCGGTCCTCATGGCGGAACCGCGTGCGCCACAGCGTAGCGGCGAGGAGACCGACGGCTGAACCGAAGGTGGATCATGAATAGACTTCCTCCTCTCAAGAGCCTGCAAGCGTTTGATGCCGCAGCCAGGCATCTTAGTTTCAAGATGGCTGCGGAAGAACTCCATGTTACTCCCACTGCGATCAGCCATCAGGTCAAGCTGCTCGAAGAGTTCATGCAGCAAAAACTCTTCAACCGTCTGGTGCGGTCGCTTTCCCTGACCAAGGCCGGCGAAACCTATGCGCCCTTGGTTCGCAAGGGATTTTCTTATCTTGAGCTGGCATCGGAGGAAGTGAGCGATGCCACCGCGACGGGCGAGTTATCGGTAACGACCACGACCTCCTTTGCTACCAAATGGTTGATGCCGCGATTGAGCCGGTTCCGGCAACGCCACCCCGGCATTGTCGTGAAGGTCAGCGGGTCCGACGAGACGGTCGACTTCACACGCCACAACTTCGATCTGGCTATTCGTTATGGCTTCGGCGACTACGCCGATTTGAGCACGGTTTGGGTGCTGTCGGACAAGGCAGCCGTCGTTTGTTCCCCCTCGCTGCTTGCGGGCACATCCCCTGACGACGATGCGGCCGCCGTTTCCCGCGGCCCGCTCATCCACTACGAATGGTCCGGGTTCACCAAGCGCGATCCAAACTGGTCCACCTGGTTCGAGGAGGCCGGTCTGGGCGGCGCCCATCTTCCAACCAACGCGGTCTACAGCGATGAGCATATGTGCATACAGGCGGCGATTGACGGCAATGGATTTGCGCTGGTGGGACTGATCGCTGCCGCCGACGATATTGTGCAAGGCCGTCTGGTGCTCGCTTCCTCCATTCGACTGCCCAACAAGAACTACTATCTGATCTGCCCCGAAACTCGCTCCGGCAATCCGAGAGTGGCGGCCTTCCGGGAGTGGCTGCTCGAAGAAGCCGATATTTTCCGCGATAGTCCTGCCGGCGAGCTTATTGAGAATCAAACCTGCCATCCGGTATCCGCTCACCCGACGCCTGAGCAATCCTCACTTCATTGCTGAAAAACGTTTGATAGGTTTGCCGTGTTTCATCAAGCAGGCAGCGTTCGACATGCAATTGGCAAGCGTCTTCGACCAGAGGAAAGGCGCACCAGGCACCAACGGGTTCGCCCTGGGGACGCCTGTTGCTGCGCGCATGAGCGGCTCGAGGGAACATCGTCAGCAGTCGACCTATATCGTGCGCGCGCGTTGGGCACTGCTGTCTGACGAACCATCGGACTTTATCGAAGATGGCGCCGTTCTGGTCGTGAATGGCAAAATCGGCGCTAACGGCACCTATACTGAACTGCGAAAAGTGAATCCGTCCTGCAAGGTCGTCGGAACCACGTCGCATCTTTTGATGCCCGGGCTGGTCAACGCGCACCATCACAGCTTCGGCGTGCCGACATCCCTGCACGGCATAGCCGATGCACCGCTAGAATCCTGGCTGCAGGGCATCCGCTCCCTGCGCCCGCTCGATGCGCGCCTGTCCGCTATGTGGACCGCTTGCCAGATGCTGCGAACAGGCGTCACCACGATGATCGACATGTGCGGCCTTGCCGGCAGCGCCGAAAATGTCGACCAGTCTGTCCGCGGCAAGATGGATGGCTACGCCAGCGCCGGCATCCGCGCGGTTGTTGCGCCTGGTATCCGAACCATGGGGTTTCTCCTGGGCGGCGAGGGCGAGGACGAGCGCTTCGCCGTGCAACTCCCTCCTGCGATCAGAAAACTTGCAGCCACTTGGATGGCGCCGACCGACCGAGTGAGCCCTGAACAATTTTTCGATCTTTTCCATGCATGGCACGCCGCGGCCTCGACGCAGCCACGTATTGACCTCTGGTTCGGTCCACCAGGCTTGCAATGGGTCGAGCGATCGGTTCTCGAGGAAATTAATCTGCGCGCCGAACGCTACGATACGGGGATCCAGCCCCACGCGCTCGAGTCCCGCTACGAACAGGAAACAAGCCAGCGTAGCCGCGGTCAGTCGGTTATCGCCTATCTCCATTCACTCGGCATCCTGACGCCGCGCCTCTCACTCGCACATGGCGTCCACCTTTCCGATGCGGATATTGGGGCGTTAGCGGGCACCGGCGTTATCGTCGTCAGCAATCCGGGCTCCAACCTTCGCCTTCATTGCGGAATTGCTCCGGTCGGCAAACTGAGAGCAATGCAAATTCCTGTTGCGCTGGGCACGGACGCCACCACTTTGAACGACGACGACGACATGTTCGCCGAGATGCGCCTCGCATGGCGCTTACATTTGAACGCCGGAGCGCGGGAGCCCGGCGTCGGAGCACGCGATGTCTTTGCGATGGCGACCAGGGTCGGTGCGCAACATCTCAACAGATCCATTCGCATCGGCATGTTGCGGCCGGGCTTCAAGGCCGATCTCGTCCTGCTGCGTCTCGACGAACTCACCTCGCCCTGGGTCGCCCCGGAGGCCGACCCGTTCATCTTGTTGATGACGCGCGCGAAGGCGCGCCACGTCGACATGGTTATTGTCGATGGCGAGGTCGTGCTCGAGAACGGCCAGCCCACCCGTTTCGACAAGCGGGCACTCGCTTCCGACATTGCCGATGCGCTCAGCCGGACTCCCATCCCCCATGGGGATTTGGAAAGCGCCGCGGCGTTAGATCCCTTCATCCAGAGATGGCTTTCGCGGTTCGACAGCGCCCGGCGTGAGACGGACGGCTGAGTCTCTTTCGAAATCCACCTCCTGCTTCATGCGACGGATGAGCCCTTTTCAGTTGAGGGGGCGAACTATTGCGAGCCCAATAGGAAAGAGCAGGCCGAACGCTTTCGTGGCGGTGCAGCGCGCGACCTCGTCGAGGAATCCCATGTCACATCTGATCGTCGAGAATGTCTCAAAATCGTTCGGGCCCTTCAAGGCGCTTGAGAATGTAAGTCTCACCGTCGGCAGGAGCGAAATCCGCGCCGTTCTCGGTGAAAACGGGGCGGGTAAGACCTCGCTGATGAATGTGCTTTACGGCCTCTACCGGCCTGACAACGGTCGGGTACTCATCGATGGCGCGCCAATCGTTCTGAATTCTCCTCGCGATGCGATTGGCCATCGCATTGGCATGATCCACCAGCACTTCCAGCTCGCCAGCGCGCTTACCGTCACCGAGAATATTTTGCTGGGAACCGGCGGCCTCTCGCTGAACCTCAAGCAGCAGGCCGCCAGGATCTGCGAGATTTCGGAACAATACGGCTTCGATGTCGATCCAGATGCGCCGGTCTGGAAATTGCCCATAGGCATGCGCCAGCGCGTCGAGATTCTGAAAGTGCTCCATCGCAACGCGGAAATCCTTGTGCTGGACGAGCCAACCAGCGTTCTCGCACCCGATGAAATCGGCAGCTTTCTTGACGGACTCAAGAAAATACGAGCCGCGGGACACACCATCCTGTTCGTTACCCATAAGCTCGACGAAGTGATGGAAGTAGCGGACAACGTGACCATCATGCGCCAAGGTCGCGTCATTGCCGAAGTGGGCGCCGCCGAGACGACGCCGAAAGAACTTTCCAGACTGATGGTGGGTCGGGAATCCGACATTCGGATCGGGAATCGCGTCGGCGAGCCTGGTCGGGCGGTTCTTGAAGTCGTTGACGTCTGTGCTCAAAGCGACCGCGGCGCATCCGCGCTCAAATCCTTGTCGTTTTCGCTGCGTGAGGGCGAAGTGTTCGGCCTGACCGGGGTTGACGGCAATGGTCAGAGAGAGCTCGCAGAGGTCATTGTCGGCATGAGGCCGTTGACGTCGGGCGACATTCTAGTCGAGGGCGAGAGCATCAGCCACCTCGACGTGCGTGAGCGGGTGGTCAACACCAAGATCGGGTTCGTACCGGAAGACCGGCACGCCACAGGGCTCGTTCTGGACTATTCGGTGTCCAAGAACCTCGTGCTGCGCAGCTTCGACCGGGAACCGGTCAGTCGCAACGGCATCATTGACTACAGGCATATTGCGGAGCGTGCGGTCGACCTGATAGCGCGCTACGACATTCGCCTGCGCTCGGCCGAACAACAGGCGCGCTTCCTTTCGGGCGGCAACCAGCAAAAGATCATTCTGGCGCGGGAGATCGAGTCACGGCCGCGCATCCTCGTTGTGATGCAGGCCACCAAGGGTCTCGATGTCGGCGCAATCGAGTTCGTGCAAAACAAGATTCTCGAAGAGCGCGCGCGCGGCGTGGCGGTTCTCTACATCTCGACCGAACTTGAGCATCTGCTTGAAGTCGCCGACCGCGTCGGCGTCATTTGCGCGGGCAGGCTTACGGGAATCCTGGCGCCCGAGCATGTCACTGCCCAAAAAATTGGAATGATGATGGCCGGTGTGACCATGGAGGCGGCATGATGGACCGCGTCGTTGAATGGATTTTCGCACTGCGCACGGTTTTTGCTGTCGCCATCGCCCTGCTGATCGGCGGCGTCCTGATGCTGTTGGCCGGGTCAGACCCCGTAGCCGGCTATCAGGCCCTGTTCGGTGAGGCCTTCTTCGACTATTGGGGGATCGGCAACACGCTCGTAAAGACTTCGCCGATCCTGCTTGCGGGCCTGGCGGTCGTGGTGCCGTTGCGCGCCGGGCTCTACAATATTGGCGGCGAAGGTCAGATCTATCTCGGTGGCCTGTTTGCTACCGTTGTTGGACTCGCGCTGCCTGAGATGCCCTCCTATGCAGGTATCCCGATCGTTGTTGTCGCAGCAATGATCGGAGGTGGACTTTGGGCGGCCATCCCAGGCTATCTTCGCGCGTATCACGGCATCAACGAAGTGATTGTGACCTTGCTGATGAACTTCATCGGCATTCACATCGTTTCCTATGCCGTCAGCGGCCCGCTGCTCGCGAAGTCGGCGCCGTATCCTTACTCCGAGGAACTGCCCGAATTCCTGCACCTGCCAATTCTGATGCCGGAAACCGATACGCATATTGGCGCAATGGCGGGACTTTTGATCGCCGTCGTCATCTACCTGTTCTTTCGCTACACGCCGTCGGGCTTTGCGATCGACACCGTCGGCCGAAACCCGGAAGCTGCCCAGTATGCCGGCATCGCCGTTCGCAAACAGATGCTGCGATCAATGATTTTGGGCGGTTGCCTCGCCGGTCTTGCCGGCGGCTTTGAAGTGATCGGCCTCAAATACCGCCTCTTTCACCTGTTCAGCTCCGGCTATGGGTTTGACGGCATTGTCGTGGCGTTCATGGCGCTGGCCTCGCCCATCCTCGTGCCGGTCGCGGCATTCTTCCTTGCCGGCCTCCAGGCTGGTGCCGGCGCCATGCAACGTGTCGCTGGTGTGGAGCGCTCGATCGTCGATGCGCTCCAGGGGCTCGTCGTGATCATGCTCGCCGCAAGCCTTGCCATGCGCGCCGACCGCTTCGGCATCCTTTCCTACCTACGCGCCCGCCGTGCCTCGCTAATCCTGCCGGCTGCCAAGAAAGCGAGCTAGAATGGAATTCCTGACGGACATAGGACAGTTCACCGATTTCATGGCGTCCAGTCTGCGCCTCGCGGTTCCCATCGCATTCGCTGCGCTTGGTGGCGTGCTCGCCGAACGGAGCGGCGTCCTCAACATCGGGCTTGAGGGGATGATGCTTGCCGGCGCCTTTGGCGCCGCAATCGGCGCGTTTGCCACAGGATCGCCGATCATTGGCCTCGCGTGCGGAATTCTGATGGGCGCCGTAGGCGGACTTTTACTGGGGGTTCTTGCGGTTTCCTGGCGCATCAATCAACTGGTTGCCGGCATTGCCATCAATCTGCTCTTTGCCGGAATGACCTCGTTTCTGGCGCGGCAGCTCTTCGGCGAGGAGATGGGACGCGCCACCGTCGAAGGGTTCGGCAAGATCGCGATCCCTGGATTGTCCGCGATCCCGATCGTCGGCCCTGCGGTGTTCAATCAGGATCCGCTGACCTACCTTCTTTATGTTCTCGCGCCTGTTTCATCTTGGCTGCTCTTCAAGACGTCTTGGGGGCTCAGCCTGCGCGGAACCGGTGAAAATCCTCGCGCGGCGGATTCGTCGGGTGTGGCTGTGTTCCGGCTTCGCTACGCCGCCTTGATAGGCAGCGGCATGCTTGCGGCAATAGGCGGTGCGCAGCTGGTGCTTTCGCAAATCCACCTGTTCGCGGAAAACATGAGCGCTGGAAAAGGTTTCATTGCTCTCGCCGCCGTCATTCTCGGACGGTGGAATCCGGCGTTGGCGATCCTCGCGGCGCTGTTTTTTGGAATGTGCGACGCGGCCCAGTTGCGACTGCAATTCGTCAATCCGGAAATTCCCTACCAGGTGTTCTTGATCCTGCCGTATCTGGCGTCGATTGTCGCCCTTGTCGGGCTGGTCGGCGTGGTTCGTGCACCGGAAGCGCTTGGCGCCCCCTATGACCGGGAAGGCCGCTGAACGCCAACACATGCAACAATCTTATGCATGAGTTGAGAACAAATCAGTTTTGCCGCGCAGGGGCATTCTTACGATAACCGGGTGAGTGGAGCTCACCAATCACAGGTCCTGTGATTGGGCTGGTTTGCACACGGCAATATTGCCGGTGCTTGGGAGGATCAATGATGATCGCGCGTAAGGTTTTTATTTCGGGAGTGGCGGCAGCGACATTTGCCCTGTCCGGCACGTCTGGTGTTCTCGCAAAGGATGCCTACAAAGTAGCCATTGCCATGCCGGGCACCATCACCGACAACGGATGGAGCCAGGCCGCATATTCCGGCCTCAAAGCCGCGCAACAGGAACTGGGCTTGGAATTTGCTTATTCCGAACTCGTCGAGCAACCGGATCAGGTCGAGGTGCTCTCCGACTATGCGCGCCGCGGGTACGATCTCGTCATCGGCCACGGTGGAGAATATCAGGACGCCGTCCAACGCGTCGCCAAGCGCTTTCCCGATACGGCCTTCATGGTCAACAACGGCCTTGGTGTCGGCGGCAATGTGGCGAATGCCGACTTTTACTTCAGTCAGTTCGGCTACCTCATGGGCTATACGGCAGCCAAGATGTCCAAGGCCAACACAATCGGCATCATGATCGCCCAGGAGTTCAAGTTCACCAACGACTCGGTTCAGGGCTACAAGGACGGTGCCGAAGCAGCCGTTCCCGGCACCAAGGTGCTGGTGACGGTGACCGGCGACTGGAACGATGTCGCCAAAGGCAAGGAGGCGGCGCTCAATCAGCTCAGCCAGGGCGCCGACGTCGTGTGGCCCACAATGGATGGCGCGACGGTTGGCGCGCTTCAGGCGGTCCAGGAAAAGAAAGCGTATGCCGTCGGCCTGTACTATGACGCGATCGAAAAATGGCCCGATATCATGATCCAGTCGGCCATTCTCGACGTCAGCCAAAACATGCTCACCTATCTGCGCCTCTCGGTGAAGGGGGAACTCAAGGGCCAGCTGTATAAGGCGGATCTGAACAATGAAGCCGCCATGCGCATCGGGACCTTTCACGCGGATGTACCGGAAGACGTTCGTGCCGAGGTTCAAGGGCTCGTCGCCAAGATGAGATCGGGCGAACTCAAGCCGCAGCCGTACTGACCGGTTGGACTTGAAAAATCGCCGCCGCGGGGCTGTGCAAACAACCCTGCGGCGGCTTTCGTTTGAGCGTCACGCTGATGATTTCTATTCAGCCATTGGCTTAAATCAAATCGGGCATCCATTACGCATCAGCCTGATAGGTCTGCGGTAAATCGAAATCGGAGCAGATCACAATGGCCACTATTCTTCACATTGACGCGAGCGCACGGATCTCGCGTTCGCTTTCGCGGGACCTGTCTGCAAAGTTCATCGAGGCTTGGAAGGCGCGTAATCCTCGCGATATCGTCATCCGGCGCGATGTGGGCGCAAATCCGCCCCCGGCCACAACGGAACCGTGGATTGCCGCCGTCTTCACCGAACCAGAACTGCTTACCGAGGACCAACGCCAATTGGTCGCTCTTTCCGATACGCTGATTGCCGAACTTGAGCCCGCGGACATCATTGTGCTTGGCACGCCGATGTACAATTACGGCATGCCCACTGCCCTGAAGGGCTGGGTCGATCAGATCGTCCGCATCAACAAGACGTTCACCTTCGATCTTGGGCGAGGGGACTTTCCCTTGGAGCCGATGCTTTCGGGGAAGACCTTGGTGCTCCTGACCTCATGCGGGGAATTCGGTTTCGAGCCGGACGGCATTCGCAGCCACATGAACCATCTCGACACCCATCTTCGAGCGATCAAGCACTATCTCGGCGTGGACGCGATGCATCATGTCGGTATCGAATTTCAGGAGTTCGGCGGGGACCGACATGCCACCTCGATTGCGGCGGCACATGCCGCGATTCCGGCACTTGTCGATCGGCTGTCGATGCCGAGCGCCGTATATGCCGCGGCGTCCTGACCGTCCCGCTCAACCTCTCGAGACGAGGTGCCGCACCTCAACCGCCTGGGTCTTTTGAGCACTTAGCGCTGGGCGGAAGGTTGGCAGCAAGAAATCGAGCCGAACGGACGCCGCGGTGCAACCCAATGGTACCCTGCAAGAACTTTCAGCCGCGCTCGTTCAGGGCGATACCAATCCTTGCCGATTGGTCGAGCAGGCGTTGGCGCGCGCCGCATGCAGCCCAAATACCTTCATTTCGTTGCGAGCAAAGGAAGTTCTTGCAGAGGCGGAACAATCCAACGTCCGTTGGTGCGAGGGACGTCCCTTAAGTTCCCTTGATGGCGTCCCCATTGCCTGGAAAGACCTTTTCGACGTCCAAGGTATGATCACAACGGCCGGTTCTCCAGCGGTCGTTGCGAAGGCGGCAATCGCCGCGAGAGATGCCGTTGGCGTTCGGAACACCAGACGGCTGGGCCTTCTCGCTCTCGGCAAGACCAATCTGAGCGAGCTAGCCTATTCTGGCCTCGGTCTTAATCTCCACTTTGGAACCCCCGGTGACGGAATCCGTGTGCCGGGGGGCTCCTCATCTGGATCGGCAATCGCTGTGAAGGATGGCGTCGTTGCCGCGTCCATTGGCACCGATACGGCCGGCTCTATCCGGATTCCCGCCGCCTTCAATGGCCTCGTCGGCTTCAAGGCTTCGCCCTCGCGCTATGATATGAGCGGCGTTTTTCCTCTCGCCAGTTCATTCGACAGTGTTGGTCCGATTTGCCGGACAGTGGCAGATTGCGTGACTATGGATGCGGCGATGCGTGGCAAGAGGAAGCCAAACATTTCGCCGGCATCGTCGCCACGAAATTTGTGGTCGATATGGGTATCCTCGAGGATCCCGAATTGACTGACGGGGTGCGCAACAACTTCATCGGCTTCGTTGAAAGGCTGAGCGACGCCGGCGCCGGGGTCGAAAATCGACGTGTCGTCGCTGTCGAACGCAGCCGTAAGGTCTTTGACGATGCCGGTTGGCTTGGCGCGGCCGAAGCCTATGCACAGCACAAGAAATTGCTCGTTGGTGGCTCACGCGAATTGCTGGACCCTCGAATCGTCGCGCGGCTTGAGGCGGCAACATCCCTAGGCGCAGCTGAAATAGCGATCCTGCGAGACCTACCCGCTGAACTGATCGGAAACATCGCCCGCGAACTCGGCGGCGCGATCCTGCTGATGCCGACCGTCAAGCATGTCGCCCCGCGATTGTCGCACATGGAAGGGGACGCGGACTTGTTTGCCAAAGTCAATCTCGCAACCCTGTCACTCACGATGATAGGCAGCTTCCTCAATATGCCGGGCATCGCCGTGCCCACGGGCAGGAGCATCGGATTGGCGACGTCGGCGCTCTTGTCCGGCGCCGTCGATAGCGACGAAGGCGTGCTGTCAGCCGCCCTGTGGGTTGAAAAGTACATTTCGCCAATGCCTACTGATGACCTCCGCTTTCGCGTCGGATGAACACGTTTCAGTTGCGGTGTTTCGGCATCATCACTTTATTCACGTGACGGCATACCCTCCTGTGTTGCCGGCGCTCCGTTCCAATCACCTACGGGCCAGATCAAGGGTGTTCCATGAGCTTGCATTCTCCGCATTTTGAAGATCAGGGCAAACCGGACGGACAAAACAGCACTCTTGACAATCCAATTTCCGCCGACGGCGCTCCGGAGGTCGGCAAGGTCTACAATGTGCCTGCTCGCCAGGGACGAGCCGTACGATTAGCCAAAGGCCAGACTATTACAATCATCAATACGCACGGCACACAGGTGTGCGATTTCTGGGCATTCAACGCGTTTGATCTTCGCGAATATCTTTCGATGGAGCATCTGCATGGGTATCTCAGCCACATAACGCCAAAGGTGAATGATACCCTTGTCAGTAATCGGCGAAGACCATTCCTCACGTTCGAAGTTGATGATTCTCCTGGAGTTCACGACACCGTCATAGCCGCCTGCGATCTCTATCGCTATCGGCTCCTGGGTGTCACCGAATACCACGACAATTGCACCGACAACCTTCGCATGGCGATGCTTGCCATCGGCTTGCGCGCGAGCGAAATCCCGAGTCCGCTGAATCTGTGGATGAACACTCCCGTACGTGCCGATGGCAGTATCGCTTGGCTTCCAACCGTTTCGAAGGCGGGCGACCGGGTCGAGTTCCGTGCTAAAATGGATCTGGTCGTCGTGATGTCCGCGTGCCCGCAGGACATGGTTCCCATCAATGGCGAAAATAATATGCCCGTCGAACTGCACTTCCGGGTCGATCAGCCGAATAAGTGACCGTTCCGACGCGTTGAATGCAGGCGGCTGGAGCGCTTAGCGGAGACTGAGAGCTAGGATACCTGCGAGTTGAGTGCTTAAGTGCAGCTTGGTGGGCAAGAGTGGACCTTCGGACTGACTGGCCTGAACGTCAGCAGATGGCGCTCCTTGCTCCCTCCGTTCGAGGAAGCGTACGGCAGGAAACCCCCAACCTAGTCCTCCAACGGCTTCTTCCGCGTGCAGAGCGGTTAAAAGCACGGGTCGCCTCGATTGCGCCAATTGGAGACGCTTGGTGACGACGCGTCGAACGTCTTGAGCGGGGCCGGAAGCGGACTGACAGCTTCGGGACTTCCGGATGGCAATAGCTGACGTTCTGCTTGGGGCGCTTGAAGTCTCGACCTGACCCAATCCTGACCTTGCGGGCCCCATTTTCCTTCCAGAAACCGGACATTGAGCCCAACCAGCGCGAGTGACCCGTTGGCGACCGTCGTTCCTCGTGCCGCGGATGACCGCTTCGCGCCCCATGTCGGCGGTTTGAAGTCAGGCTTGCCACCGCCTTATAGCGGACATTACCGGCGACCATGCCGGTTCGTTCCCTGGAGGCTTCCGGACGCCGGCCCCAGCGCTCGGCACCTCTCACAGAAGCCGGCATCCGTAACCCTTCACAGAAGCCGAAGTTATGCGGCCGTCTCGAGAAGGTCCGCTTTGCTTCGCAAAGCAGGCGTTCGGCATCTCCACGATGTTCGGTGTGAAACGCGATGCGTCCCATCCATAACTACACCGACTACTGGCGCCCGTACTTCTTGAAAGTCGCGTTCCAGTCCGCGGCGAGGGCATCAAGCGTCTCCCTGGCCGTGCCTTGGTCGCCCGTCACGTACGGATAGACTCGCTGGTTAAACTGCTGCAGTAATTCGGCGTACTCCGGAACCGCCCAGAAGTCCTTCACCTTGAACATGGTCTCATAGAAGGCTCTGTTGTACGGCGTGGCGTTCTGAAACGCATCCGACTTCAGCACGGCCGCGCTGCAGGTGTAGCCCCCGAGCTCCGCCCACCTCTTCTGCGTTTCGTCCTTGATGAACCACTCGAGGAATTTGAGGGCTTCGTCTTGCTTTTGCGAATAGGAGATGATCGAGATGCCCTGCCCCCCGAGTGGGGCGAACTGATCGCCTCGCGGTCCGGCCGGGTTGGCGAAGAAGCCGGTGTTGTTGGCATTCGGATTGCTAGCCTCGTTGGTAAGCGATGGGAAGAACGCGAAATAGTTCATGCTCATCGCGGCCAGGCTTTCGGTGATCGCCAGATTCTCCTCTCCGAAATTGGCGTTGGCCCAGCCCGGAGGCGTGAATTTGTACAGCTCCCTATAGAATTCGAGCGCGGCCACGGCCCTGTCGGAATTGATAAAACCGTCGACCTGGTAGGTTGCATAGTCGCCAAGCTCGCCGCCATACGAGAAAAGCACGCTTTCGAAGCCGCCCACCAGCCCATCATATGAGTTGTCGGTGTAAATCGCGATGCCATATCTCTGGTCAGGCCGATAGAAGAACTCGGCAATGTCGCGCATCTCTTTGAAGGTCTTCGGCACGGCGAGGTCGTAGTTGTACTTCGCCTTGAAGTCGGCCATTTCCTTCGGGTCCTCGAACCAATCTTTGCGATACGCCCAGCCGATTGCGTCGCCCTCGAGCGGGATCGCCCAGTACCTGCCGCTGCCACCCGGATATTCGGCATAGAATTCCACGGTGGCCGGAGCCATCAGCTCCGCGACGTCGTGCTTTGTGTAAAAGTCGGTCAGCTCAACATAGTGGCCGCCGGTCGAGCCAGCGCCGAGCCACTGCGAGTCACCAACGACCATATCGTACGCATCGCCCCTGGCATAGAATTCGGCGAACGCTTTGGTCTGGAACCCCGGCCAGGCCGTTGTTTCGACGGTCACCTTGACGCCGGTCTGCCTCTCATATTCGTTGACGAGTTCTTGCAGATAATTTGCAGGATCCCATTCCGCCCAGAAGATCGTGAGCTCGGTTGCAGAAGCCGGTTTGCCGGCCAGCATTAGTGCTACGCCGACTAGCAGACCAATGCACATTTGCTTGAACATGGTGTTCCTCCCCGGGGGTCGTTGCCTCCCTATGGCGATGCCGTCGGATGATGTGAAAGCTTCTGCAGCACGGCTCTGGCCTCTGCCAGGTCGGGCATGCCAAAACCCTCGTTGAACGCCGCATAGGCGGGTGCGAGCAGGTCTCGCGCCTCGCTCTCGCGCCCGCGATCGGACCAAAGTCGGGCAAGCCGAAGCGCGGCCCTCAGTTCGGCCAGTCTCGCACCTTGCTCGCGGGCGGCGGCCAGCGACTGCCGGAACGAGCCTTCGATAGCATCGTCGCCCTGGTCCAGGCGCGATAGCAACTCTCCTTTGGCGCTCAACAGCTCGGGCAGCTGGTAGCTGGAGCCAGACTTGGCGAGCGTGTCCAACGCCTGCTCCAGAAGGGCAAGTCCTTCGCTTGCCTCGCCGCGCTCGCCGCAGGCGCGGGCGAGCGCGCAAAGGTAGTAAGCCATCCCCATGTCGGCACCGGTCGCGGCGATCGCCGCGATCCCCTCGCGCATCTGGCGAATGCCCTCGTCCAGCTGCCCCACACCAGCGAGCGCCCAGCCGAAGAACACGCGAGCCTGGCCAAGCAGCAGCGGCATGGCGAAGTCGGTGCACACGGCGATGGCCTTTTCCGCCCAGAGTCGCCCATCATGCGGCTCCCGCCGCATGAGGTGGACGACGCTGAGCGCCATCTGCGCCTGGGCCAGGCTAACAGGGTGCGAGTCGCGCTCGGCCAGGGCGACGGCTTCTCTTGACTGCTGAACCGCCCTATCCGGATTGCCGCAAACGCAGAGCATCTGTGCGGAGAACGACCGGCAGCAAACGCCTGGATCATGCCCGGTATAGCCCCAGGCAAGGTGGCGATGCTTCTCGTAGTCGTAGATGGCCATACCCTGGCTGGCGTGCACCTCGCTGGTCTTGTAGTTGCCGAGATAGAAGTTGACGCCCCAGAGCTGGTGGTGCGCTTCCAGCATGTAGCCGGAATCGCCGGAAGCATGCGCGAGCTCCATGCCGAGCGTGAGGCACTGGTTGGCGAGCGCATTTGCGGCGAGCAGGTGACCCGAAATGGTGCGGCAGGCGCTCTCGCCCCGGACCGCGGCGAACAGCTGTGTTTTATCGCCAAGCCTTTCGGCAAGTTCCCGTGCCTTCGAGAAAGAGTGCAGGACCTCGGGATCGCCCCAACCTCTGGCGGGGATGAGCGCCGAGCCCATTGCCGTCCAGAGTGACAGCTCCTGCCTGAGACGGGCCTCGGAAGCGGGCAAAGTCACAACGAGCTCGAGTCCTTTGCCGAAGTGCGCCGCGGCTTCGCGGTTGGCAGACTTTGTCATCGCCCGCTGCCCGGCTTTCAGCCACCATGACGCGGCCTCAGCCGCCAGTCCGGCCATCGTGTAGTGCTGCGCCACGGTCTCAGGTTCGGTCTCGGCGACGTCGGCAAACTCCGCTTCCAGCGCGGCGGCAATCTTCGCATGGATCTGCTGGCGCCGGCTTTTCAATAGGCTCTGGTAAGCCGTGTCGCAGACCAGCGCGTGCTTGAATGTGTAGGTCGCCTCCGGCGCCGCGCCGCTGCGGAACAGCAGCTCTGCCTGTTCCAGCTGGCTGAGCGCATCGTCGAGCCGGCCTCGGCCGGCGCCACTCACTGCGGCGAGCAGCCGGTGCTGGAAAACGCGGCCGATGCAGGCGGCGATCTGCGCCGTCTCCTTCACCGGAGACAGCCGGTCGAGCCTCGCCATCAGCGAGTCCTGCAGCGTCGACGGGATCGCGATCGCCGGCAGCGGCCCGATCGCCAGATAGCAATCGCCCGCCTCGACCAATAGGCCGGAATCGAGCACGGTCTTCGTCAGCTCCTCGACGAACAGCGGCACCCCCTCCGTGTTAGCAAGGATGCGGTCCGCGATGTCGCGCGGCAGCTTCTTGCCGCCCGCCACCCGCTCCATGATCGCCGTGCCATCGCTTGGTTCGAGCCGTCCCAGCTGCAGCGTGTCGACACACGACAGCGCCCTCCAGCGTGGCTCGAATTCCGGCCGCGCCGTGACCACCAGCAGGACCGGCAGGTCCGAGAGCCGCTCCACGAGCGTTTCTAGCCATTCGGCCGTCGTGGGGTCGATCCAATGGGCGTCCTCGACGAGTACGAGCACTGGAGCGTTCGTCGCCGGCGCCTCGACCAGCCGCGTCAAGGCAGCGAGCGTGCGCGCCCTGAGCGCCGGCGCCGGCAACTTCGGCGGCCGATAACGCCCGCTTGCATCGATCGAGAGCAGCGTTGCCAGCAATGGTAGGGCCTCGCCAGCCTCCGCGCCGATCTCGGCAAGCAGCGCCGTGAGCTTGTCGAACCGCGTGTCGGCGTTGTCGTCGCCCACGAAGCCCGCCGCCCTTTCCAAATGCGAGATCAGGGGATGGAGTGCGCTGTTGGTGTAGTGGGCCGAGCAGAAAAAGCGCAGTACCGAACGCGGCCCTGCGGCGACCTGCGCGGCAAGTGCGGCCAACAGGCGAGACTTGCCGATGCCAGCCTCGCCGGTGAGTAGGACAACCTGGCCTTGTCCCGATGTTGCGCGATGCCACCGTTCGAGCAGAAAGGCGAGCTCTTCCTGCCGGCCGACCAAAGGCGTCAGCACGGCGTGCCGGGCTTCGAAGCGGCTCTCGGCCGCCGTCTCGCCGACGATGCGCCAGCACCGCACTGGAGCGGTGAAGCCTTTGAGTTCGCGTTCACCAAGATCGGTCGCTGTGAACAGTCCGGCGACCAACCTTTGCGTAGCCTCCGCGACCACTATAGAATCCGGCTCGGCGATGGCTTGCAGCCGGGCTGCAAGATTGGGCGTGTCGCCGACCACGGCTTCCTCTTGCGCCGCGCCTTCGCCGACCAGGTCCCCGACGACCACCAGCCCGGTGGCGATGCCGACACGCGCGGCGAGCGGCACTCGGCCGGGGCCGGCCAGTCGGCCGGTCGCGGTCGCGGCCGCGAGACCCGCGCGCACGGCGCGCTCGGCGTCGTCCTCATGCGCCTGCGGCCAGCCGAAATAGGCGAGCACGCCGTCGCCCATGAGCTTGGCGACGCGTCCCTCGTAGCGCGCGATCTCGCGCGACACTGCCTGCTGGTAGCTGAGGATCACCTCGCGCATGTCCTCGGGATCGAGTCGCTGCGACAGCGCGGTCGAGCCGACGAGGTCGACGAACATGACGGTGAGCTGCCGCCGCTCTGCTCGTGGCGCTGCCACGTCGTCGGCGGTGGCGTCTTGTGCAAACTCCTCAAGAGTGGACAGGTTCGACCCTGGCTGAGCGGAGGAATTCTCCGCGAGCGCCGAAATGGCGCTGAGCAGCTTGCGCCGATGCCCCACGGACCTGATGCCCAAGGCCGTCAAGTCCTCGGTGGTGAGCTTAGGCAGCAGCTCGAAATCGATGTCATTGTCGCGGAAGGCCGGGGCGTATTCCCCCAGTCCGAGGCTTGCCAGCCATGCCGCGATATCCATGCCCTTCTCCCTAGGCGGTGGAAGTTTGGCCAGCATTATACCGCAAACAGGAGGCTAGGTCGTCCTTGCGGTTATGCCCATAGCAACGTCAGGTTCCGGTGAGAGAGGGCACGCGTTGAGGAAAGGCAAATGGCAGCTCCGGGTCACGTCAGGACGATGCCCACACCCAACCTGAAATGTCCGCTCTTGAAGATTCTCAGACCGAAGCTGCCGGTCTGTTTTCGGCCCCGCTCAAGACGTTCGACGCGTCGTCACCAAGCGTCTCCAATTGGCGCAATCGAGGCGACCCGTGCTTTTAACCGCTCTGCACGCGGAAGAAGCCGTTGGAGGACTAGGTTGGGGGTTTCCTGCCGTACGCTTCCTCGAACGGAGGGAGCAAGGAGCGCCAGAAGCCGTCATTCGAAGGGGCGAGGCTGAACGTCCGATGAGCACCCAACAAGCGGACATTTCGGCTAGGCGTTAAGTCTTCAGCTCCCGTTTCAGCTCGTTGAGGAAACGCCAATCCGTTCCGTTTGCTAGGATCTGCTGCGGGCTCGACTTGATCATGCCCGTCTCCTGCAGGCGCAACGCATAGAAGCGGACCGAATCCTCGGCATCGTATTCTCGCCACTTGTCGTGCGGGTTCTCTTTCAGCGTTGCCAGAGCGGAGTCATAGTTGGGCAGAAAGCCTCGATCGACCAGCGCCTGCGCCGCCAGTTCCGGGGTCGAGGCGCAGAAGTCGGCGGCCTTGAGGATGGCGCGCAATACACGCTTGGTCGCCACCGGGTACTTGGTCACATAGTCCGTGCTGCCGGCAACCATGCAGCAGAAGTATTGCGACCACGGGCGGTCGACGGCGATGTTGACGACCGTGTGGCCGGGAAAATTCTTCTGAGCGCGAAGCTTGTGCGATATCGACGTATCGGTGAGGAACGCATCGACTTTCCCATCGATAAAGTCTTGCATAGGATCTGCAGTTTCTACCCATCGGATATCGTGGACGGGATCGAGCCCGACATAGTTGGCCATGAGGCTCGCCAAGATTTGCGGGTGGCCACCCATATTCCATACTCCCACCCGCTTGCCCCGCATATCGGTAACGGCAGGGACGCTGTTGTTGGCGATCAGTTCGAAGCACCCAGTATGCACACCGGTCAGTACCTTGATCGGTACGCCGGCCTCGATAGACTTGATGTGCATCGACGGCATGTTCATATCGAAATCCGTGTCGCCGCGAGCAAGCCACTGAGAATTGTCGACGCTGGTGTCGCCTGTCAAATAGCGGACATCGGTGATACCGTCGGCACGCATCAGTTCTCCGGCCAGGAAGACGGCTGCCCAGCAGTAGGCTTCCCACTTTCCCAGACGGACGGTGGTCGTTTCTGGGGGCGGTTCCCCTGCTGCATTGGACGGGCGAATGTTGAATAGCGCCGCACTGCCGGCCGCCGACAGGCCAGCGAGGAAGGTGCGACGATCTTGGATGACTTGCATCGGAACGCTCCTTTTCCGGATTGGCGAAAAGATTCCGGCCAGGATCGAGCAAAAGCGATCCGAGCACAGACGGACAACCTCGGTGAGCGCGCACAGTGGTCTAAGGCTATGGAGCGCGCCCTTTTTAGGCGGAGTCTTGCGCTCTCTCGCTGCATGAGTGGTCCCGGCCAGCGATGAGTAATCATACTCCTAATCGGCGCTGCCAGCGAGGACAAACGTGTTCCGCTAGGCTAGAGGCGGGCACATGCCTACCAGCCGGAATCGGCAATCTAGGCGGCTCAAGGGCGGCTTTGAGCCGCATTCCGGCCGCCCGACGCAATCCCCGCAAAGACCGAATTGGGTCATGGGCGTAAGTTCAGCCGAGGGACAGCCAACTTCCGCTTGGGGTCGGTTTCGGACGATATGCGAAGGTCCGCTCCCGGAAAGCGTCGGGAATGTCTGGAATTGGCGCGAAGTCGCCGCTAGCGTAGGAACGAGGGATGTCCGCTTTTAAGGGACGGGGCGCGCCGGTGGAACGACCGGGATTGGGCGCAAAGCTGACAGGCCGTTTAGGGGACCGGAACCGGAATGTCGGGCTTCTAAAGCCGATGGCAGAAAGCGGATACGCTGTGGCGGCATTTGAGGGCACGTTCCTGCTCTTGATTATTGCCAGTTAACTGTGCGCGCAAATCGGGAAAATGGAAGGGCCGGAGGCAGGAGCACGGCCTCAGGCCGAGGCGCTAATCAAGCGGGTCGGCAATGATCGCGAAAAGCTCAATACGGCCTGCAGCGAAACTAAAGAAGTAGTCGCGCGTTGGACGCGGATAACGCTATTTCGTCTCTGGAGTATGGTTTAGGTCAGAGTGGTCAAGCCAACGTCGCGTAAGGCAATCAATGGGTCGAGCGCTAGTCAAGCGAAGTCGCCCGCTCGTGACGAGGTCACTTTAGCGCCGCCCGCTTTCCGGCCGGTCCAGCTCGCAACGCTCGTGGACACGGTCCCTGCCGGCGATCGTTGGATCCATGAGATGAAATATGACGGCTATCGTATTCTCGTTGCCGTCGGCGGTGGCGAGGCGCGAGCCTACACACGATCTGGTCTGGACTGGTCTAGCCGTTTTCCCTCGATCCTCTCCGAGGCTCGCAAGCTCAAGGTGCGCTCCGCCCTGATTGACGGCGAGGCCGTGGTTGTCGATGCGGAAGGAAGATCTAACTTCCAGGCGCTTCAGAATGCATTGAAGGGTGCCCCGGCGACTATCGACTTTTATGCGTTCGATCTGCTGCAGCTCGACGGCGAAGATCTGACAAGGCTTCCTCTTCTTGAGCGCAAGGCGAAGCTGGAGGCGATCTTGCCTGCGAAAAATCCGGTCCTTCGTTACTCCGACCATATCCTCGGCCGCGGAGAAGAGCTGCTCGATCGCTTCTGCGCAGCCGGCCTTGAGGGCGTCATCTCAAAGCTCGCGGATTCGAGTTATGTGGCGGCCCGCGGCGCAAGCTGGCTGAAGATCAAATGCATCAGGCGGCAGGAATTTGTGATTGTCGGCTGGACGCCGTCCGACAAGGTCCGCGCGTTTCGGTCCTTGATCCTTGGCGTTCATGACGGCGGCAAGCTGCGTTACGCCGGGAAAGTCGGCACCGGCTTCGATACCGCTGAACTTCTTCGTCTCTTGATGATCATGGCGCCGCTTGAGCAGAAGGCCGCGACCGTCGACGCACCACGCGCCGAAGTGCGCGGCGCACACTGGCTCCGCCCGAAACTGGTCGCTGAGATTGCCTTCACCGAAATGACAAATGAAGGGACGTTACGACATCCGAGCTATCTTGGTCTCCGCGAAGACAAGAAGCCGGAGGCGGTCGTGCTCGAGACGGAACGTCATGCAGCCGATCTCGCCGCGTCTGCGACAACCGGCATCGCGATAAGTAACCGTGACCGCGTCATCTATCCGGAGTCCAACATTACCAAGGGACAGCTCGCCGACCATTACGCAGCGGTCGCGGCGATCATGCTTCCTTGGGTTGGCAGCCGGCCGATCAGTCTGGTTCGATGCCCACAGGGCCGCGCGAAGAAGTGCTTCTTCCAAAAACACGACGCCGGCAGCTTTGGCGACAAAGTCCACCATGTCGGCATCACGGAGAAGGACGGGCACGAGGAACCATATCTCTATGTCGACGATGCCGACGGACTGATGACTTGCGTCCAGATGGGAACGATTGAGCTGCATGGATGGGGGGCTCGGATCGAGGATGTCGAAAAGGCCGACCGCCTCGTGTTCGACCTCGACCCCGATGAAGGCCTCGATTTTGAGGCCGTCCGCGCCGCTGCCTTTCAGTTCCGCGCTATCCTTAAATCGCTGGGGCTTAAGACTTTCCCGATGCTGACGGGAGGCAAAGGAGTGCACGTCATCGCGCCCCTCACCCCTGGCGCCGAGTGGCCAGAGGTGAAGGACTTCGCGTCTCGCCTGGCGCAGGCGGTCGCCCAGAGCGATCCGGCCCATTTCACGGCCGTGTTGTCAAAGGCGCGCCGCAAGGGTCGCATCTTTGTGGACTATCTACGCAATCAGCGCGGGGCGACCGCGATCATGCCCTACAGCGCAAGATCACGTCCGGGCGCCCCTGTCGCGGCACCGATTACGTGGGCAGAGATGAAGACAATAGATGCGCCCTCTCATTTCCACGTGGGCGATGCTCCTGAATTAAAGAAACGCGCAGCCTCCAAAGCTCTGGCGGGATGGGGTCGCGCTGACCAATCCTTGCCCAATCTGTAGCGTCCGACGCGGGAAGAGGCAGTAAAGCCGGGATTTAAAGGGCAACGCGGCGCTCATGGCCTTGCCTGATTGGAACCTGCGGAGATCGGCCTCGTTTGGCTGAAGCCATGGCAAAAATCGATCCGAGGACCGTCGCCAGTCTTTTGAGGGAATACGCGCAACGGGCGTCTATGCGCGACGACAATCCCTATCGCACAAAGGCATACTTGCGCGCGGCAGACAGTCTGACGGCGCTGTCGCAGCCGCTTGATCGGATCATCGCCACCGGCGCCCTCACCAAGATCCCGGGGATCGGTGACGCGATCGCAGACATCGTGACCAAGCTTTACCAAACCGGCACGCACCCAAGCCTTGAGAAGCTGCGCGAGGATGTTCCAGCGGGCGTGATGGAGCTGTTTGCCATACCCGGGCTTCGTCCCGATAAGATACTGAAGCTTCATCAGCTGCTCGGCGTAAATTCGCTGGCGGAGCTCGAGGCCGCAGCAAGAGAAGACCGCATACGCCCAGTCAAAGGTCTCGGCGCCGCGCTTCAGACAAAACTCCTGCAGAGCCTGGCCATCGTGCGAAGCGGCGAAACGCAACTTCACCTGCACAAGGCCGCCGCTCTTCTCGAACATGCGGTCATATCGGTGAAGCAAGAGCATCCAGAGTTTTCGCGCGTCGAAATTGCAGGTGACTTCCGGCGCGGTTGCGAGCTCGTTTCCGACTTCGCCCTGGTAGCGCAGGGCAGAAAGTCGACTGGAATCGAGGATACGACCCTCAGGCTTGTTGTCACGGACAGGAAGCACTTTGGCGCAAACCTGCTCGAAGCAACCGGTTCGGCAGACCACCTTGAGCAACTGAAGACGTTCGCGGCCGACAAGGGATTCACCCTAAACGCCGACGGGCTTCATCGCGGGAGAAAGCTGATCGCGTCAGCGACAGAAGAAGAAATCTACCAAGCTCTAGACTTGCAGTTTATCGAGCCTGAATTGCGCGAAGGCAGGGACGAGATTGAGCGAGCGGCAAAGCAGAAGCTACCCGCCCTCATTCGGGATGAAGATCTGCATGGCATCCTGCATTCTCACACGACCGCATCCGATGGCACCGAAACGCTTGAGGCAATGGCTGAAGCCACGCGCAAGCGCGGTTTCGAATACTATGGTGTCGCCGATCATTCGCAGTCCGCTCACTACGCAGGCGGCCTTTCGTTGCAGGAGATTGCTGAACAGCACCGCGAAGCTGACCGGCTGAACAAGGCATACAATGGAAAATTTCGCATACTGAAGGGCATCGAGGCCGACATCCTGGCGGATGGCTCGCTCGATTACCCGAATCATATCTTGGAACAGTTCGATTTCGTCGTCGCGAGCGTGCACAGCCTCTTCAAGTTGCCCAAGAAGGAACAGACGGAGCGTATCATTGAGGCGATCGGAAATCCTCGGACGACAATCCTCGGGCACATGACCGGTCGCCAGCTGTTGCGCCGGCCCGGTTATGATCTCGACGTCGACAAAGCCCTCAAAGCGTGTGCAAAACACGGCGTCGCTGTCGAAATCAACGCACATCCTTGGCGACTCGACCTCGACTGGCGCTGGCATCAAAAGGCACTCGATCAGGGCTGCATCTTCAGCATCAATCCGGACGCTCATTCGATCCGCGAGCTCGACCACATGCATTGGGGTGTCGAGATGGCGCGCAAGGGCGGTGTCCCTGCGAAGCGGGTCCTGAACGCGATGCGTTTGACGGCCCTCCTTGCGCATCTCGCACGGCGCAGGCAAACGTCCTAACCTGCTTGTGCGGCCGGCCTATCAGCGCAGGAGTCCGTCATCCTCAAAATCTTCCCAGCCGCGCAAACTGGAGTGCGAGTTCTCATCGGGGCCATAGCCAGCTGAAGCTGCAGTTCCGCGACCGCTTTTTTGAGCACGTTTCATAGCGGCCTTCCCCGCGGCTCGCCGCCTATTCTCTGCAGCTGTCGCTGCGTCCTGTTCGCGCCAGACCATAACCAGGTCGCGGTCAAGCACATCCTCCACGTGCTGCGGGTCGAACACGTGAAAGGTGATGTTCCTTGCCCGCCCGCGGAGTTTCACCGTTTTCGTCCCGGCGCTCTGCAAGCGACCATCTTTCAGCCAGCGGTGCCGTTCGGCCGTCGAGATCGTCAGAATGTCCTCGATTTCACGGGGGATTACGGGCAGGTCTTCGATATTCTGCAGTGCTTTGGATACGATCCCGAATACCACCTGCACATCATTCTCGGCGCCCTCAGACAGGCGCAGGGTAAGCACGCGGGACTCGATATGGAGCAGTTTCCTGAACTCCATTGGAAGGCGGGCGCGTATTTCGAGAAAAATACCCCTCGCTCTGACGGACGATCCAAGCGTTGCAGCCGGGGTTAAAGGCCACTCTCCAATCAGCTTCGCTGTTGCATTGATTTTTCGGCGCGTGGACATGCCCCTTTATATAGGTCACCGATTGTCGGCAGCGATGAGCCGATCGCAAAGCCAACATGAGTTCTAATCCACCAGCGGTCTGAACCACGGATGCCCTAAAGGCGCAACCACGATTGTTAGCGGCCGCTTGCAACTTCGGCTAACGGGAAGCGGCAGAGTTCATCTCAAAGTGCGTTGCCGCCTGGCGGCTTTTTGGGGGCCGACTGCGGACTGTCAGTTTTCGGCCATCGAGGTGCAGAAGCGGACGTACGCAGCGCTCAAAGGGTGGTCTGGATGTGACCCTAACCGGCCATTCCCGAGCCGAAATGTTGCTCGAAAGCTGACGTTCGGCGGAACCGGTATTCCTGACCCGTTCCGGAACTTCCTATCGATCCGCGGGAACGTCCGCAGCGGTGACGAGCAGTCATTCCATTCCAGCCGCCTGAGGGAGGCATTTGCGCCAAGTGCAGAAGTGAACAGGTTTGACATTCTCAACGGAGGGGGTGGAGGTTTCACCTCTGAAGGCCCATTACTTGGGAAGTACACCCGGTAAGGCATCGCCCACGCCCAGCAGATCGTCGCATTCGACCACCACATCGCCGACATTGATCCCAATCCAGCGAAGTCGACAACCTGTTCTTTTCGCTCAGCTCGATGTATGCTGCGGAAGGCTGGCGCGGGCGCGCAAGGATTTGGCAAGACGATGACTGGCAGTGAAGCAGCATCGGAGACGCCGTCGCTCTATGATCGGCTGGGCGGGGTCTACAGCATTGCCACGGTGGTCGAGGATTTAATCGACCGGATCATGGTCGACCCGAGGCTCAATGCCAATCCGCGGGTGGACGACGCGCATCACAAAGTGCCGCCGGCAGGGTTCAAGTATCTGGTGACCGAGATGCTGTGCTGGGCGGCCGGTGGGCCGCAGCGCTACTCAGGCCGCAGCATGGAGGAGTCGCACCGCGATATGGCGATCACTCCCGGCGAGTGGCAAGCGTTCATGGACGACGTGCAGACGACCCTTGATAAATTCTCAGTACCGGCGGCGGAGCAGGCCGAGGTCAAGGCTTTCATTGAGAGCACGCGTGCCGCGATTGTTGCGCCGTCGGCGTAACGAGTCGAGCCATTTTAGATGGCATCGCTCGCCCTCGCCCAGCGCGCAAAAAGACAGCACGGCTATCGCACCTTGACCGGGACCTAAACGGGCTCACTCGCCGCGGTTACTTGGGGCCTGCCGGGGCTGGTGAGATGGTGCTGGTTCAACGAAAGCGACTGGCGGACCTTCGTCGGCCATCTTTGCGCCGCGACAGCTTCAATGTTTCGGCCAGCGAGCGGACTGCAGTATCGACGTTCATCGACAGCACACAAGCCTAACTGGTGGAGTAATCTCTGCGAAAGAAGAGAGAGGCAAAAGGGAGGAGAAGAGCATGGCTATCATCGGCAAGGTTGAAAGCCTGTGGCGTTATCCAGTCAAGAGCATGCGCGGCGAAGAGCTGAGCGAGGCTTTCGTTGGCTTCGCCGGCGTTTATGGAGACCGGCTATTCGCCTTTAGGAGCGCCGGGAGACCCAGCGGGTTCCCCTATCTGACGGGACGTGAGCAGATGAAGATGGTACTCTACCGCCCCCGTTTCCGCCATCCAGACAAGGCCGCGAAGCCACCCAACTTGGCCGAGGCCGAGAGCATCGAGCCCGGGATGAGCCCAATCTTCGCCGATCCAGCGGACCTTGCCATCGACGTGGAAACGCCATCGGGTGAGGTTCTGTCGGTTGACGACCCAATGCTGATCCGGAAGTTGGGCGGGGGACTCGGCGACAAACACGCCCTGACCTTGATGCGCTCGGAACGGGCGATGACAGATTGTCGTCCGGTCTCGTTGTTCTCGGTCCAGACCGGGCGCCGGCTCGGCGAGGAGCTGGGGATCGATCTCGACAAGCGGCGCTTCAGGGCGAATGTTTTCATGGACCTCGCGTCTACAACCGGGTTCGCCGAAGACGGCCTCGTTGGTCGCATGCTGCGCATCGGTTCGAAGACGGTAGTCTCAATCCTCGAACGCGACCCACGTTGCGCAATGATCACACTCGATCCCGACACGGCGGAGCGCAATCCCGCAATTCTCGGCAAGGTCACCAAAGCCCACAACGGTAAGGCTGGAGTCTATGGCGCCGTCCTGATCGAAGGCATGGTGCGGATCGGAGATGACATCGAAGTGCTGGACTAGGTATGGATGCCGCATCTGGCGCTGCTTGCTCATTCCGGTAGCCGGCCGTACCCCGACCTTCCTCATCTCGTCAGGCGCAGCGTCAGGTGCTTCGCCGGTTTCCTCCAGTTGATTTGTGCGCGCTCCACTTCTCTCTTGAATTTGACAGCCCCTGTGCTCTCCATGAGGGGGTGGAGGATACTTGCACGAGCAGCAAGATGTCGGTCTGCGGTTTTGCCCAGCGCCTAGTGAAAATTTTCTGAAAGCTTACTTGTTAAACGTAAAACGCATATTATATCCAGTTTTCGCGTATCCGAGCGCATGCCGATACGACGTAAACTTCCCAGAAAAATCGTTTGTCGACCACGCTGAGTGTTCGGACCCTGATGTTGTTGGTCCGCGCAAGTTGCATGCCTCTTTGATCGCTTGATCAACCACGCTCATCTGAAGGAGAGAGCACTATGTTACGCAGACCAATCAGCATTTCGATCTTCGCCGGAACGGTAGCCGCGAGCCTGTGGGCTTTGGCTCCGGCCGCTTCAGGCGCATCGCTGGGGCCGACGGAAAGCCAAACCCAATATTTGCCGATCCAGAGCATCAGCTATGAATTCGGCTCGAAATTCATGAGCGGGTATTTCGTGCAGCAAGCCGCCACATGCTCCGTTGCTCTGATGATTACCGAGAAGAGTGATCCGGAAGCGGTGCTGCCGGTAACGGCGGCGCGTGTTCGTCTGGCGCTCAATCCAGGGCAGATCGCCGGCCTTGACAGCGTGGAAGGCCGTTCGCTCAACGTCACCTGCGGCAAGGACGCCGCGACATTGCTGGTCGATGTCGGCGAGAGGGACAAGCTCGTAGCCAACCAGGCGCTTGCGCTCCCGGACGAGATTGCCAAAGCGCGTTAGGGTCAAGTCCAGCCGGAGTGCCGCATTCGTCGCGCCAATCTGATGGCAACGATTGGCAGCCGGTGCCCCGTGCCTCGAAGTGCCGCATGAGCAGCAGACGATGCGTCCATTGCAGCAACTGGTCCTGTTGTCCGTCCCTGTCTGCTGCCTCGCCGCCAGTCCGGCCGTCTCGTCGCAAAACGAGGCGGCCGCAGGCAAGTTCTACAGGATCATCGACGGTAAGGTCGATGCGCGGACCTACAACAGCTTCCGACGCTATCATGCGGGCTGCAATCACTGCCACGGACCGGATGGCGTGGGTTCGACATTCGCGTCGTCCCTCGTCGACCGACTGCTCGATGTCGAAACGTTCAGGCGCGTTGTTCGCGAAGGCCAAAGCAACGGCGCTTCGGTCATGAAAGGGTTCGCCGACGATCCCAACTTCGCGCTTTATGTGGACGACATCTATGCCTACCTGCAGGCGCGCGCCGACGGCGCGCTCGGCCGTGGGCGGCACACCAGGCTGGAGCCGTAATATCGCTCCGCGCGAGGATAGTCATTTGCCCGGGGCCGGGCGAAATTCGGCTTTGGGTCCTGAGAGGCAACCTTTTTCGGCTGCGCCCGCGTAGGTCCGCCATGTCTACGAGGCAGTATGGGAGGATCGTAGGCAGATGGGTGGCCAGCATCGGCCTCGACCCGAAACGATACGGTACGCACTCAATGAGGCGGACAAAGGCGTCGCAGATCTACAAGAAGACGGGCAATATCCGCGCCGTCCAATTGCTTCTCGGTCACACGAAGCTGGAGAGCACCGTCCGCTACCTCGGCATCGAGGTCGATGACGCATTGGCGATCTCTGAACAGGTTGAACTCTGAAGTATTGTGGAGCGGCGCTTTCCTACAAGGGTCGCTCTGTGACCCTCTCCGGACCTTCGTGTCGATTCGTCGGAGGGGCTGCAATAAAGTGGATAGCGGACTTGCAGGCAGGTAAC
>NZ_JBVVQV010000032.1:0-63067 GCF_055811235.1 Mesorhizobium sp. WSM4810 | reverse complement strand
CTCTTGGCCCCAACCCCCCTCGGCCACCTCTCTTGGGCTCGGCTGTTGCCCGTTCAATCCGTCTCGAAATTGCTGCGAGGAACGACGAGATGGTACTCGAGACGATCCCCGCTGATTTCAAGTTTCGCCGTGCCGTTCAACGACGCAGGCACGACGCGCTCGAGCGCGACGCTGCCAAAGCGCTTCTCGCTGGGCTGATTGTCATTGGCTCCGATGGCCTCGGCCCATGTCAGCGACAGCGCGGTCTCGCCAGCGGCAGCGGCCGTCAGATCGGCCGTCACCTCGACGAAGCCGTCGGCTCGCGACAGAGCGCCGTAGCTGACAGAATTGACGGCAAGCTCGTGCATGGCCAAGCCGATATGCAGGGCCGCATTGGGATTGAGGTATGGGTTTGCACCGCGAAAACGCAGGCTGCGCACAGGGTCGGCGCCATAGCGGCCGACCTGGCCGGACACCAGTTCGCGCAGTGCCGCTCCCCGCCAGTTGGACGAGGTCACCAGGTCCTGGGATGAGGCAAGCGACTGCAGCCGGCCGCGAAAGCGCGTCAGGAAATCACTGAGCGTGTCCGAATAACGGCTGGTCTGGGTGGCGATGCTCTGGATGATCGCCAAAAGGTTCTTCGAACGGTGGCTGACCTCGCGCAGCAGCGTCTTCAGGGTTTGCTCGCGACGTTTCTGCTCGGTCGTTTCGACCATGGTGGTGACGACGCCCTGCACGGCACCGCCGTCGTCATGATCCGCGTCCACCCATATTTGGAACCAGCGGACGCCATCGTCGGCCGGAATGCTGAACTCAAGATGTTCCGGATTGCCGGATGCGACGACCTTGCGTTTGGCCGCGCCGATGCGCTCCTCCTGCGCAAGCGGCAGGATGCCGATGCCGTCGCCCGTGTCGGAACCCCCCGTGTCGGAAACCCCCGTGCCGGAAATCCCCGTGTCGGCAATCCAGGGCGGGCGCATGTTGCGGGCCCAGACGGTTTTCATCTCGCGATCCTGATAGAGAACCGAAATACCGGCATTGTGCAGTGCATGGAGAAGGGCCCGGCCAACCTGCATTCCACTCTCAGCGGACTGCAAAGCGATGATCTCATCGCTCCGTCCGCTGTCTTTCATGTCTCCGGCTCTGGATTGCATCGGTCACTTCACCCGCCCAATGCAGGCTGAACGGCTGACGGAAAATTGGGTTCCAAAAAGAGTCCGCCGAGCGACGTCCTGCTAAGGACACCGCCCGGCGGTAGCTGGAAACCGCTTGAGGGGTGCGGCTCCCAGTGTTCGATCGCAATTCACGACGCGCGTTTGAACAAGCCCGCAATAAGCGAAATGATCAGGAAAGCGAGAAAGATGAAAAACAAGATCTGCGCTATACCAGCCGAGGTGCCGGCAATGCCGCCGAAGCCAAGAGCGCCTGCAATGATCGCGACGACGAGAAATACGAGGGCCCAGTAAAGCATGGTCATCTCCTTCAAATAGTATGCCAAAAACGTCTTTCGCTGCCGTTTGTTCCAGCATTTCCCGAAAAAGACGAGCCCCGGAAAGCTTTCCCGCTCGAATTGGATCGTCATGTGCAGGTGAGTTGCAAGTGGCGTGTGCCGGCCGCAAGCGGCCAGCGTTATTCATCTGTGGAAAACGGGCGATCGGAGGAACTGTGGAAAGGGCCGCTCAGGGCCGGGCTGCCCGGTCCTATGCAGCGGCTTTCGCGTGCCGATCGAAGAACAGCGCCTGGCTGATCAGGGCCTTGACCATCTCCGGATTGAACGGCTTGGTGACGAGGAAGGCCGGCTCCGGCCGCTCGCCGGTCAGCAGGCGCTCGGGAAAAGCGGTGATGAAGATCACCGGCACCGGGGTGGTCGACAGGATCTCGTTGACCGCTTCGATGCCCGAGCTGCCGTCGGCAAGCTGGATGTCGGCCAGCACCATCTTCGGCCGCGTCTTGGCGAACATCGCCACCGCCTCGGCATGGGTACGCGCCGTTCCGACAACGCGATGCCCCAGGCTCTCGACCATTTGCTCGATGTCCATGGCGATCAGCGGCTCGTCCTCGATGATCAGCACATCGGTTGCCACCTGGCGGGAAATCTCGTTGCTGGCCTCGGCAAGAAGCTCGGAGAACTCCTGATCGTCGACGTCGAGGATCTCCGCCGCCTCGTCTTCGCTGAAACCTTCGACGGCGACCAGCAGGAAGGCCTGGCGGGGGCGGGGTGAGATCGCGTTCAGATTGGCGGCGGCGCGCTGTTCCCACGCCGACTGCGGGTGTTCCTGCGGAACGCGGATGGCGACCGAGGTGAATAGCCTGGCGAAGACCTTGTAGAGCGCGATGCGGTCATTCGACGCGTTTGGAAAGATGTCGACGTCGGCGATGATGGCCTCGAGCATCGCGGCGACCAGCGCGTCACCACTCTCCTGCGATCCGGAGACGGCCCGCGAAAAGCGGCGCAGGAACGGCAGGTGTGGAGCGATGGTTGCGGATAGGCTCATGATAGACGTCTCCCTCTGACGTAATTGCATAGATTGCAGGCCAAGCTAATGACAAGCCCCGAGAATAAACCCTGAAAGCATAAACGCCGGCTTTCCGAAAAAGTTCCGAGGGGTTGGAACTAATGTAAGCGGAAGGCGTTTGAGATCGGGACGGGCAACCAGACGAGGGGGCCGCCTGCTTTGCGTCGTGTATTGAAGGGCGGCAGGGTACTGGGAACAAAGGGCGAAATGACGACATGAGGAAAGACAACACGGCTGGCGCTGCAACGAACAGGCGCCGGGCTGCTTCCGGCGACCCGCTCGGGCCAAACTCGGAAATCGGCCGCAAACTCAAACAATATTACGACGAGCTGGTCTCCGACAGCGTGCCGGATCGTTTCGCCCAATTGCTCAGCCAGTTGGAACAGGCCCAACCTGCACGGAAAAAGGACTGAGGCATGGCGGGCGTCTCCCAGAGCTTCAAGACGGATCTGCTCGCCTCGATTCCGAGCCTGCGGGCCTTTGCCGTGTCGTTGACGCAAAACGCCGACAAGGCCGACGATCTGGTCCAGGAAACGCTGGTGAAGGCGTGGGACAAGCATGAGAGCTTCGAGCCGGGCACCAATCTCAAGGCATGGCTGTTTACCATCCTGCGCAACGAATTCTATTCGCAGATGCGCAAGCGCGGCCGCGAGGTGCAGGATAGCGACGGCATCATGACCGCCAGACTGGCCGTCCATCCGGCCCAGCACGGCCAGCTCGACCTCAAGGACTTTCGGAGCGCGCTCGAGCAATTGCCAGAGGACCAGCGCGAAGCCATCATCCTCATCGGCGCGTCGGGCTTTTCCTACGAGGAAGCCGCCGAAATTTGCGGCTGTGCGGTCGGAACGATCAAGAGCCGCGTCAGCCGCGCCCGCACGCGGCTGCAGGAAATCCTGAAGATTTCCGGCGACGACGAGTTTGGCCCGGATGCGATCTCGGCTCAGGTGACGGGGTCGAACGCCGCCTGAATACGCAGCACCGGTAATGTGGGACCCTGTACTTAATGTCGGGCCCGGTAATCGGGCTCCGGTCTGCGGACATCAAACAACAGGTCCGCGCCCGCACGCCGACGCCACCGCCTCCACGAGATCGTCTCCCGAATAGGGCTTGGTGACCAACCTGACATCCGGAAACGCCACCCTGATTTCGTCCATGTCGGAATAGCCCGAGGCGAAGACGAAAGGCACGCCCGATTCGCGCAGCCGCGAAGCGAAATCGAGTGTCGAAGTGCCGCCCAGCATGAGGTCGACGATGGCCGCGTCGAATTGCGAGGCAATGCTCTGCCGATCGATCTCAGCCAGATCGCGGGCGACGACAACATCGCCGGCGCCATAGTCGCGGCAAAGCTGCTCGACATCCATGGCGATCAGGAATTCATCCTCCAGAACAAGAATCCGCAATCCGTCCAGCAATGGGGGCACGTGGCGATGTCTCCGTGGGGCGCAGGGAACAGGGAGCGCAAGGGCTAGAGGAGTCATGATCCCTATTTGGCTTCCTGTCATTTAAAGTTATTTCGCATCCTGTCATTTAAAAAAGACATGCCGCCGCAGATGGCGGAACCTCGACGCCTGCAGGACGTTTGCTATCGCCCTCCGGAAGAGGGCTTCGAAGAGGATTGAAATGTCTGGCCAGAACGGCCGTTCCTTGTCCGCCCGCCGGTATTCATGCGAGAACTGCCCGCTGCGGCCGTTGCCGGCGTTCCGGGCGTTCGAGAAGCAGGAACTCGTCTTCGTCAATGGCTTCAAGAAGGGCGAACTGGCCGTCGAGAAGGGCGACACGGTTCTGGTTGAGGGAAGCCGCAGTGCCCATCTGTATACAGTGCTGTCGGGTTGGGCCTTCCGCTACAAATTGCTGTCGGATGGCCGCCGGCAGATTCTGAATTATTCCATGCCAGGCGACCTCATCGGTCTGCAAGGCAGTCTGATGGGCGAAATGCAGCACTCCGTGGAAGCTCTGTCGCCGATGCTGCTCTGCCTCTTCGAGCGGGAGGCCCTCCCCGAACTCTACCGCAGCCATCCGGGCCTCGCCTACGACATCACCTGGATCGCCGCGCGAGAGGAGCGCATGCTCGACGAGAACCTGCTCAGTATCGGCAGACGCACCGCGCTCGAGCGTGCTGCCTATCTCATCGCCTTCATCTCCACTCGCGCCAGGGTGGTCGGGCGGAACGGCAAGACGCCCGTGCAGATTCCGATCACCCAGCAGCACCTCGCCGATACGCTCGGCCTGTCGCTGGTCCACACCAACAAGACGATCCGCAAGCTGATCGATCGCAAGCTTATCTTCTGGCGCGACGGCGGCTGCGAGGTGGTCGACAACGAAAGGCTCAAGGACCTCGCCCGCTGGGAAGGGTTGAGCGAAGGTCGCCGACCGCTGATCTGAGCGGCTGCCGGAGACGTGCCGGGCTGGACTCGGCTGCGCAAAAACCCTTTCATGGCAGTTGTTCCGATTTCGGAACCTTGGGGTGGGTCGAACGTTTCGACCCGAGCAAATGCAAGGAGTCAAGCAATGGCGACTGCCGCAGGAAAGTCCCCGAACGAAAGCCGGCCGAATTCGGACCTTGAAGACGACATCAGGCAGCTGAAAGTCGACATTCAGAAACTCACCGAACAGCTGGCCGAGACCGGCCAACATGGTTACGGGACTGCCCGTCGCGTTGCTGCGGAAGGGGTCGAGCAATTGCGCGCCCAAGGCGAAGCAGCCTTTGAAAATATGCGCAGCAACGCCAAGGATCTCGAAGCGCAAGTGGTGGCGAGCGTGCGCGAAAAGCCGGTGACGTCGCTGGCAATCGCGGCAGGCGTCGGCTTTCTGTTTGCGCTTCTCGCGCGCCGCTAGTCTCAGCCCAGATGCGAATGCTGGCATCGTTGATCTCGGGCCTCGCCTCGGGTGAAGCCGTTGCCGCCGTGCGCCGCGCGCGCACGGCTGCGATCGTCTATGCGCTCGCAGCACTTGCAGCACTGTGCGGCCTCGGTTTCCTCGTCGGAGCGGCCTATGTCTGGGTGGCGGGTCGCTATGGGCCGATGGCAGCCTGCCTTGGTTTCGGGGTCGGCTTCCTGGTGATCGCAGGGCTCCTCCTGCTCATCCATCAGCTGTCGGCCGGCGCGCGCGCCCGACGCCGGGCGCGGAGGCGCAATGCCGATATGAAGGCGGTCGGCATGACGGCCGCGCTCGCCGTGCTGCCGGCGCTACTCAAGGGGAAAGGCGGCCTCGGCACCATCCTCGCCCCGGCTATTGCGCTCGCCGCCTACGCCATCTACCGCGAGAACACAAAGCCCGATGCCGACGATCCGGATGCCGGCGAGGCGAAATAGCTCGAAGCGTTTCTTCTTGTTCGGCCGAAAAACCGGGTTCCACTTTTCCCTGATGCGGACCTTTGGTTCGGGTCCATAGTCGAGCGGTCACTTCGGCAGATCCTCCAGCGGCATCGATATTTCAGCGAACACGCCTTCCGGCCGGAATTCGTGGGTCACTTCACTGGAGATGACCTTGGCCAGGCTGCGGCGGATCAGGATCGAGCCAAAGCCGTGGCGTTCGGGCGAGGCAACTTCAGGCCCGCCGCTTTCGCGCCAGGTCAGGACCAGGCGCCGGGCGCCTTTCCTAACCTGTGCCTTCCAGTCGAGATCGACCGTGCCCGACACCGCCGACAGCGCTCCGTGTTGCAGCGCGTTGCTGGCCAGTTCATGCAGGATCAGGCCAAGCCCGACTGCCTGGTCAGGCGAAAGCAGCAGATCGGCGCCTGAGATCGTCATGCGCGGCTGATCGGCGGTGTCGAACGGCTTGACCTCGATCTGCACGAGTTCGCGGATGCCAATGCCGCGCCACTCGCGGTCGGACAGCAGGCTGTGGGCGGCGCCCAGCGCCTGAAGCCTGGCGCTGAAGGCGTCGAGGAAATCCCTCGGCTGGCGGGCATGGCGAACTGTCTGCGTCGCCAGCGCCTGGACGGTGGCCAGCGTGTTCTTGACGCGATGGTTCAGCTCGCGCAGCAACAGCCGCTGCCGCTCATCGCCGAGCTTGCGTTCGGTGATGTCGTAGTTGACGCCGAAGATCAGCGTCGGCTTGCCGTCGCCGTCACGCTCGATGACCCGGCCGCGCGTAGCGAGCCAGCGCGGCGGGCTGAAGCCCTTGACGCGGTATTCGCCAAAATAATCGTCGCCGCCGCTCAGCACGTCGCGAAAGCGCGTCTCGGTCTGGTAGGCGTCACGCGGGTCGATGGCGGCGAGGATATCGCGTGCTCTCAGCCGGGTCGAGCGCGGCAGGTCGAACAGCTCGGACAATCGGGCATCGCATTCGATCATATCGCTATGGATATCCCATGCCCAGCTCGCGAGCGATGCGGCATCGAGCGCAATGCCGCGCCGCTTTTCCTCGCGCGCCAGTGCCGCAGCGGCGCTGGCGGCGTTGCGGGTGGCGTCCTTCAATGCGAACAGGCTGGCAGCGAGGCTGGCGAGCGCCGTCAATTGTTCGAGCTGGGCGGCGGACGGCGACCCGCGCGGCCTCCGGTCGAGCACGCAGAGCGTGCCGATCCGGGCACCGGCCACCACAATCGCCGCACCCGCATAGAAACGGAAATGATGCTCGCCAGTGACCAGCGGGCTGGCGTTGAAGCGTGAATCCATGGTCGCATCCGTCACCACCATCGGCTGGTCGCCGGCAGCAATGGTGTGGGCGCAGAAGGATGTATCGGTCGCGGCCTCGGTCTCGTCCAGGCCGACACAGGACGTGAACCACTGCCGCTCGACATCGACGACCGTCACCAGCGCGACAGGTGTTTGCATCACCGCGGCGGCGAGCCCACTGATAGTGTCGAAGTCAGGATCGGCCGCCGTGTCGATTGCATCGAGATCATGGAGCACGGCAAGCCGATCCTGCGCCGTTACCACGCTAAGGACATCGACCGGCAGATTCGGCTTTGTCACTACCCTGCTATCCACAAGTCCCCCAGATGCATCGGCTTGCAGCCATCCGCGCTGGGCCCAGTTGCCGGGCCCTGAAACCGGAACCTTCGCCCTGAGGAACCGTTACCCAACCACATTTTGCCAGCCGCGCCGCCAGCGCCAACCGACATGCCAGCGCCAAACGAAATGCCAGCGCCAACCGAAATGGAGGCCGATCATGCCCAAGATCGTTCCTGAAGACAAAGCCCGGCAGGGACGCTGGGGGTGGCACACCTTCCGTATCTTGATCGCTGCGCTGCTTTTGGCGTTTATCGCCTGGGGCATCGCCGAGATCTATGGCAACATGATAGACCGGACGCCGACAACCGAACAGGGCGAGCTTCCCAGGAATGAGCAGGGCGAGATTCCCAGAGGCTGAAGCCTTCCGATCGACTGTGCCGGGATGCATCACGCTGCCCTCGCCTGGACGGCGCGCGCCGGGACGAGAACGTTCAGCGCACCAGGATGAATTTCCATCGTCGTTTCGCGGTCAAGCCTGACCAGTTCGCCATCCATGACGGCGCGAAATTTCTTCGCAGCCGAGTGGAGTTTCAAAACAGCCCGGTCAGCCTGGTGGATCTCCACATGCTCGCTGTCGCGCCATTTGCCGCGCGCCATGTCGAAGAGGACCCTGACCAGTTCGCCACGCCGCCGCGCCACCGTGACATAGATGCCGAGCACGCCGCCGGCGGGATTGTCGGCATAGGGCAGATGACCCTCACCGAACAGATTGTTGGTGATGCCGATGCCGGTGGTGCGCGTCACGATCTCGGCCTCGCCGATGGTCAGCGTCACCTTCATCGCCGAAGGGTTGTTGATCGCCGCCCAGGCAGCCTTTGCCGAGGCCCGCATCTTTCCCAACCGCGAGCCATACTCCATGGCTTGGCGAAGCTGGACCATCCTAGCATGCATGCCGATCGAGAATTGATGCACGAATGGCTTGCCGTTGGCGGTTGCCATATCGACTGCAATAACCTCACTGTCGGCAAAGGATTTCACGGCCGCGTCAAGGGTTTGTGGAATGCCGAGCCCGCGCGCGAACAGGTTCATCGTGCCAGCCGGTAAAATGGCAAGCGCTTTCTTGCTGCCCATCAACCGAGCCGCCGCGGCCGAAATGGTGCCGTCGCCGCCACCGGCCAGCACAATGTCGACACCATGCCTGGAAGCGATGCGGTCCAGCGTTGCGACAATGTCCCTGCCGGCAACGATTTCGATATCGATGCGGTGGCCTGCTGCCTCCAATGTCTGGCGCATTCGGTCGGTGAAGGCGGAGAGATCAACCGTTCGCAGGGTGCCGCCCTCCTGGTTCAGCACCGCCGCAAATCGCATTCCCCCGCTCCGATTTTTCTTGGCTACCATTGGATAATCATCGGCCGTAACAGACCGAGCCATGGGCCGAAACGGGGCGGTTGAAAAAAAGTTCCGCAGCTCTAACGAAAATACAGGAGCCAATCTCACCCGGCCAAACGCATAATTGAGCGCGATTCGGGTGGTTTTTTCACAACGCTCGCCCTGGTGTCGGAACAACGGCGCGGTCACGACGTTGTGAATGTGTAACGCCGCGACCGATCTCCCCTGCTCGCGGCCAGAGATAACGCACGAGGAGGATTACGATGATCCGCACCCTTTTATCCACCACCGCACTGGCAGCGTTGATTGCGACCGGTGCGTATGCGCAGGAAGCCACCACACCGGCGCCCACCCAGGACCCGGCGGTCCAGGAGACCGCTCCGGCGGCTCCCGTTGCGCGGGCCGAGGGCAGCCTGATGACCAATATCATTGGTGAATCCGTCTATAACGGCACCGGCGACGATGCCGAGAATATCGGTGAGGTCAGTGATGTCGTCTTCGATGAAAACGGTCAGGCGAAATCCGTCGTCATCGGCGTCGGCGGCTTTCTTGGCGTCGGTGCCAAGAATGTCGCTTTCGACTACAACAAGCTGCAATGGGCCGAACGGAATGGCGACCGCTGGCTGATTGCCGAAACCACAAAAGATGAGTTGACGGCTCAGCCGGACTTCGATCGCAAGCCCTATGATCCGGCTCCTGCGGCCACCGACACCACGGCTACGGCTCCCGCTCCATCGACCTCGACGGATACAACGGCGCAGAATGCTCCGGCGGCTCCAGCCGATAGCGCCGCAGCTCCGGCCGAACCTGTGAAGAGTGCCGACGGCAACCTTGCCACGAATATCATCGGCGAAACCGTCTATAACGGCACTGGCGACGACGCTCAAAACATCGGCGACGTGAACGACATCGTTCTGGCCAAGGATGGCAAGGCCGAGTCGCTGATCATTGGCGTCGGCGGCTTCCTTGAGGTTGGCGAAAAGAATGTCGCCTATCAGTTCGACAAGGCCAAGTGGGCGGAGAGGGACGGCGACCGCTGGCTGGTCGCCGAGACCACGAAGGAAGACCTGGAGGCGCTGCCGGAGTTCGACCGCGAGCCCTATGATCCCGCCCCGGCGACAACCGCATCGACTGACGCGGCGACGCCGGCGCCAGTGACCACCACCCCTGCTGTCAATGCGGCTCCAGCCCCGGCGGAGAAGACTGCGGAAGCTCCGGCGGCAACGCCTGAACCCGCTGCTCCGGCTCCAATGGACAAGACAGCCGAGGCTCCGGCGACGACGCCAGACCCGGCTGCTCCGGCACCGGCGGACAAGACAGCCGAGGCTCCGGCTGCAGCAACGCCTGACCCGGCTGCTCCGGCACCGGCGGACAAGACAGCCGAGGCTCCGGCTGCAGCAACGCCTAACGCAACCCCCGACCAGACGAAGACCGCGGCGATCGACAAGTCGGCGCTGACCGAAATGCCGATCAACGAAATCCGCTCCGAGGATTTGGTTGGAACCACGGTCTATGGCGCCAACGATGTCAACGTCGGTGAGATTGGTGACGTCGTGCTGACCGGCGACAAGAAGGTCGACGCCGTCATCATCGACGTTGGCGGTTTCCTCGGCGTTGGCGAGAAGGAAGTGGCGATCGGCATGGACAACCTTAAATTCATGACCGACAAGGATGGCAATCGCTATCTCTACACGAACTTCACCAAGGAGCAGCTCGAGGCGCAGGCCTCCTATGACAAGGCCACATATGCGCAAAACCGCGACACCCAGCGCATGATGATGCGTTAGCTTGCGCCAACGATGAAAGAGGCCCGCGCCCGCCACCGCGCGGGGCGGTTTATGTTGGGGAAGGTGGGCGGCCGCGGGGAGTTGGGGCAGCGCCCGCGGCGGGTGGTGGTGTTGGGCCCCCCCCGCCCCCCGCCCCCCCCCCCCCCCCCCCCCCCCCCCCCCCCCCCCCCCCCCCCCGCGCGGCGGCCCCCCCCCCCCCCCCCCCCCCCCCCACACACCCCCCCCCCCCCCCCCCCCGGGGGGGGGCCTTTTCATGATGGGAAAGGTGGCAGGCCTCGGTCAGTTCGGCAAGCGCCAGCGACTGATCGAGATGTTCGGCCCGCCAGGCAAGCAGCCTTTCGGCCAGCTCCAGCCGGACCGGCAGATAGGCCGGATCGGCAGCGACATTGCTCAGTTCGTCCTGATCCTTCTCCAGGTCGAACAGCAGCGGCGGCAGGCCGCCGGCGAAATGTACATATTTGAATTGTTTCGTGCGGATGACCGCCAGATTGCACTGGCGCGGACCGATGCCGAAATAGCGCTCGGCATCAGCGTCGGCAACCGAGCGGAAATCGAACTCCCAATGCGCGGCCTCGCGCCAATTGTCCGGCTCCCCGGCATCCAGGAACGGCTTCAGCGATTGTCCGTCGAGATGCGGCGGGAATACCTCGCCAAGCAGATCGAGCAATGTCGGCGCTATGTCGACTGCTTCGGTGAAGCGGTCCACGCTGGCGCCGGCCGCCTTGCGGCGACGCGGGTCGCGGATGATCAGCGGAATATGAAAACTACCGTCGAAGAAGCCGCCCTTGCCCAGCATGAAATGGTCGCCCATCATCTCGGCATGGTCAGAGGTCAGCACGATGATGGTGTCGTCCCAGGCATCCGCCGCCTTGACCACCTGCCAGATGCGGCCAAGCTGCGCGTCGACTTCCGAGATCATGCCGTAATAAAGCGCGCGGATGCGGCGAAAATTGTCGTCGCCCCAGTCGCGCACCTTGCCCTCTGCGCCGGGGCGGAAATTTGCCCGCTGCTGCTGCCCAAGTTCATAGGCAAGGTAGGGGTGGCTCTGCGCCTCGGCCTGCCAGTTCGCGGCGCGGCGGAAGGTTGTTCCGTCGGCTGGATGATACATCTTGTTGTAAGGCTCCGGCACGATGAAGGGCGGATGCGGGCTGAGGAAGGAAAGATGCGCAAACCACGGTGTACCGCGCTCCTGTTCGCCGAGCCAGCGGACGAATTCGCCGGTCAGGAAGGCGGCTGGGGTCTCGTCCTTCGAGTAGACGGGCGGTGAGGTGGTCACGGCGCCGTCCGTCGTGGCAGCAACGATTTCGTCCGCTGGGCGATGGATATCGGGAAAACCGGCGCTGCCGCGCGCCTTGAGCCATGACAGCCACGGTTTCTGGTGCTCCGGCAGGAGTTGGCGCACGGTGAAGCCGGGCAGCACGCCTTCATAGCTTTTCAGCCGCGGGTCGCCTGGCGTCAGCGTGCGCGGATCGGGCGACACGTCGGTATAGCCGAACAGCGTCGGATCATAGCCGAGACTGCGTGCCGAGAGTGCGATGTTGCCATGGCGAGCGTCGAGCGGCGTGCCGTTGCGGCAGACGCGGTTGTTCATCTGGTAAAGGCCGGTGTAGAGGCAGGCGCGTGCCGGCGAGCAGGGCGCCGCCCCGCCAAAATGCTGTCGAAACAGCACACCCTCGGCGGCGAGCGCATCGGCATTCGGCGTTCGCACCACCTTGTGGCCTGCCGCCGACAGGCAGTCGCCGCGCCACTGGTCGCAGGTGATCAGGAGAACATTCGGGCGTCTGTCTTTTCTGACCAATGCTGGTGTCCTTCATTGAAAACCTGTCGCGAATACCTGCCGATCACGGGAGCCGAATTTTTGTTGCGACACAAGCCTCAGGTGTTCGCAAAATGGTGAACAAAAGTCGCTTTATTGTTCACTTATAGAGCACAGTCTATTCTGTGTTTGCGGCCTTTGCCGCCGGCTGACGGCTCCTCATATTGGCGTGGACCGCGGCATGGGCCGCACAGGACAAGGAAGGAGCAGGAAGATGCTCAACCAGATCAGGGGTCTGCATCACGTCACCTCGATGGCCAGGGATGCGCGCCAGAACAACGAGTTCTTCACAAAAAAGCTCGGCCTGCGCCGGGTCAAGAAAACCGTCAATTTCGACGCGCCGGATGTCTACCATCTCTACTATGCCGACGAGCTCGGCACGCCCGGTTCGGTGATGACCTATTTTCCGTTCCCCAACATCGGCAAGGGCCGCCACGGCGTTGGCGAGGTCGGCACCACGGTCTATTCGGTGCCCGAAGGCACGCTTGCCTATTGGGAAAAGCGTTTTGCCGATGAGGGCGTCGCCGGGCTGTCGCGCGAAGAGAGCTTCGGCGACAAGCGCCTTGGCTTCGCCGGTCCCGATGGCGACGGGTTTGCGCTGGTCGAGAACAAGGCCGACACCCGTGCGCCATGGGCGAAGGGCGATGTTCCGTCCGACGAGGCGATCCGCGGCTTTCACTCGGTGTCGCTCAGGCTGAAGGACGGCGGCGCCACGGAAGAGCTGCTGAATTTCATGGGCTATGAGGAAGTCGACACGTCCGGCACTGTAAAAAGGCTGGCGCTGAAGGACGGCAACGGCGCCAACATCGTCGATATCGAATTGCTGCCGGGCGCCGCTTTTGCCGATCTCGGCGCCGGCTCGGTCCACCACGTCGCCTTCGCTGTCGAGAACCGCGCCAAGCAGCTCGAAGTGCGCAAGGCGCTGATGGACACCGGCTACCAGGTGACGCCGGTGATCGACCGCGATTATTTCTGGGCGATCTATTTCCGCACGCCGGGCGGCGTGCTGTTCGAAGTCGCCACCAACGAGCCGGGCTTCGATCGCGACGAGGACGCCGCCCATCTCGGCGAGGCGCTGAAGCTGCCGTCGCAGCACCAGCATCTGAGGCCCTATCTCGAGCAACATCTGCAAAAGCTGGAAGACTAAAAGCGCATCGCGTTTGACCAGGTTGGGCGACGCGCTTTTAGTTTGGTTTTGTGCATGTCGTCATCGCAAAACCGCTGCGCACTTTTGCGCGACATGCATTAAGGACAAGGCCATGAGCAAGGACGCTTACACCTATAGGACACTGCCGGGTTCGCCTGATGGATCGCTGCTCTTCGTCTTCCACGGCACCGGGGCCGACGAGAACCAGCTTCTGTCGCTCGGGCGTGATCTCGCGCCGCAGGCGACTATCGTTTCGCCGCGCGGCGATGTCTCGGAAGACGGTGCTGCGCGCTTCTTTCGCCGAACCGGCGAGGGCGTCTACGACATGGACGACCTGGCGCGGGCGACGGACAAGATGATTGGCTTCGTCAAGGCGCATATCGGGGCGCATGTCGAGGCGTCAAAGCCCGCGTCGGTGCTTGGCCTCGGCTATTCCAACGGCGCCAACATCCTGGCCTCGGTGGTGTTCGCGGCGCCCTCTCTGTTCGACGCGGCGGTGCTGATGCATCCGCTGATCCCATTCGAGCCGGAAATCGAGGGAAGTCTCGCCGGCCGCCGCATCCTGGTCACAGCAGGCAGGCGCGATCCGATCTGTCCGCCCAACCTGACGTCGCGGCTAGAAGCCCATTTGCGCGCCGATGGCGCCGATGTCACAGTGGAGTGGCACGACGGCGGCCATGAGGTGCAGTCGAACGAGATCGAGGCGGCGCGGCGGTTCCTGTCCGCTACGCCGGCAGAAGCAGCGTAAGCAATGCCTGACCAATTGCCGGAGGTCGAACTGGAGGATCGCGGTTCCAAGGGCCGTTATCTCCTGCGCAGGCCTGACGGCGCCGAGGCGGAGATGACTTTTACCAAGGTCGGCGAGCACCAGATCATCATCGACCACACCGAAGTGCCGGATGCGTTTCGCGGCCAGGGCGCGGGACTTAGGCTCGTTACCCGCGCTGTCGAGGACGCGCGCGCGGCGGGCAAGAAGATCATTCCGCTCTGCCCGTTCGCCAACGCCCAGTTCCGGCGTCACCAGGAATGGGCCGACGTGCTGAAGCAATAGCGCCGGTCCTGGCGCCAGTGGCTCCCCCTTCTCCCCTTGTGGGAGAAGGTGGCCGAGCGAAGCTCGGTCGGATGAGGGGTGCTCCAGCTTGGCACCGACAGCACTCCGTCCAACACCCCTCAACCGTCTCGGCGCTGCGCGCCGATCCACCTTCTCCCACAAGGGGAGAAGGCAAGAACGCGCCCAAAGCCCTTCGCCTTCAATTCGGCGTCCCCTACCCGATCGTTCGAGCGCTCGTCTTGCCTAGTGGGTATTGCCTTGCCTAAGTAGGATATTGCCCGCCCGACCAATCGAACCGAAATGATCCCTTGATGACCGAAACCGATCTTGTTCCCGTCTTCGACGGCCACAACGACACGCTGCTCAGGCTCTATCAGTCGAAAGACGCGGATGTCGAAAAGCTGTTCATCGGGGGAACATCGGGTGGCCACATCGACCTGCCGCGTGCGAAACAGGGCGGCTTTGCCGGCGGCATGTTCGCAATCTTTCCGCCGCCGGTCGAGAAATCCAAGCGCAGTGCGGTTCCTCCCGCGCCAAGCGATATCGAGCCCTTGCCGCCCGAAATTCCGCGCGCCGACGCGCTTGCTTCCACCATCGCCATGGCCTCGATCCTGTTCAGGCTGGAACGAGCGTCGGCGCTCACCGTCTGCCGCAGCGCCGGCGATGTGCGAAACGCGATGGCGCAAGGGTCGATCGCAGCGGTGTTCCATATCGAAGGCGTCGAGGCGATCGACCCCGAACTGACCATGCTCGACGTGCTGCATGCGGCCGGCTTGCGCTCGCTCGGCATCGTCTGGAGCCGCCCGAACGCTTTCGGCCATGGCGTGCCGTTCCGTTTCCCGTCGACGCCCGACACCGGACCTGGCCTGACCGATGCCGGCAAGGCGCTGGTCAAGGCCTGCAACCAGCTCGGCATCATGGTCGATCTTTCGCACCTCAACGAGAAGGGGTTTCGCGACGTCGCCGAGATCAGCGACGCACCACTGGTCGCGACCCATTCCAATGTCCATGCGATCTGCGGCCATTCGCGTAACCTCACCGAATGGCAGCTCGGCGCGATCCGCGACTCGGGCGGCATGGTCGGGCTGAATTTCGCGACCGGGTTTTTGCGCGAAGACGGCAGGATGAATGCCGATACCAGTCTCGACGTCATGGTGCGCCATGTCGATTCACTGCTGCAGGCTTTGGGCGAAGACGGCGTCGGGCTCGGGTCCGACTTCGACGGCGCCATGATCCCGGCTGTGGTCGGCGACGTCACCGGCCTGCCGAAGCTGCTCGACGCGTTCGCCGCGCGCGGCTTCGGTCGCGCGCTGATCGAGAAGATCGCCTACCGCAACTGGATAAGCATGCTGGAAAAGACCATTGGCTAAAGCGGGTCGCCCGGCGGAGCAGCCAGCAACCTGCAATTCGATCGAGCGGGGTTTGATGATCTCGACAGGACCGTTGTCTCCGAAGCTCAAGCCGCGGATGATTGCGGACTTCGAGACCTTCAGGGCCGGCTCTTGAAGCGCCAGACCGTACGAACCGATGTCGCGATCGTCGGCGCCGGCTTTACCGGCCTGTCAGCCGCGCATGAATTGAGCAAGGCCGGCATCGATCTTGCGCTGCTCGAGGCGCGCGGCCGCGTCGGCGGGCGGGTCGAGTCCCAGTGGAACGGGCTTGGCGAGCGGATCGACAGCGGCGGTCAGTTCCTGTGCGAGGACATGCCGGAACTGATGGCCCTGGTGCGAACGCGCGGCAAGACGTTGGTCGAGACCTATGCTAAGGGCGAGTTCGTTGCCCAGCCGCTGACCGGCGCAAAGCAAGTCGAGCGAATCTACCACGCCTCGATGTCGATCCGCGACCGCATGAACGCGATCGCACCGGGCGATCCGGCTATCGCCGGCTTGACCGTCGCCGCATGGCTCGATCGCCAGAACGATCCCGGCGAGGCCAAGGCGGCTTTCCGCTCGATGATCGAGGGCCTGTGGTGCCAAGCGCTTGAAAAACTGCCGCTTTGGCACCTCATCGACAATGACCGCCGTATCACCAACGAGGTGTCGGAGCTGCAGTATTTCGTCCACGAAACCATGCAGTCCCTGGCGGATGATCTGGCTGGCGATCTCGGCAACCGCCTGCGATTGAACACACCGGTCAGAACGATCGAGCGCAGACCGGGACGCGTTCGTCTCGCGTCGACGACGGGCTCGATCACGGCTCGAATAGCGCTGATCGCCATGCCGCCGATGATGGCTTCGAAGCTGGACTTCGCGCCGCCGCTGCCGGCTGCCTTGCAAAAGGCTCTCGGCGTCTGGCAGAGCGGCGCGGTGATCAAAGTACAAATGCGCTATGCCACCGCGTTTTGGCGCGCCAAGGGCCTGAGCGGCATGGTGATGTGGCGCGATCCGCCCGCACTTTTTGCCTGTGACGCCAGCAAGGACGACGGCCACCCCGCGTTGGTCGTCTTTGTCGGCGGGCCGCTTGCCCTCCGCTGGCGGGAACTTGGAGATGCCGCGTTGCGCACCGAGGTTACGGCGCGGCTGCAGCAGGCGCTCGGCACGGATGCAGGCAAGTTCACCGATTTCAGCTGTCGCGACTGGACCGATGATCGCTGCAGCGGCGGCGGCTACGCCGATCTCATCATCGATACAAGCGCCACCGAGGCCGAACAAACTATCCTGGCCGGCGAGCCGCCGGTGTATTTTGCATCTTCGGAATTGTCGCCGTCGTTTCCGGGCTATGTCGAAGGCGCAATCGTGGCTGGGCGCATTGCGGCACAGAAAATCCTCAGGGAATTTAATCTGCAGTAATCACCAGCGCCCCATGGTGCAGGCGAGGGCGTCTCAAAGTGGCGACCGGACGTCGCCGGGCCGGAGCGGCGGCGCGATTTGATCCCGCGCCCCTGCGATGACCGGATGTGCCCGCCGAAATCCCGTTTCAAAGCTGTTACACGGTCAGTTTGCGTGCGTCGTTCGTCCGTTACAAGGTGCGACTAAGTTCGTTTCAACAAAAAAAGAAGATCGACGAAGGGAAGCGCGATGTATACGAAAATCCGGACTGCCTGCAATGACCGCCGTCTGCAAGCGCTGAAGGGCAAGGATCGGCGGCCGAAGCTGGCGCTGCGCCAGCGCGCCAACGACCATCCGATGGCGCTGTTCGTGGTGCTGGGCGCCGCCGCGTTCGCCGGCATGGCGTTCGCGCCGACTGTTGGTCCCGCCTTTGCTTCACTGAACCCGCCGGCAAACATCGTCAAGGGCGCCCCGACCACGACCAAGACCGCGCGGCTGCCGATGCCGGAGATCGATTTTGTCTGCAAGGGGCAGGCCTGGGGCGCCGAGAGTGCGGAGTGCCTGCGCGTCATTGCTGAGCAATCCGGCATTCACAAGGCCCGCGCGGTTCGCGTGATCGCCAATGCCGCGCCGCTGACCGATACGCCGAACGTTTTTTGATGCCCGAGCGACCCTCCAGCGCTCCAGGCAGGCTCCCGCCGCATCCTCGGCCGGGAGTCTTTTTTCTCTGGAAAGCCCCTTTGTTGAGCATCGGATTTTTTCAAAAACCGATTTCCACCAGTCCGAAGTCCTAGCTGCCCAATGCGGCCTGCTCGGCGATGGCCGACAGCACCCCGCGCACGTCCAGCGTGCTGAACGGCTTTTCCAGGATCTGCGGCCGCTGCGGCGCCGGCAATGCCTCGATTTCGGCTTTCGCGCCGATCAGGTCGCCGGTGACCAGAACGAAGCGCCGCGCCAGATCAGGCTTTTCGGCGAGCAGTTCGCGATAGATCGATATGCCGCTGGTGCCGGGCATGCGCAGATCGGAAAAGACGATGTCCGGCGGCATATGGCCCGACAAGGTCGCGGCAGCTGACGCCCAGGCCGGCACGATCCGCGACTTGATGCCCATCAACTCCAGAATGTCGGACAGCGAGGCGGCGACATCCGGCTCGTCGTCGATGATCAGGGCGTGGCGCAATCCGCTCGAGCGCGACGGGCTTTCGCCGGCGGCGGCCGCGCCGCCGGCGATCGCCGGCAACTGGACAACGAAACGGGCGCCTCTCGGCAGAACTTCCTCGAACCAGACATTGCCATTGTGCCGTTCGATGATCGATTTCGAAATCGACAGGCCGATGCCGGTGCCGACGCCGACCGGCTTGGTGGTGAAATACGATTCGAAGATGCGAGAGCGTATCGCTTCCGGCACGCCCGGCCCGTTGTCCTCGACCGAGAAACAGGGATTGCCGCAATCGCTGCGAAACGTGCGAACCTTGATCAGCCTGTCGCCGCCGATGCCGGCCAGAGCGTGCTGGCTGTTGATGAGGAAGTTGGCGGCAACTTGCGTCACATGGTCGGCGTCGGCCATGGCCAGCAGCGGGCCGCTGGCGAAATCGGTATCGATAATGATGCCGGTCGACCTGGCGCCGTAGGCGGTCACCTCGAGTGCCGCGCGGACCACCTGGTTGAGGTCGGTCTCGGCCTGCGACGCCGGATGCAGGCGGACCATCGAGAGGAAGCTCTTGACGATGCGGCCGCAGCGCTCTGCGGCGGCGCGCACCTTTTCGGCGCGCACCTTGGTCTGCGGGTCTGAAGCGAACTCGTGTAACAAAGTCGATTGGGCGACGACCACGGCAAGCGGGTTGTTGAGCTCGTGTGACACGCCGGCAAGCAGCGAGCCCATCGCCGCCATCTTCTCGTTCTGGTGCAGCTTTTCGCGCTGGCGGCCGATCTCCTCCTCGGCACGCAATTTGTCGCGGAGGTCGCGGATCGAGCCGAAGATCAGGCGGCGGTCGGCGACCCGCATCTCGGTTGCCGTCAATTCGATCGGAAAGACCTCGCCGGCAGCATTCTGGGTGACGGTCTCGATCCGCTGCCCGACCATCGGCGCGCCGCGGCCCGACATGTATTCGGCGCCCGACACATAGCCCTTGCGATAATAGTCCGGAACGACGGTGTCGAGCAGGTCCTTGCCGAGGATGTCGCTGCGCTGGTAGCCGAACATCTTTTCGGCGGCCGGATTGAACTCGATGATCGAACCGGTCTCGTCGATGACGATGATCGCGTCGAGCGAGGCCTGCAGCATGGTGCGGCGGATGACTTCGCTGGCGTGGGCATCGGAAAGCGATCGTTCGATGGCGTCGCCGATGGCCAGCGCCACGATGTGCAGCGTCGCCACTTCCTCGTCGGTCCATTCGCGCTCGTTCACGCAGTCGTTGACCGCCAGCGTGCCCCACAGATGGCCATGCGCAAAGACCGACACCGACAGGAACGACTTGATGTGCTGCTTTTCGAAGTCGGTTCTCAGAAAGCCTTCGAGGTCGCGCGTGTGTCCCGCGAAGATCTTGCCTTGCCGCTCGTCCTCCGCCAACCGTTCCAGCAGTGGGTCCGAATTGATAACCGACTGCATGATCACCGTCGGCGATGCCAGCTCGCCACCATATCGGGGGTCGATCCAGTAGGCCGCCACCGATTGGGCAAAGCCTTGGCCGGGCAGTTCGCGCAGCCGAAACAGGATGCCGCGCTGGCAATCCATGGCCCCGCACAGCGTTTCAAGGATGCTGCCCATCTCGCGCTGCCAGTCGCCAGCTTCGTGAAGCCGGCGAACGATGTGAACAGCGGCCATCGCCGCGCCCTGCCTGACGCCGTGCCTATCGCTGCGTGCTTCAGCCGTCATAATCAGCCGTCATTTCACAGTCGTGCCACCGAGAGTGGTTGGTCGCGCCGCTCAGTTGCCTTCGCCGGTCGGCAGCGAGAAGATATAGCCTTCGCCGCGGACTGTGCGCAGGAATTTCGGATTGGCCGGGTCCGCCTCGATCTTCTTCCTCAGCCTCATGATGCGGATATCGACTGCACGTGAGGATTCAGGATCTTCCGCGAAGCCGATCGCCTCGGAGATCGCCGCACGCGTCAGCAAGCGGTTGGCACGCGTCAGGAAGACCTCCAGCACGTCGAACTCGCTCTTGGCCAGGTCGATGACCGTCCCATTGGTGCCGGTGACGAACCGACCGTCGAGATCGGCATGGAAAGGTCCGAAGCTCATGGAACGGCGGTTGGCAGTTGTTTCGGCCTTGGCGGCCTGCGGCTCGGCCGGCTGCGGCACGCGGCGCAGCACGCTGCGGACCCGCGCCAGCACCTCGCGCAATTCGTAGGGCTTGACGATGTAGTCGTCGGCGCCGAGTTCCAGCCCGACGATGCGGTCGAGCGCGGTGCCGGCGGCAGTGGCATAGATGATGCCGATCGGCGTTTTCGAGCGCATCCAGCGGCCAAGCGACAGGCCGTCCTCGCCCGGCATGGCGATGTCGAGGATGGCCAGGTGAAACGACTGCGTTTCCAGCAAGGTTCGCGCAGCGCCGGCACTCTCGGCCGTAGCGACATCGTAGCCGCTGGCGTCGAGATACTCGGCAACCGCGTCCCTCAGATCCGGCTCGTCCTCGACGACGACAATTCGTGCCCGCACGATGCTCTCGCTCCCACTTTCAGCGGAAAGTAGATTGGGTATAAACATCATGTCCAGCACTCATCTTGGGTTGCCGGTTGCAGGGTAGAAAAAAATGACTGCACGATCCATCATCGCGCTTGTTTCCGTCGCCGAAGTGGTCGCAACCGATCTGGCCGACCATCTCGAACGGCGCGGTCATGACGTTCGCGCAGTGCGGCAGCCGTGGGAGGCCGAATCCTTGCTTTCCGGAAACGGCATCGATGTCGTTGTCGTCGGCGACAGCCTCAGCCAGGCGGAAGGGCGTGATCTGCTCAAGCGCCATGGCGGCGAGGGCGGGCCGGATTTCATCCTGATCTGCCGGCCGGCCGATCTCGTCGACAAGGTGCTGGCGCTCGAGCTCGGCGCCGCCGACGTCGTCGAGAGCCCGCTCAACGTCAGGGAACTCGCCGCCCGTATCGGCGGCTTGCTGGCACGGCGCGGCCGGAACGCCGGGGAATTGGTCGTGCTGGAGAACGCGACGGTCGACCTCCGGTCGGCCATGGTCATGCATCGCTCCGGCACGGAAGAACAGTTGTCGCCGGGTCAGGTGGCGCTGCTCAGATTGTTCCTGGCCAGTCCGCGCAAGGTCTTGACGCGCGACGATATCATTGCCGCCGCGCCCGCCGAAAATGCCGATGCCTTCGATCGCTCGATCGATTCGCGCATCGTGCGACTGCGCCGCAAGCTCGACACCGAAACCATCACCACCATACGGGGTGCGGGCTACCGGTTCGATCCGCCGACGCAGTTCGCCGACTGAGGCCGCGGCCCTCAACGTACTGTCCACAGGCCCAGGCGCTCAGCGCACCACGAGAAGCGACGGACCTGACGGCATTTCGCTGGCCGCGACGAATTCGCTGGCATGGGCACGATCCCTGAGAAGCACGGTGGCGAGGCCGGCAAAGCCGAGCAGGCCCTGTGCGTAGAGCAGTGCGGAAAGTACCGAAGCTGCAAATTTCGTGTTCATCGTTTTCGTCCCCCAAATTTGGTTTCAGGTTCGCTTCAGGGAAAACCCCGAAGTGCCCGCGCCGCCATCGGAGCCCCCCGTTGCGGCGCGGGCCTTCGGTCCTCTCGGCTGCAAGTTGCCGGAGGTGCCGCGCATCTTCTTCAGCCCAAAACCGACCCGCCAGAGGGCCTTGAGCCGGTTATGCGCAGGCTGGAGACGATCCAGACCGTGGCGAAAACAGTGCGGCATGCAAATCAACACTGCGGCTATGCTTATCCTGAACAGCCAGGAGATCGCGTTAGACTGCATGTTCATCTTCGTTTGTGCCGGCTGTTTGCGTTGGGTCAACTCTGCGGGCGGCCTGTATCCAGATCATGCCGCTCGAGTCCGCGCTTTGTTGCCGATTGGTTTCGAGCCAAGTCAAATTTCTTTCATGTGAGGCAAGATCGCACTTTCCCCAGAGACGACAGAGTACCTTTTCGCGGGTCCGAGCTCGACCAGGCAAACCGTCCTGTCCTTGGTTTCACCCCCGCAAATGCCTCGGATGGGCCTCCGGCCGTTAACCAGAGGAAACAGTTTCGAAACAGAAACGTCGGCCGTGCGAAATCAATTCGAAACGTGACCCAACGACAAGCCCAGCCATCGAATTGGAGCCGGGCCATACCCGGCAGACAGGGGGATATCATGTACACTGCCATTTCCGCCAAGCTCATCAACATCGCCGCCGCCGTCACCGCGGGCACGGTTCTTCTGTTCGGCGCCGGCAACGGCGTTGCCGATGCTGCCAATCGGGCCGCCAATCGGGCGGCCAATCAGATCGTGGCGCGGATTTCGCTTTCGCAGCAGACGATGGAAGTCCTCGTCGACGGCCGGCCGACCTTCGCGTGGAAAGTCTCGACCGGCGGTAGGGGGCATCTCACCCCGACCGGGTCGTTCAAGCCGACCCGCATGCACCAGATGTGGTATTCGAGGAAATATGACAACGCGCCGATGCCGCATTCGGTCTTCTTCAAGGGTGGCTACGCCGTGCATGCGACCAATTTCGTCAGGCGCCTCGGCCAGCCGGCTTCGCATGGCTGCGTGCGGCTGCATCCGGACAACGCCGCCGACTTCTACCAGCTTGTCGAGATGTTCGGTCCGACCAACACCAGGATCGTCATCGTCAAATAGATAAAGAAGGCGATTCGGACATCACTGCCCAAGAAAAAAGGCCGGAAGTTTCCGGCCTTTTTGTCAATCAATCAACCGGCACCGGCATCAGCTTCGGGTCCGGCTTCTCGGCGTGATGCGGCAGGTCCTTGCTGGCGATGAAGGTGTAGAACATCGGCACCACGAACAGGGTGAACATGGTTCCCACCAGAATGCCGGTGAAGATCACCAGGCCCATCGAATAGCGCGCTGCGGCGCCAGCGCCGCTGGAAATGATCAGCGGCACCACGCCGAGCGCCATCGCCGCCGTCGTCATCAGGATCGGTCTTAGCCGCACCCTGGCCGAGGCGACGATCGCATCGCGCCGCCGCATCCCGTGGAGCTCGCGCTGCTGGTTGGCGAATTCGACCAGAAGAATGCCGTGTTTGGTGATCAGGCCGATCAGCGTGATCAGCCCGACCTGCGTGTAGATGTTGAGCGTTCCCAGCCCCAGATTGAGCGGCACGATTGCGCCGAAGATCGACAGCGGCACCGACATCATGATGATTAACGGATCGCGGAAGCTTTCGAACTGCGCCGCCAGCACCAGATAGATGACGAGAACAGCTGCCGCGAAGGCGATGATGATCGTGTAGCCCTGTTCCTTCTCCTGTCGCGACTGGCCGGTATAATCGATGAAGAACGTGTCGGGCAGGCTTTCTCTGGCGATGTCCTCGATGGTCCTCAGCCCGTCGCCGGTGGTCAGCGTGGGCAATGGCAGAGCGGAAATCGTCGCGGAGTTCAACTGGTTGAACTGCTCGATCACGGCCGGCGAGGCGTTGGTCGAGATCTTCACCACCGCCGAGAGCGGCACCATCTCGCCCGACGCGCTGCGGACGAAATACTCGGCCAGCTTTTCAGGGTTGTCGCGGAAGTTCTGCGGCACCTGCGGAATGATGTCGTAGCTGTTGGACTCGCGGTCGAATTGCGCCACCTCGGCGCCACCGACCAAAAGGGTCAGCGTCCGGCCGATGTCGGCGATCGGCAGGTTGAGCGCCGCGGCGCGGTCGCGGTCGATCGTCACCGTCACTTGCGGCGCATCGAAGGACATCGAATTCTGCACGGCGAGGAAGCGACCGGAGGCCTGCGCCTTGTTCTTGATGTCCTCGGCCGCCTCGAACACCTGGGAGGCATCGCCGGTCGAGCGCACCACCATGGTGACCGGCAGGCCGCCGCCGGAGCCGGGCAGCGTCGGTGGGGCGAAGACGAAAGCCTCGACGCCCGCCACCTTGGTAAGGCGGGCGGTGATGTCTTCCTGAAGCTCCTTCGAGCTGCGCTCGCGCTCGGCCCAGTCCTTGAATGCGAAGCCGACGAAGGCGCTGTTCGTCGGGCCCTGAAAGGCGACGGCGGAGAACCGCGCCCTGGTTTCGGGAATATCATTCATCAGCCCGAGAATCTGGTTCACATAGGTCTCGGTGTAGTCCGACGTCGCGTAGCGCGGCGCGTTCACAAGAGACAGCAAGAAGCCCTGGTCTTCTTCCGGCGCCAGTTCGCCGGCGGTCTTGGTGAACATGAAGCCGGTAGTGGCGACCAGTGCGATGACGATCATCAGCGTCACCGGACGATATTTTAGCGAGCCGCTGACCAGCCGCTCATAGACGTTTTCGACGCGCCTGAACGTGTTGTCGACAATGCGCTGGAAGCGGCTGTGCGAGCCGGCCCGCAGGATGCGTGCCGACATCATCGGCGTGACGGTGAGGGCGACGACGCCCGAAAGCACCACTGAGCCGGCAAGCGTCACCGCGAATTCGCGAAACAGTGCGCCGGTCAGGCCGCCGGTGAAGGCCAGCGGCGCGAACACGGCGGCCAGCGTTATCGTCATGGCGATGACGGCGGACGAGATCTCCCGCATGCCGTTGAAGGCCGCCTGCATCGGCGACAAACCGTCTTCCTCCATGTGGCGGTGGATGTTTTCCACCACCACGATGGCATCGTCGACGACGAGGCCGATCGCCAGCACCATGGCCAGCAACGACAAGAGATTGATCGAATAGCCCAGCGTAAACAACAGGAAGCAGACGCCGATCAGCGACAGCGGAATGGTCACGATCGGCATCAGCACCGAGCGGAACGAGCCGAGGAAGAGCAGGATGACGACGATGACGATGGCGACCGCTTCGCCGATGGTCTTGAACACCTCCTCGATCGAAGCGCTGATCTGCTCGGTCGAATCGTACACGATCTGGATCGTCATGCCTTGCGGCAGCGTCTCCTGGATCGTCGGCACGATTTCGTGGATCGCCTCCGCTGTCGTCAGCGGATTGGCGGCCGGCGTCGGGAAGATGGCGAGAAAGATGCCGGGCTTGCCGTTGAAAGTAACCCTGGTGTCGGTGTTCGCCGCGGCGAGCTCGACGCGCGCCACGTCGCGCAGCCTCACCACATTGCCGTCTGTGGAACGAAGCGGAAGAGCGGCGAAAGCCTCCGGCGTCTGCAGCGTCGAGCGGACGGTGATCGAGGAGGCGACGTACTCGTTTTCGGTATTGCCGGGTGCTGAGAGGAAATTCGATGCGTTGATGGCGGTCAGCACGTCCGACGCCGTCACGCCGCGCGCCGCCAGTTTGATCGGGTCGATCCAGACGCGCATCGAATATTCGGCGGCCCCGAAAATCTGCACGTCGGCGACACCCTCGACCGTCGACATGCGCGGCCGCACGACGCGCTCGATATATTCGGTGAGCTGTTCCGGCGTCATGTTCGGATTCTGCATCGAGATATACATCATCGCGAACTGCTCGCCGGTGCCCTTGACGATCACCGGGTCTTCGGACTCGTCCGGCAGGTCGCCGCGCACGCTTTGTACCTTCGACAAGACTTCGTTCAGCGCGACGTCGGGGTTGGACCCGAGTTTCATCTGCACCGTCACGGTGCTTGAGGACGGCCGGCTCGCCGACGTGACGTAATCGATGTTTTCGGTCGAGGCGACGGCACGGGCGATCGGCGCGGAAATGAACCCCTGGATCAGGTCGGCGCTGGCGCCGGGATAGGCTGTGGTGATCGTGATGGCCGTTTCTTCGACCTCCGGATACTGCCGGATCGAGAGGCTGAAGATGCCCTGGAAACCCAGAAGCAGGATCATCAAGGCGAGCACGGTCGAAAGGACCGGACGGCGAATGAAGATGTCGGAGAAGCTCATTTCTGGGCTGCCTGCTGGTTTGCCGGCTTGGTCGGATCGATGGTGTTGTCGACGGCAACGGACATGCCGTTGGAAAGGCGGTTCTGGCCGGCGGTAACGACTTCGTCGCCGGGCGCGATGCCATCCAGGATCTCAACCAGGCCGGCATTACGGCGGCCTGGCTTGACGAACACCTGGGCAAGCACGAGCTGCGGCTTCTGTTCTTCCGCCGTCGGTTCGGCCGGCGCAGCAGCCGATTGTTCCTCGGGTTTTGCCGCGGGCGCTTCAGTCGCGGGCTTCGCACTATCCGTGGTCGGCTTTTCTTCCGCGTTGGCCGCGGCGGCAGGGGCGGCGCCATTGGCTGCCGCTGGCTTCGCTGGACGCACCACAAAGACGAAGTCACCGTAGAGGCTGGAGGTCAGCGCGGTCTGCGGCACCGTCAGCACGTTGTTTTCCTCGGGCAGTTCGACGCGCACCTGCACGAACTGGCCAGGGGTCAGCTTGCCTTCGGGGTTGGCGACCTCGGCCCTGACCGTCACCAGCCGGCTGGTCGGATCGATCTTCGGGTCGATACCGCGGATGGTGCCGGCGAACGGCAGCTCGCCGTCACCAATGCCCAGCCGCACCGTCTGGCCGATCTTCAGCAGCGGAAGCTGCTGTTCGGGAACCGAGAAATCGGCCCGCATCGTCTCCAGATCCTGCAGGGTCGCTACGGAAGTGCCGGGTGAGAGATACTGGCCGAGGTCGATCCTGGGGATACCGACGGTGCCGCCGAAGGGCGCTGTCAGCAGCTTCTGCTTGAGCACCGCCTGCAGCCTGTTGACCCGCGAAGCGGAAGCCAATGCGGCTGCCCGCGCCGTATCGAGCGTCGATTCCGAGCCGACATCGCGTTTCTGCAATTCAAGGGCGCGTGTCAACGCCGTCTGGTCGAGCGCTGCTTGCGCCTTCGTCGCATCGAGATCGGCGCGTTCGGCGGCATCGTCGAGCTGAAGGAGACTCGCGTTGGCTTCAACCTTCTGATTGGCGTGAAAAAGGATGTCCTTGACGATGCCGGCGGTTTCGACGGTCAGGTCGACGCCGCGGACCGCGCTGACAGTGCCGATCGCCTCGACGCCCGGCGTCCACTCCGTCGGCTTGACGATTGTCGTCGACACGGTCGCGGCCGGCGGTTTCATCGTGGCGAAGAATTGCTGCATTGCATTGTCGCGGAACAAATTGAAGCCGACGATGCCGCCGCAGACCAGCACGAGCAGAATGAAGGCAATGATAAAACGCTTGATCACGAACAGTCCCCTTGGCCATGGCCCGGCACAACAGTCGGATGACCCAAACACATATCTGTGACTGGTCCCGATATCAAATGACGGCGACCTTACTGTACCGTCTGGACGGTCTTGTCAATTCCGCGTAGGCTAATGTATGGGGGAACGATTGATGAAAGCCCGCAGAGCAAATTCGCGTGATAAAATTCTCGCCGCCGCCGCTGATGTGGCACGCGAGACAGGGCCCGGCAGCCTGTCGCTGGACGCCGTCGCCAGCCGGGCCGGGGTGTCGAAAGGCGGCTTGCTGTACAATTTCCCGACCAAGGCGAAACTGATGCAGGCGCTGGTTGAGGATTATCTGCGCGCCTTCGAGCAGGCGCTGGACGCCGCCCGCACTGCCGGCGTCAGCGGCGAGAGCCCGCTTGCGACCTACATCAAGCTTTCGGCCGAACATGCCGCGGAATCGAAACCGTCAGCTTCCTGGATATTTTCGGCGATCGCCGAGGACCCCGATTTCCTGACGCCGATAAAAGCGTTCAGGCGGCAGGTTTTCGAGCGGCTCAAGGGAGAGACGCCGGACCTCAAGGCGCTGTTGGTCTGCTACCTCGCCATCGAAGGACTTCGCAGCATGAATCTCTTCGATTCGGACGTCCTCTCACGGGACGAACGTCGGTTGCTGGTATCGTCCTTGCTGGAGATCGCGGGGTAGATTGCCGCGCAGTGCCGCAGGATAAACCTATTGTGACAGGTCATATGGTTGAGCTTGGTCCGGCCAGGGTGAGGGAACTTTTGTCCGGCTGGCGATTTTGGATGTATGGTGAGAAGCCGAACGGCCAGAAAGGCATTCCCCGATGACAACAAAACGTTTTGCGATCCGCGCTCTCGTTTTCGCAATCGGGTGCAGCATGTCTGTCGCGGCCTTGGCTGGAGATCGCGATGATCGGCCTGACCGTGATCGCTACGTCCCCGCCGAAGGCAACATCATCGACATTCTGTTCGGCGGCCCGCGCTACTATGATCGGCAGTTGTTCACGACAGCCGCAGGAGCCTGCTCCTACCACAGGGTCGGACCCGACGCGAATGCCTTGAACAAGATCAACGATCACCATTGCGGGAAGTAGGCGGCAGGCTGCGCGCCCGCCAAGCTCAGTCGGGCGATGCAGCGGCGCAGAATGAAGACTGCAGCGATCCTTGGCGGCCCCCTCTGTCCTGCCGGCATCTCAAGGGTTTTGCACCATGGCGCATTCGGCCACTGGTCAAGTAGATACGCCCGGTTCGCCTTCCCACAGGATCAGGCTGGCCGCGCCGATCAGTCCTGCGCGGTCGCCAAGCTGCGCCGGCACGATCGGTACATCCCTGTAGGCCGGCATCGCCCGCTGCTCGACGGTCGCCCTGATGGTTGGAGCCAACAGGTCGAAGCCATTGGCGAGGCCGCCGCCCATGACGATCAGGTCCGGCGAATAGAGGTGAAGCAGGTTGGTGAAGCCGATGCCGAGCCACTTCGCCTCCGCCTCGATCAATTCGAGCGCGCTGATATCGCCGGCACGTGCGGCTTCGACGACCTGCCTGGCCGAAACGTCGCCGTCAGCCGAAAGGCGCCTAAGCAGGGAGCCGTCGCCCGGCGCGGTCAGCGCCGTGGCACGCCGCCCGAGCGCGGTACCGGAGGCGACCGCCTCGAAACAGCCGACGGCGCCGCAGAAGCAGCGGTCGCCCTCGCCGGTGATGGTCATGTGGCCGATCTCGGCGGCAAGCCCGCGCCGGCCGTGATAGATGTGGCCGTCGGCGACGACCCCGCCGCCGATGCCGGTCGACACGGTGACGAACACCAGGCAGTCGCTGCCTCGGCCGGCGCCGAAGCGCCATTCGCCAAGGGCGGCCGCGTTAGCGTCGTTTTCCAGCCGCACCGGCAGGCCGAAATGCTTGCCAAGAATGTCGATCAACGGCACGTCGTGCCAGCCGGCCAGCGTCGGCGGCGCGATCACGATACCGGCCTTGGGATCGAGCGGTCCCGGCGCGCCGATGCCGATCCCGGCGACATCCGCCTGTGGGCGCTGTCTCAGAAGAGCCCCGGCCAGTGCGATGATCTGGCCGATCACCGCATCCGATCCCGCGATCGCCATCGTCGGCGCCGAGACCTGCGCGACAACGCCGCCGTCGCTCTCGACCAGCGCGCCGCGCAGCTCCGTTCCGCCGACATCGAAGGCGAGGGCCAGTCTTGTCATCAGACGGCGACCTTCAGCCCATGCAGCCAGCGAATGCGCTGCGCGAGGTCGGGGTCGCCGAACGCCAGCGATCCGAGCACCACCGTCTCGGCGCCAGAGGCGCGCAGGCGGGGCACCGTCTCGTGGCGGATGCCGCCGTCGGCAGCCAGGATGATGTCGGTTTCGCGACCGGCTTTTCTCATCAGTGCGCGCGCTTCGATCAAACGTGGGCAGGCCTGCTCGGAAAGGCTCTGGCCCTTGACGCCGATGGATGTGCCGAGAAGCGTCACAAACGCCACTTGCGACAGAAAAGGCGTGACCGCGGCCACCGGCGTTTCCAGCCTGAGCACCACGCCGGCCTCGGCGCCGAGCGCATGCGCCAGCCGCACGGCGCGCAGGCCGGCTTCGCCGTTTTCGGCGTGGACACTGACCAGGTCGGCGCCCGCCTCGATGAACTGACGCGTCTGCTCCTCGACGATCTCGGCTTCGACCATCAGGTGCACATGGATCGGTTTTGCCGTCAGCCCGGCGATCCGCGCTACCAGATCCGGGAAGAACAGGAAGCCGGGAGTGAAGCGGGCGTCCGCGACATCGATGTGGTGTAGGTCAACATGATGTTCTATGCGCTTCAGGTCGCGCTCCATATTGGCAAGGTCGGCCGACCACAGCGAAAACTCGCCGAGCAGCCGGTTGCGCGGCAGGGCGGCGATGGCAGCGGGGCCGGACAGGAATTTGGTCGTCATGACGGAACGAGGCTCCGGAAGTTCGAGTAGGTCTGAAGGAAGGTCGTGATCTCAGCCTGCAGCTCGGCGAAATGCCTGACGCTGTCGAGCGCCTTGGGATGGATTTCGGCAAAGGTCGCGCCGGGAATGGCTGCGGCGAGCATATGGGCGGCCGAGAGCGGATGCACCGCATCCATGGCATTGCCGATGACGAGCGTGGGGATGCCAAGGGCAGCGGCGTCACTCGCTGAAACTCCCGGGCCGTCGGCGGCAATGTCGGCGAGGACCTGCGCGAACGGCGCGGCGTCCGGCCGGTCGAGATACCCGAACAGCGAGGCAAGGTTGTCGGGCGCGTCGCGCTGCAGGCGCGCGGCGGTTTCCGATTGCGCGAAGATCGCCCTCGCCTTGTCGGGGCCGTGGTCCAGGATAAGCCTGGCAACCTCGGCGATCGGCCGCAGGTTCACCGGCGCGTCGTCGAAAATCCAGGCCGGCCGCACCAGGAGAAGACCCGCGACGCGGTCCGGATGACGGCAGGCCAGGCGCATGGCGATCGCCGCGCCCATGGAAATGCCGCCGGCGACGAAACGATCGAGGCCGGCCTGATCGGCGGCGGCAACAACATCGTCCGCGAACATCTCCAGGGAAAACGGCCGGCGGCTGCCCAGTCCGGACGCGCCGTGCCCGCGGCATTCCAGCGTGATGCGCCGCAAGCCCGGCCCGGAAGGGAAGGCCTGGGCGACCTGCGCGTCGCCCCCGCCCAGCCCATGCTGAAAGATGACCGCAATGCCGTCGCCACTATCGGAAATCCGAAGCTTGGCGTCATCGCGAAGCAGCGTGGCCAGGCGCGCCATCACACCAGCCCTTTGAGGAAGCGGGCAACGCCGGGGGCCTCTTCGGCCGAGAGGCCATGCGTGACCAGCGCCCCGTCAAAGCCCGATGCTTTCAGCCTGGCGACGAAATCCGCAAAGTCGACGACACCCCGGCCGGCCGTCGTGAAGCGGCCGTCAGCGAAACGGTCCTTGGCATGCGCCATGGCGACGTGGCCCGCAGTGCGTTCGACGGCGGCGGCGACGATGGCGCGTGCTTCGGCCGAGCTCGCCTGCTCGAACAGGTTGGCCGGATCGAGCACGATGCGCAGCCGTGTCGACCCCATCTCGGCGATGAGGCGCATCGCGTCCGACGCCGAGGTGACGATGTTGGCCTGTTCGGGCTCGATGCCGAGATCGACGCCGTGGCGCTCCGCGAGCTGCAACGCCTTTTCCATCTCGCTCGCCATGTCGTCCCATGCCGAGGGCTCGGTATTGTCGCGATGATATGCCCACTGATCGTCCGCGTTGCGCGTTCCCGTGCACAAGGTGACCAGCGGAACGGAAAGGTCTGCCGCGGTCTTGATGACCACGCCAAGCCGACGCAGGCCGTCGTCGCGCACAGCTTTGGCGGGATGGGCCATGTTGTAGGTTCCCGAGAGCGCTGCAAGGACGACACCGCAAGCATTCGATGCGGCCGCGATGGCATCAATGGCGTCTTTTTGCACCGCATCCGGCATCGACGGCAGCCCGGCGCAGGCAAGGTTGAACTGGGTGACGGCAAATCCCGCGTCGCGGACCGCTGCCAGCACGCCAGCCGGCTCGCTGCCGGGGAAGGTCTTGGCGAACACCCCGATCTGCATCAGACCGCTCCCGTTACGGAAGCGATCTCGACGCGATCACCGGTTTCGACCGAACGGGCGATCGCCACCATGGCGCGGATCGAGGCAAGTCCGTCCTCGACGTTGGCGCCGCGCATCGGCTTGCCGTCAAGGATTGTCTCGGCGAGGCCTTCGAGCTGGCGCCTGAAGAAATGCCCGTCGGCGCCGAGCGGCCTTCGCGACGTTGCATCCTTCTCGTGAAAGATATCGACCTCACTCGCCCGGAAATACCAGGGATTGAAGGTCTTCGCGATCACCGAGCCGTGTTCGCCATAGAGCTGAAAACCCTCGTGCCAGTCCATGCGGACAGCCACGGTGAGGTCGAGATGGCCAAGCGCGCCATTGGCGAACTCGGTTTCGACGAACCAGCAATAGGCGCCGAAACGTTGGTTGAGGCGGGCGCGCACGGCAACGATCTCGCCGCACAGGAAGCGCGCGGTGTCGACGAGGTGCGAGCCGTGCGCGAGCATGAAATACTGTCTGAGATCAGCCTTCGGATTGCCGCCCGGCTTGCGCGCCAGCTTGCTGGTGACCGGCAACGGCTGGACCGCGTCGGTGTTGGTGTAGCGGTGCGTGGAATCGCAATACCAGGCTTTTAGCGCCAGGATCTCGCCGATCTCATCGCGGACGAAATCGCGCGCCGCTTCCAGTGCCGGGTCGAAGCGCTTCATATGGCCGACCTGCAGCACCGTGCCGGAGCGCCGGACCGCATTGGCGAGCATCTCGCCTTCCTCGACCGAGACGCCGATTGGCTTTTCACACAGCACGTGCTTGCCGGCCTTGAGCGCCTTGATCGACATCGGCACGTGATAGGCGTCGGAGGTCGCCACGATCACCGCTTCCAGTTGCGGGTCGGCCAGCATCTCATCGTAATCGCCATAGACTTTTTCGGGTTCATAGGTCGCGGCCATGCGCGCCAGAAGATCGGGGGCGGCATCGCAGATCGCATAGAGATCTGCGTTGCCGGCCTTCACGCAGGATTCGAGATGCGCGAATTGCGCGATCGGCCCGCAGCCGAGCACGCCGACACGAAGGCGACGGTCTTGCTTCCGGATCATGGTCTCTTCCTCACGCGCCGTAGCCGCGCATCGTCTGGCGGTTGGTCTTGACCGCGGCGGCCGGATCGCCGGCGGCGGTCTCGGATTCCTCTTCCAGCACCAGCCAGCCGTTGAAACGAGGTGCGGCGCTGGCGATATCGATCACCGCTTGGGTGTCGCAGACGCCCTTGCCGAGCATAGCCCAGGTGCCGCTGGCGTCGACGTCTTTCAGATGCACGTAGCGGATGCGGTCGCGGTAGGTGGTAAGCGTATCGATCATGTCTTGATGGCCGCGCAAGATGTGTCCGGTGTCGGGCACCCAGCCGACAAGCGCGGGATCGATCAGTGCGAAGATCCAGTCGTAGTCGGCACGGTCGAACAGCAGCGTGTTGTGGTGGGAGCTGGGATGGACAGCGATTTCGACGCCCGCCTTGCGTCCAAATTCGCCGGCCTTGTTGTAGAACTCGGCAGCAATAGGGAACTTGTCGTCGCGCGGGCCGTCGGACACGACGGTGGCCGAGCCCATCGAGACCAGCGCGCCTGGAAAGACAGCGGCAAAATCGATCCAGCGTTTCGCTGTCTCGAGGTCGGCGCCGATGCTCTCCTTCAGCGTAAAGCCGCTCTTCGAGCCGAAGGCGAAAGAAACAAGGGTGAGGCCGGCCGATCTCAGCGCCGTGGCGAATTCCGCCGGCCTGTCGGCATAGCGGCCGATCATCGTGTCGGTGATCTCGATGCCGGCATAGCCGCCATCGGCGATCACCTTAAGCAGATCGTCGGGACCACCGGTAAAACGCTCTCCGAGCATTTCCCAGGTGAAGGTCTGGCAACCGACTTTCAGGTCTTTCATGCTTTCATTCCTTGATGCCGCACTGCGTCAGCCCTTTGTTGATGTGGCGCTGGATGAACAGCACGAGCACGATTCAGCGGCGCTATGAAGACGCCCGAGGCCGCGGCGATATCGCCTGCCAGCAGAGAAGGTCCAATCCATCGATTTCGACGCGCGGCCTTCCCCATCGGTTCTCCGTGGGAGGGACATCCTACTTGACCGAGCCCGCGGTCATGCCGGCGAGGAAGAACCTCTGGGCAACGAGGTAGATGAGCAAGAGCGGTAGCGAGCCCAGCACGCTCATCGCCATCATCTGGTTCCATTCGAAGGCGTGCTGCCCCATCAAAAGTTGGATGCCGATCGGGACGGTGCGCATGGACGTTGACTTCGTCAGCGTCAGCGCAAAGAGAAATTCGTTCCAGCACAACAGGAAGGTGTAGACCGACGTCGCCACGATACCAGGCAGTGAAATCGGGACGATCACCCGCCAGAGTGCGGTCCAGCTGGTGCCGCCGTCGACAGCCACCGCTTCATCGAGATCGCGGGGCAAGGTGTTCAGATATCCCGTCATCAGCAGGATCGCGTAGGGCAGCGTAAACACCAGGTAAGTCAGGATCAGTGCGACGTAGGTGTCGAAGATGCCAAACGAGACGACAAGCCCGAAGAAGGGGATCAAAAGCGTGATCGGCGGAATCGTCTGCGTGCTGATTATGAGTGTGTTGAGGCTGCCCTTTCCGCGGAAATTGAAACGGCTGAACCCATAAGCCGCCAGCAAGGCGATCAGGACCGTCAGCACGGTCACCGCTCCGGCCACGAAGTAGCTGTTGAAGAAGAAGCGCAGCTTTACCGGGTCGCCAAGGATGGCCGCATACGCTTCCAGCGTGAAGGCCTTCGGCAGGACGGTTGGTGGCAGGGCAAAGATTTCGGTATTCGACTTGAACGAGCTGCTCAGCATCCAGTAGATCGGGAAGGCCGCGAAAAAGAGCCCTGCGGCAAGCGCGACATGGAGCGCGACGGTGATCAGTCTGTCTTTCGGTGTGTGCCTTTTCCTCATGGTGACTACCGAGCCTTTTGATAGCGGATGTAGAACAGCGTCAGGCCGAGAGAGATCAGCAGGATGACCACGGCGCTCGCCGACGCCTGCGACAGGTTGTAGCTCGAAAACGCCAGCTTGTACGTGTAGGTGCTGAGGACCTCGGTCGAGTAGATCGGACCGCCGCCCGTCGTTATCCAGATCAATGGAAAGACCTGCATGGTCCAGATGAAGTCGAGCAGCGAGATGCTGATGATGATCGGCATCAGCTGCGGGATGGTGATGAAGATCAGCTTCTGGTAGGCCTTCGCCCCGTCGATATCGGCGGCCTCGTAGAAATCCTTGGGAATGCCCTGCAAGCCTGCGAGCAAGCTGACCATGAAAAGCGGGTAGCCCGCCCAGATATTGGCGAAGGTGACGGCGTGCAGCGCGGTCGCCGTCGAGGAAAACCACTCGACCTTGGAACCGATGATGCCCATCTGCATGAGAACGCTGTTCACGACACCGTTCGGCTCGAGCAGGAGGCGCCAGATCACGGCGATAATCACCGCGGTGAACAGCCAAGGCAGTATGTAGAGCACGCGCAGAATGTTGCGCAGCGTCGGATTGATGCGGTCGCTGTTCAGCATGAGTGCGAAGACCATGCCGATGGTCATATGGAAGATGACACTCATGCAGGTGAAGTAGAGCGTGTGCCACAGCGAGGCCCAGAACACCGGATCGGCAAAGATCGCGTGGTAGTGTTTCAGTCCGGCAAAGGATGGGTCGCGACGCAGCACCGCGCTGTTCTGGAACGAATAGCCAATCACCGTCACCATCGGCAGTAGCATCAGAAGGCCGATGATGAGGAGCGAGGGTGACAGATACAGATAGGGTGCGACCGCTCGTTTCAGTCGATGGTGGGAGCGCTTCTGCCGAGTCATGTGCCACCCTTGGGATGTGCCTTCAAGAGGAAGGTGCGCTTCGGAAAGAGGTCCATCTCAAATTGCCGATCCGTTGTTGACGGGTGGCCTGCCCTAAGTCAGGCTACCCGGTGGAAGATAGCAACGGGGAACAGGTCGCTCAGAATTTCGCCATCCAACCCTTTTGAGCGTTGGCTGCGGCTTCTTCCGGAGACTGCTCGCCGGCGAGCATCTTCTGGGCTTCCACGTCGAACTGGGTCATCAGGTCTTCAGCCACCGGCAGACCCGTGAACTCGTTGGCGAGATAGCCGGTCTTGAAGATTTCGAAAGCCTTGGCGAAAGCCTTGTCCGAGGTCACGAAATCGGGCTTGGCATTGACGTTGCCCGGGAAGGCGTTTGCAAGCGTCACGAGCTTGGCGTTCACCTTTTCACTCATCAGATATTGGACGAGCTTCCAGGCTTCCTCCTGATGTTTTGAGGCCGCAGAGATGCCGATGCCCCAGGAGGCGTAGGGAAGGCCGCGCTTGCCGTTGTAATTCTCCACGACTGGGACGGGGATGAGGTCGAAGTTCAGCTTGGGATTGCGTTTGCGAATGAGGTTCACATGCGCGAGCGAGTCGATCATCATTCCGACCCGATCGTTCACGAATTCCTCGACCTTTTCCTGCTCGGTCTTGGTGGCAATGCCGGGCGAAATGACGCCGGCGTCGTTCAGCGATTTGACGAAGGTGAGCATATCGACGACCGGCTTGCCCTCGAGAGCCGGCTTGCCGTCAGCCATCATCGATTGACCCGAGGCCCAGACCCACGACATCAGGTCGTTCTGGACACCGGACGGCGTTTGCAGCGACAAGGGCAGCACCCAGCCATACTGGTTCTTGTCGGCATGGGTCATCTTCTTGGCGGCTTCGAGAAACTCCGCGCGGGTCGACGGCAGCTTGGTCACGCCTGCCTGGGCGGCGAGATCCATGTTCACGAAGACCGGATAGACGAACGAAGCCACGGGAAACATCACCGCCTTGCCGTCCACCTTGATGATATCCGCGACCTGGGTCTGGTCGAACTCGCTCGCATCCATCATCGGGTTCATGTCGGCCAGCGCATTCTGCGCGTTCAGATTGTTCACCCAGGCGCCGTCGAGACCGACGACGTCGCTAAGCGTTCCAGTTGCAGCACCAACCGAGATCTGGTCTCGCGTGGTCGCATAGGGGCCGCTGACCAGCGTCACCTTGATTCCGGGGTTTGCAGCTTCGAAGTCATTCATGATTGCCCTGAGCGAGCCGGCCGGCAATTCGGGCTCCCACCATTGGGTGAATTCCAGCGTCGTGTCCGCCATGGCGCCGGTTGCGCCAAGCAACCATGCGGCCGCGGCTATTTTCAGCATCGCGGGTTGTATCCGAAACATCATTTTCTCCTCCTTCTTTAAGATCGACCGCACAATGCGGACGATCGTCTGCTCTACTCAGAAGCCTTCTTGCGTTTCGCAGGCGCCTCGCTCTCCCCTGCGGTCTGCCGCAGATATTCAGATCGCCAGATGCGTCTCGGGATCGAAGAAATGGAACTTGGCATCATCCAGGGCCAACCGGATTTCCGAGCCGGAGTGGACGGCGCTGATCGGCTCGAATCTCGCCACCGCGTTCGATGCCAGGCCAAAATCGTCCACCGCGTCCGGATCGCCGGAGTCCACCCGGACCGCGTCGATGTTCAGATGGACAATATGTTCGGATCCGAGTTCTTCGATCGAGGTCACCTTGGCCGGTATCGTCTGATACTTGCGACCGGATTCGAGGCTGCTGTCATAAAGATCCTCCGGTCGTATGCCGAACACGACCTTGCGTCCCGCAAACGACCTCAAACCCGGCCTGCGCACGAAGGCTGCCTCCTGCAGCCGGATGGCGAAGGTGCCGGACATCAGTTCGTCGCCCGTCAGGGTCGCCTCGAAAAGGTTCATCGAAGGAGAGCCGATGAAGCCGGCAACGAAGGCGTTCACCGGCGATTCATAGAGCCTCTTGGGTGTATCGACCTGCTGCAGCACGCCGCCTTTCAACACCGCGACCCTGTCCCCCATCGTCATCGCTTCGATTTGATCGTGGGTCACGTATATGGTCGTTACGCCGAGCTGCTTTTGCAGACTGGTGATTTCGGCGCGCATTTGCACGCGCAGTTTCGCGTCCAGATTGGAAAGGGGTTCGTCCATGAGAAAGGCGGCCGGCTCGCGCACCATGGCGCGGCCCATGGCAACCCGTTGACGCTGTCCGCCTGAAAGGTTCGCGGGTTTGCTGTCCAGCAAAGACGTCAGCTGAAGGGTTTTGGCGATCTCGTCCACGCGCTTCTTGCGCTGGGCCTTCGGCTTGCCTGCCAGCCGCATCGAAAAGGCGATGTTTTCGAACACCGTCATATGCGGGTAGAGCGCGTAGCTTTGGAAGACCATCGCGATGTCGCGGTCCTTGGGCGGCATGTCGACGACGTCGACTCCGCCGATCCGAAGGCTGCCGCTGGTGATGTCCTCCAATCCCGCGATCATTCGCAACGCGGTGGATTTGCCGCAGCCGGACGGCCCGACGAGAATCAAGAACTCGCCGTCCTCGACCGATAGGTTCAATTGGTCGATTGCGCGAAAATTGTTACCGTAGGTTTTGCAGATATTCTCAAGAATGACTTCTGCCATATTCCTCCCTCCGCAAGTATAAGCCGCTGATTTTTATAACCCTCCTCGGAGCATGTTCACCTGCGAAATATTTCATCGTATAGTTTCTAGCTATGTTCCAGTATTGACATGCGTTTTTTTCAGTTCGACTGCTGACGGCGCGTTCGTCGATGCCAGGAGTTCCGTAACCTGGTCGTCGGTCGGAAGCGCCTCGCGCCCGCCACGGCCCGTTATCGAAAGGGCTGCCGCCGCGGCCGCGAATGCCACCCGGCCTGCGGTGCCGGCTCCGCGCGTCAACGCATGGGCATAGGCGCCATGAAAGCAGTCACCCGCACCGGTCGAGTCGACGACCACAATCCTGTGCGGTGGCAGGTGCCAGAGACCTGTCTCTTCACGCCCGCGATAGTACACGCCCCTGCCACCGTCGGTCAGAACCACTGCGGACCGCGACGGCAACCACAATGCATCGAGCATCTCGGCGGGCGATCGGCACCCCGTGGCAGTCCGCGCAAAGCCGAGTGGAAGAATGAGATGGTCGCAGAGCGCGATCAGCCGCTCCGTGGCTGGGCCGCTGCTCCATTCGATATCGCCGAGGATCGCAAGGCCGAGATCGCGAGCCCGAGCCACGACATCCAGGGACCGGATCGCGTAGCTATCGACGATCAGGACGGTCGCGCGGCTGAGGATATCGTCCGGAAAATCCGGAGCGGTGCCCAGCATCGCATCGTCGTCATACGCGATGAACCGTTCCCCGTCCGAGCCGACGGTGATCCGCGAGCGCACCGGGCGCGCGTCGGGGTGGCGCGGCGCGAATGCGGTTTCAACACCGCTCGCAACGAGATCGCGCAGCACGGCGTCGTCCGCGGCACTGCCCAGCCATCCGGCGAACCCGGCGGTTCCGCCGAGTCGCACGACGGCGGCCAGCGCCGTCGCAACATTTCCCCCGAAAGCGCGGGCACTTTGCAGAACCTTCCCCTTGCCCGCCGACAACGGCTGATCGACGTAGACGATGTCGTCAATCGCAATAGCGCCGAAGCCGAGGATCGCGGGGACGGTGGGCATCGTTCAGGCACCCGCCTTCGCCAGGGCGTCTTGCGCCGAAAGGCCGTCATGGATGACGCCCCGAAAGGCAAGCGCTGCCTTCTCCGGATCGCCATGCCCCCAAAGATTGCGGCCTACCACGGCGCCGCGTGCGCCGGCACGGATGGCGTCCGCCGTCTGCTGAAGCGCGCCGAGCAGCGTATCGGTCTTTGGACCGCCCGCGATCACAACCGGCACCGGGCAGGTCCGGACGGTCTCTCGGAACGACTCGAAATCGCCCGTGTAGCCGATCTTGATCACGTCGACGCCGGACTCGTAGCCGATGCGCGCCGCATAGGCGATCTCGTCGGGGGTGAAGACGATTTTTGCTCCGTCGGTGAAATCGCGAGGGTAGATATGCGCCACCACAGGCATGCCGTAGCGGGCCGCTGCATTTACCGAATCGGTCAGCCAGCGTATGTATTTGCCCTCGGTCGCGCCGCGTACCGGAATGGCCACGGCCAACGCATCGGCCCCCGCGCGCACCGCATCCTCGGGCGTTGCGATCAACTCGCTGATGCGATCGTCCGGAGTGAAGCAGCCCGCCTGAATCACCAGGGAAGCTTTGCCCGCATATTGCGGCCACAGATGGCGCGCGGTGCCAGGCTGGATGCTGACGTAGTCGGGTTTGCCCACCATGACGCGTGCGAGCGCACCCGGCAGGTCGGCAAGGCCGCCTTTGCGCACGTCGCCATAGCCGACGAAGTGGTCGACCGCGCCGCCAAAAAGTTTCCCCGATGGATGCGAGAAGAGGCGCGCAAGACGCACCTTGGTTCCTAGGCTCATGAGTCAAAATTCCCCAATCGTTTGATTTCAAAATCCTGGACCCAGTGTTTCCGAAAGAAACAAGAAATACAATCTTTCGAAAGCTTTCGAATTTGCATATTTTTGGTAAGCTGAGCCGAGGCCAGAGCGGTTGCTTGGCGCAGGGAAGGGCAGGGCAATGTTGTCGGAGCAGAGACGCCAATCGATCCTGGGTGAGGTGCAGCGCAGCGGACAGGTGCGCACGAAGGACCTGTCAGACGGGTTTGGCGTGTCGGAGGTCACGGTGCGTTCCGACCTCGAGATACTTGACCGCAAGGGACTACTGACCAAGACCCGTGGAGGGGCGGTGACCCGGACCACCGATTCGACTACGGCCGCGTTCGCCCGGCGGATGCAAACGAACCTCGACGCAAAGAAGCGCATCGCCCGGGCGGCGCTAGACCTGTTCGAGGACAACCAATCGGTCATCTTCGACGGCGGCTCGACATTGATGCAGGTTGCCATGCAGTTACCGCCGCTCAGCAATGTCGTGGTCGCGGCCACGGCCATGAATATCGTGCAGCATCTTATGCATCGTCCCGGGCTCGACGTTCATATGATCGGCGGCCGGGTCTATCCCGACACGGTGAGCACGCTGATCACCGATGCCGATACGGCTCTCGGCGGCTTGGTAGCGCATCAGGTCTTTGTTGGAGCGCATGCGATAGACTCGTCACTGGATGTGGTCGACGTGAACGAAGACATGGCGCGAACGAAGCGAAACCTCGTTCGCATGGCCCGGCGCGTTGTCCTCCTCGCCGATTCGAGCAAATGGGGCGTCAGCGGGACCTCCAAGGCATTTTCGCTGTCGGCCGTCGATGTGGTGATCACCGACGATGGCCTGCCCGGTCCAATACGCAGCCAGCTTGAGATGACCGGGGCCAAGGTGATCTATGCCTGAACCCAACTCTGTCCCTGACCGCGACGGAAAGATCCAATGCGCGCATGACCCACGGGATTCGCATCGGCTGTTGGCCGTCAGTCATGTTCTCCTCCTCAAGGCTGGCGCCTCCAATGTTGCGCCATCATTTTCGCATGTTCTATAATAATTTTACGCGCGTCAACATTTAAAATGCTGTAAAGCGGCTTTCGAATGTGATCCGTTGCTGGTGCAATAATTCAACCAGAGCGTTGCGACGTCGGGAGGTAGAGTGGAAAATGCCAGGAAAATCAGGAGCTAAGCTCGGCATCGGCGTTGTCGGGTGCGGCAATATCTCGATGACCTATTTGCGCAATGCGGCCCTGTTCGGCGAGGTCGAGCTACGCGCCTGCGCCGACATATCGCCCGATTTGGCGGCCCTGCGCGCCAGCGAATACGGCATCCGGGCGGTCAGCGTCGATGCGCTTCTGGCCGACCCGGAGATCGACCTCGTCCTCAACCTGACCATCCCGGTCGCGCATTTCGACGTTTCGCTTTCAGCGCTTACGGCGGGCAAGCACGTCTTCACCGAAAAGCCGCTGGCGACCTCGGCCAAGGACGGCAGGCGGCTTGTCGCCGAGGCGGCGGAGCGCGGGCTGCTGCTGGGCTCGGCCCCGGACACCTTCCTTGGCGCCGCCGGACGGCGGGCACGCCGCCTCATGGACGAGGGTGCGATCGGCCGGCCGGTGACCGGCACCGCTTTCATGATGGGGCGCGGCATGGAGCACTGGCATCCCAATCCGCAATTCTATTATCAGCCCGGCGGCGGACCGGTCTTCGACATGGGTCCCTACTACCTGACGATGCTGGTCAATTTGCTCGGGCCGGTGGCCCGCGTGATGGCGATGGCGACGCGGGGCCAGGAGGAGCGGCTGATCACCGCCGAAGGCCCCTACCGGAACACCAGCTTCAAGGTCGGCACACCGACCAACATCCTGTCGCTGCTGGAGTTCCGCTCAGGCGCCACCGTCACCTTCGGCGCCTCGTGGGATGTCTTCAGGCACTCCAACCACCCGATCGAGCTGCATGGGACGGAAGGCTCGCTCAGGCTGCCCGATCCGGATACGTTCGGCGGCACCGTCTCGCTGTCGGAACGAGGGGCCGACTGGGCCGACTTCCACAGTGAGAGCGAATTCTATGGCGCGCGCAATTGGCCCTTCGCCGCGCCCGACCGCGCGAATTACCGCATGCTCGGCGTTGCCGATCTTTCGCGCGCGCTGACAACAGGAAGAAAGCCGCGGGCGTCCGGCGACCTTGCGCTTCATGTGCTGGAAATCATGGAGGCGATCCTCGCTTCGGGTGAGAGCCGCGAGTCCGTTGCCGTCAACGCAACGGTCGATCAGCCGCCGCGCTTCCAGGACGCCGAAGCGGCGAGCCTGCTCGCCTGATATCGGAGGGCTTACGATGACGACATTGCTTTCACCCTTGCTCGATCCGGAGGCCCGGCATGTGCTCGACCTTGACCGGCAGGCGGCCGCCCCGCCATTCGAAGCCGGCACGCCTGAAGAGGCGCGCCGCGCCTATGAGGAGGGCGTTCCGGCACTCCAGGGCGAGCGCGAGCCGGTCGGCTCATTGACCGAGCGCACCATCACCGGACCCGGCGGCCCGTTGACGCTCAGAATCTATCGCGGACAGGGCGCGGTCGGAGCCGCTGCCCCGGCGCTGCTCTATCTGCATGGCGGCGGCTGGGTGATCGGCAATCTCGAGTCGCATGACGAGATCTGCCGCTGGCTTGCGAATATGGCGGCCTGCGTCGTCGTCTCTCCCGACTACCGGCTGGCGCCGGAACACAAATTTCCGGCGGCCATCGAAGATTGCCGCGCCGTACTTTCCTTCATGCAGGACGGCGCGGGCGATCTCGGCATTGACGCCGAACGGATCGCTGTCGCCGGCGACAGCGCCGGCGGCAATCTCGCTACCGTCCTTTGCCTGCTTGCGCGCGGCGACAAGAAGCCGCCGGGGGCGCAGCTGCTGTTCTATCCGAACACGGACGCCTCGCAGGCGGCGGACAGCTATCGCCGCTTTGCCGACGGTTATGGCCTGACTTTGGCGACCATGGCCTGGTTCCGCGACCACTATATCAACCATGCTGGCGATATTGATGACTGGCGCGTGTCGCCGCTCAAGGCCGCAAGCCTTGCCGGCGCAGCGCCGGCTTTTGTCGCTATCGCCGGCCATGATATCCTTGCCGACGAAGCCGAGGCCTATGCGAAGCGTCTGGAAGATGACGAGGTGCCCGTCGTCCTGCGGCGCTGGCCCGGCCAGATCCACGGCTTCGTTTCGATGGGCCGCCATGGTCCGGCGGCGCGGCAAGCGGTCGGCGCGGCAGTTGCCGCATGGCGCGGCTTCGATCCTGTGTTTGGAAACGCTCAGGCCGACTGACGCATGACCAGCGTCGCGTCGAGACTGACCTTGCGTGCAACTGTCGCGTCGTCCTCATCCAGCAAGGCCAGCAGCGTCTCGACGCTGCGTCCGGCCATCGAAGCGAAGTCCTGCGCCATGGTGGTGAGGGCAGGGCAGGTGTAGCGGCTCAGCGGATGGTCGTCATGGGCTGCGACCCGCAGGTCGCAATCGCCCTTGCGGCCGACCTTGCGGCCTTGCGAGTAGGCGGCTGCCATCACGCCGAAGGCGAGACGGTCGTTGGCGCACAGAATGGTCTTGCCCGGCAGACCGCCACGCGCGAGCATCGCTTCCATCTGCTGGTAGCCGATCCGTTCGAAATCCCAAGTGTAGTCATAAGGGGTGCCGATGAGCACCGGCTCATGCCCGAGCCGCTGCATGGCGCCGACATAGCTGTTCAGGCGCTCGCGCGAATTGTGGTTGACGTGCGGGATGTCGAAATAGACCGGGGCGTCACCGGAGCGGCAGAGATAATCGACGATGGTCGAGACGCTCTGGCTGTTGTTGTTGCCGACGAACGGCGTGTCGCCCTCGAGATAAGTGTCGAAATAGACGATCGGTATGGTCTGTGTCAGCTTCTCCAGCGTGCGCTCGTCGGAGCGCAGGCCGAGCGGCGCGATCAGCGCGCCGGAAACTTTTAGCGAAAGAATGGTTCGCGTCGCTTCCACTTCGAGCTCGCGCGAGCCGTGCGAGGAGATCACGATCGGCCAGTAGCCTTCGTCGCGCAGGCTGAGTTCGATGCGGCTGACCATTTCCGAATAGAAGGGATCGGCGAGCGTCGGCACGACAATGCCGATGCTGCGGGTCCGCTTGCGGTTGAGGTTGCGTGCAAACAGATTGGGCTGGTAGTCGGACGAGCGCAGCGCCACTTCGATCCGCTGACGTGTCGCCGGCTTGACGCTGGTCGGATCGTCGAAATATTTCGACAGTGTCGGCCTGGAGACGCCGCAAGAGCGAGCAAAATCCTCCATCGTCTTGTGCGTCATCGACATCAAAGCCCTCGAATGCAAGGCGAAACTTTACAGTAAAATTGTATAGTTTCCATGCGTAAATTTATTAATTGACGCGAAAAAGCACAAGCCGTATTCACTTGCAGTAGGGCGAATTTGAGGGATTCCGCGAGATGAAGAAGCTGGTCGGTGCCGGCGAGATTCTGGTCGAGATCATGGCCGAGCGGATCGGCCAGAGCTTTCTCGAGCCTGGTCCGCTGCTTGGACCCTACCCGTCAGGCGCGCCCGCGATCTTCATCGGCCAGGCGGCGGCGCTCGGCCAGCCGGCCGGTCTCATCGGCGCCGTCGGCGACGACGATTTCGGCAGGCTGAACATCGATCGGCTGCGGGCACTGGGCGCCGACGTGTCGGCGATCGCGGTTCACACGGGCCATGCGACGGGCACGGCCTTCGTCACCTACCGGGCCGACGCCAGCCGGCATTTCGTCTTCAACATCCGCAACAGCGCCGCCGGCCTGATCGAGACAAACGCGGCGGCGACAAAGCTGCTCGCCGGTGCCGATCATGTTCATGTCATGGGCTCGTCGCTGTTTTCCGACCGCGCCATCGCGGTGGCGCTATCGGCGATCGAGACGGTCAAGGCCAGAGGTGGAACCGTGTCCTTCGATCCGAACATCCGCCGCGAGATAGTGCAGGCATCCGGCATGCGCGAAGCACTCGACCAAGTGCTGGCGCGAACCGACATCTTCCTGCCGAGCGGCGAGGAGCTCTTCCTGTTTTCATCCGCCAGGGACGAGAAGGGCGAAGTCGACGAACTGCTGGCCCGCGGCCTGTCCTGCATCGTCCTGAAGAAGGGCGCCGCCGGCGCCGTCTATCATGATCATAACGGTGCGGTCGCCTCGTCAGGCTTTGCCGTCGACGAGGTCGATCCGACCGGCGCGGGCGACTGCTTCGGTGCTGCTTTCGTCTCGTTCTGGCTGCGCGGGGCGGCTCCTGCCGACGCGCTGCGGATCGCCAATGCCTGCGGTGCGCTTGCCGTCACCCGCAAGGGGCCGATGGAAGGCATTTTCCCGCTTGAAGCGGTCGAGGCCTTCATCGCCACGGGGAACACGCAGTGAGTGGCGCGACGCGAAGGTTTGCGAACATTGCGGCCCGGCGCGCCGCAGGCGAGAGAAGCGGCATCGCCTCGGTCTGCTCGGCGCATCCGCTGGTCATCGAGGCTGCCCTGCGCCATGGTGCGGCGCGGCGCGCGGATGTGCTGATCGAGGCCACCTGCAACCAGGTCAACCACGACGGCGGCTACACCGGGATGACACCTGCGGGGTTCCGCAGCTTCGTCGAGGCGCAAGCGCACAAAGTCGGCTTCCCCGTCGATCGCCTGATCCTCGGCGGCGATCATCTCGGGCCGAATCCCTGGAAGCACATGGCTGCCGCCGCCGCGATGAAGAAGGCTGCGGCGATGATCGATGCCTATGCGAGCGCCGGCTTCACCAAGATGCATCTGGATACGAGCATGGCCTGCGCCGACGATCCAGCCGTGCTTGCTGATGAAACGATCGCCGCGCGTGCGGCCGAACTTGCTGAAATCGCCGAGGCGGCGGTCGAGCGGGCAGGCGGCGAAAAACCGGTCTACGTCGTCGGCACCGAAGTGCCGGTGCCGGGCGGGGCGCTGGAGGCGCTGGACCACCTGCATGTGACGGCGCCCGGGGATGCCTTGCGCACCGTAGAAATCCACGCCCGAGCGTTTTCCCGCGTCGGCCTCGAAGCCGCTTTTGGCCGTGCGGTCGGTGTCGTCGTCCAGCCCGGCGTCGAGTTCGGCAACACCGAGATCGTGCCCTATGCACCGGCCAAGGCGACTGAACTGGTGGCTGTGCTCGACCGTATGCCGCAATTGGTTTTTGAGGCGCATTCGACCGACTACCAGCCGGCCGAAGCGCTCAATGCTCTCGTTCGCGACGGTTTTGCCATCCTCAAGGTCGGCCCCTGGCTGACCTTCGCGCTTCGCGAAGCGCTGTATGGGCTCAGCCATATCGCCGACATCCTGGCGCCGGACTTTTCGCGCGAAAGCCTGCCTGCCGCGATGGAACGCATCATGCTGGCGTCGCCGGACAATTGGCAGCAATACTATCCGGGCACGCCGGACGAGCAGCGCATGCAGCGGCATTTCTCGTTCAGCGACCGCATTCGCTATTATTGGCCGACGCCGGAGGCGCAGCGCGCAACACGGACGCTGCTGGACGTATTGGGCGAGAAGGATATACCCCGGCCGCTGATCAGCCAGTATCTGGGGCAACTCGGCGCCGAGGTTGCCGTACGCCGGGTCAAGCCCCTCGCTCACGAAATTCTGATCGGCAGCATCACCCGTGTCCTCGATATCTACGCGGACGCGACGGGACAGTAGGGATTGCGCTGCCAGAAAGACGGCAGCCGCCCAAATCCGCCTCATATATTCGTCCGATGTCGACGCCGTTTCGAAAAGGTGGTCGCCGGAATTTACAACTAACATGTTAGTGTGGTAGTACTGATTGCACGCCGACATCTGGAGAAAATAGTGGTCTTGCGCTTTGGTCTTTCGGTTGCTCTCGCCACGCCTTTCGATGCGTCCGGGCAAATCGCCATCCTTCCCATGGTCACGCAGGCCCGGGCTTGCCTTGGCGCCGGCTGCAGCAGCGCCACGCTGTTCGGCACCACCGGGGAAGGCGCTTCCGTGGGCACGGCAGAGCGGCGGATTGTTACCGAGGCCATGCTGGCCGCCGGCATTCCGGCGCATCGGCTCGTTGCCGGCGTGCTGGTCGATGCAGCCGAAGACGCCGCCGAACAGGCGCGGCATGCCTTGCAGTGCGGCGTCCGCAACATCCTGCTGGCTCCGCCGAGTTACTTCAAGAATGTCGGCGAGGACGGGCTGTTCGGATGGTTTTCTGCCGTCTTCGCTGCGCTCGGGCCGCTGGCTCGCGGCATCCTCCTCTACAACATCCCCTCTGTCACCATGGTGCCGCTCCCGCTTACCCTGATCGGTCGGCTGTGTGCGGCCTTCCCCGGCGTGATCGCCGGTGTCAAGGATTCGGGTGGCGACTGGAGTTACAGCGAGGCGCTGCTAAGAGCCCATGGCGACATGGTGATCCTGATCGGCGACGAGCGGCACCTGGCCAGAAGCGTGCGTCAGGGCGGGCAGGGCGCCATTTCCGGCATGGCCAATTTCGTAACCGGCGAAATCCGCGCCATGGCCGAGGATGGGCGCGACGATGCCCGTGTCGAGAGCTTCGTGCTCGAATTGCTTAGATATTCGGTCATCCCGGCGGTGAAGGTCATGGTGGCGCGCAAAACCGGCGACGAGCGCTGGCTGGCGGTCCGTCCGCCGCTGGAGCCGATCGGTTCGCAGGGGCGGCAACAGCTTGCTGCCGCCTATGACAGGCTGTTTGCGACAGAGCCGGCCTGACCGGCAAAGGGAAGCGCGCTGAAATGGACGACAGCAGCGAACCGGCAACCCTCAGGGAAAGAGCTTATGCCAGCTTCACGCGGCATTTGCTGGCCCGCGATCTGCGGCCGGGACAGTTCGTGTCGCAGCGCGAACTGGTTGCCTTTACCGGGCTGCCGCTTGGCGCCATCCGCGAGATCGTGCCGCGTCTCGAGGCCGAAGGGCTTTTGACGACCATCCCGCAGCGCGGCATGCAGATCGCCCATATCGACATCAACCTGATCCGCGAGGCCTTCCAGTTTCGCCTGTTCATGGAGCGTGAGGCGGTGGCGCTGTTCACCGTCAACGCCTCCGACGCCGTGCTTGCCCGCCTGCGGCGCGAACATGAGGACATGCTGGCTCAAGCCTTGTCGCAGACGCCCACGCCGGAAATGGAAGCCAAGGCCCAGAACATCGATTGGGCCATGCACGACACCTTCATCGATGCGCTGGGCAACGAGATCATCGCCAAGGCGTATCTGGTCAATTCGGTAAAGATCAGGCTGATCCACCAGGAGCGTTTCCGCATCGATGGGCGCGTCGTGCCGGTAATGCAGGAGCACCTGACGGTGATCGAAGCGCTCGAGAGCCGCGATCCGCAAAAGGCGGTCGAGGCGATCAGCCGGCATATCGACAATGCGCGCCGGTTGGCGCTCCAGATCTGAGGACATATGGTTCGCGGCTGCCGCGACACTATCCACAACGACAGCAACCCAAGGGAGGAAGAAATGTCGTCCAATCCGTTCAAGCCAACGAGAAGGCAAGTCCTTGCAGGAACCACGGCGCTCGCCGCCGCGGGCCTGGCCGGCCTTCGCCCGAGCTTTTCCGCCAGCGTCGACTGGAAGCGCTTTTCCGGCACCACGCTCGATGTCAATCTGGTGAAAAGCCCGCGCAGCGACACCATCCTGAAATACATCGCCGAATTCGAGGAACTGACCGGCATCAAGGTCAATGCCGAGGCGACGCCGGAACAGCAGCAGCGGCAGAAGACAGTGATCGAGCTCAGTTCCGGCAGACCGAGCTTCGATGTCGTGCATTTGAGCTATCACGTGCAGAAGCGCCAGTTCGAAAAGGGTGGCTGGCTGGCCGACATTGCCGGCTATCTCGCCGATCCGACCCTGACCGATCCCGGCCTGGTCGAAAGCGATTTCGCCGAGGCCGGCATGCTTTTCGCCAAGGACAACCAGGGCGTGCTGCGTTCGCTGCCCTTCTCGGTGGACTACTGGATCGTCTACTGGAACAAGGAGCTGTTCGAGGCCAAGGGCCTCAAATACCCTGAATCGTTCGACCAACTGGTGGCCGCCGCCGAAGCGCTGACCGATCCATCGACCAACACGTTCGGTTTCGTCGCCCGCGGCCTCAAGAATGCCAACACGCCGGTGTGGACGTCGCTGATGCTCGGCTACGACATGACGCCGCTCGACGACAAGGGAAAGCTGCGCACCGAAACGCCCGAGGCGATCGAGGCCGCTGCCCTCTACCAGAGGCTGATGACCAAGTCCGCCCCTCCGGGCGTCACCGGCTTCAATTGGGCGGAAGCGCAGTCCGCCTTCCTGCAAGGCAAGATCGGCATGTGGTTCGATGGCGTCGGTTTTGCCCCGCCGATGGAAAATCCCGAAAAGTCGCGCGTGGTCGGCAAGGTCGGCTACGGCGTCATGCCCAAGGGGCCCAAGGCGCATGCCTCCGGGACGTTTGGCGACGGCCTCGGCGTGACCGCCTCCAGTGAAAAGAAGGAGGCCGCCTATCTGTTCTGTCAGTGGGCGGTTTCCCCGGCGATGGGCGCACGCCTGCTCCAGGCCGGCGCCGGCGTGCCTTTCCGCAAGTCGGTGCTGGAAGACCCAAAGGTGCGCGAAGGCGTCACCATGCCGGCAAGCTGGCTCGATGCAGTGGTTCAGTCCGGCAATATCAGCAGGCTGGCGCTGCCGGTGATCATCCCTGTCACCGAGTTCCGCGACATCTACGGCGTGGCGTTGACCAACATGATTGCCGGTGCCGATCCTGCCGAAGAACTGAAGAAGGCCACCGCGCAGTTCCAGCCGGTTCTCGACAGGAGCGAGCAGGGCTGATGTCCGCCATCGCCCCTGAACGCACCGGGGTGACGACGCAAGCCATCGAAGGGAGCCAGACGATCCGGCTGGCTCCCAACTACTGGCCCTTCGTCGTTCCGGCGCTCGTCGTCGTTAGCGCCGTGATCGTCTTTCCCTGGGCGTTCACGCTCTGGATGAGCGTCAACCGCTGGACGCTCGGCCAGTCGCGGAGCTTTGCCGGGATGGAAAACTATCTCCGCCTGGCCAGCGACCCGCGATTCTGGGAATCGCTTGTTCATACGCTGACCTACACCTCGCTGTCGGTGGCAGCGCCGATGTTCTTGGGCACTGTCGCCGCCCTGATCTTCGACGCCAGGTTTCCGCTGCGCGGCCTGCTGCGCGGCGTCTTCGTCATGCCGATGATGGCAACGCCGGTTGCCGTGGCGCTGGTCTGGACCATGATGTTCCATCCCCAGCTCGGGGTGCTCAACTACCTTCTATCGCTGGTCGGCATCCCGGCGCAGGAATGGATATTCAACGCCAACACGGTCATCCCTTCGCTGGTCGCGGTCGAGACCTGGCAGTGGACGCCGCTGGTGATGCTGATCGTGCTGGGCGGGCTGGCCTCGGTGCCGCGCGAGCCGTTCGAGAGCGCCGAGATCGACGGCGCCAATGCCTGGCAGCAATTCCGCTACCTCACTTTGCCGATGATCGCGCCGTTCCTGATGATTGCGTTGATCATCCGCACCATCGATGCGCTGAAGAGCTTCGACATCATCTATGCGATGACCCAGGGCGGACCGGGCACGGCGTCCGAAACCATCAACATCTATCTCTACAACACCGCCTTCTCCTATTACGACATCGGCTATGGCTCGGCCATGGCCGTGGTGTTCTTCATTGTCATCGTGGCGCTGTCCTTCATCCTCCTGATGCTGCGACAGCGCTCGCAGTGGAACGACGCGGAGGGCAAATAGATGAGCTCACGGTTGCTCAACCAGATCGGCCTGTTTTTCGCGGCTCTGGTCATCGTCTCGCCGGCGATTCTTTTCTTTCTCTGGATGATCTCGCTTTCGCTGAAATTCGAGATCGACAACGGCGCCTATCCGCCGATCCTGATCCCCGAACGCTTCGCCTGGTCGAACTATGTAAAAGTGTTCGAGGAGAACAATTTCCTGCTCTATCTCTGGAATTCGGTTCTGGTGACCGGCACGGCGACACTGCTGGCGCTGCTGATCGGCGTACCGGCCGGCTATGGCATAGCGCGGCTCAAGGCCGAAAAATCGGCGGTCGTCATCATGATCGCCCGCATGACGCCGGGACTGTCCTATCTCATCCCGCTGTTTTTGCTGTTCCAATGGATCGGGATACTCGGCACGCTCTGGCCGCAGATCATCATCCACCTGGTGGTGACGGTGCCGATCGTGGTCTGGGTGATGATCGGCTATTTCGAAACCACGCCGATGGAACTGGAAGAGGCGGCCAATATCGACGGCGCCAGCTCCTGGCAGGTGTTCCGGCTGGTCGCCCTGCCCATCGCCAAGCCGGGCATCGTTGTCGCCTTCATCCTGTCGGTCATCTTTTCGTGGAACAATTTCGTCTTCGGCGTGGTGCTCGCCAGCCGTGAGACGCGGACGCTGCCGGTCGCCGTCTACAATATGCTTTCCTACGAGCAGGTGAGCTGGGGGCCGCTCGCCGCCGCCGCACTGGTGGTGACGCTGCCGGTGCTGGTGCTGACCATGTTCGCGCAAAAGCAGATCGTCGCCGGACTGACCGCCGGCGCGGTCAAGGGCGGCTGAAGACGAACTCTAGCTCGACATCAATTTTTCTCCCGGAGAAATCCAATGGCATCGGTAACCATCAACAACGTGCAGAAGGCTTTCGGAGCCACCAAGATCATTCACGACGTCAGTGTCGATATCGCCGACGGCGAATTCGTCATCCTGGTCGGCCCGTCGGGATGCGGAAAGTCGACGCTGCTGCGCATGATCGCCGGACTTGAAACGATCTCGGGCGGGAAGATCACCATTGGCGAACGCATGGTCAACAATCTGCGGGCGCGGGACCGCAACATCGCCATGGTGTTCCAGAATTACGCGCTCTATCCGCATATGACCGTGGCCGACAATATGGGCTTTGCGCTCAAGATCAAGAAAGCCGATCCGGCCGATACCGCCGGCCGCGTCAGGAATGCCGCCAATATCCTCGGCCTGGAAAAGCTGCTTGAGCGCTATCCGCGTCAGCTCTCCGGCGGCCAGCGCCAGCGCGTTGCCATGGGCCGCGCCATCGTGCGCGACCCGCAGGTTTTCCTGTTCGACGAGCCGCTCTCCAATCTCGACGCCAAGCTGCGCGTCCAGATGCGCGGCGAGATCAAGGCGCTGCACCAGCGGCTCGGCACCACCACGATCTACGTCACGCATGACCAGATCGAAGCCATGACGATGGCCGACAAGATCGTCGTGCTGCATGACGGCCTGGTCGAGCAGATCGGCGCGCCGCTCGACCTCTACGACCAGCCGGCCAACCTCTTCGTTGCCGGCTTTATCGGCTCGCCCGCCATGAATTTTATTGCCGGCCGCATCGAGGAAGGCGTGTTCCGCAGCGCTGGTGGGCTGATCCTGCCGCTGCCGGAAGGCGCCCGTCCGACCGACGCTGCAGGACGCGAACTTGTCTACGGCATCCGTCCCGAGCACATCCGCGCAACTGCCCAGGGCATGCCGGGCACGGTCACGCTTCTGGAAGCCACGGGTTCGGAAATCTTCGCCAAGGTCGACTGCGCCGGCGAGGAAATTGCCTGCCTGTTCCGCGAGCGGCTGCCGCTCAAGCAGGGCGCGCCGATACGGATCGAAGTCGATCGCGCCTGCGCCCACCTGTTCGAAGCGAAAACCGGCCGGCGTATGTGATTGGCGTGGCCTGCGCGGCGGGTTCGCCGACGCCAAGACGATACTCACGCAAAAGCGTCGCAGTACCAATTGCGGCGCCTGTCGCCACACGCGTTTCCACCGACGTGCAACAACCGATGGTACTGGACAGAACGGTGTTGCGCGAACTATCGGCCCTTCGAGAGCCTTGTGAGAAGCGCGACCAGCTCCGACTGCCGATGCGTCTGCGTCTTCGCGAAGACCGATTTCAGCTGGTTGCGCCCGGTCTCATAGGAAACGCCAAGTTCGTCGGCTGCCGCTTCAACGCCGTGTCCCGCGCAAATCTTTCTCGCCAGCCTCGCTTCGGACGCTGTCAGCCTGAAGCAGGACTGCAGCACGGCTTCAGCAGGAGGAGGTCTCGCGTCAGGATCAATGAGGATGACGATTGCCTGGCACGGCGCCAGCGCGTTGTAGGAGACTTTCGGCAGTCGCAACGGATAGGCAAGAAGCGGCCGCCCTTGCAGTCTGGGCAGCGGCACGGGTGGCATCGATGCGGCAGTGTCCGGCGAACACAGCAGCGCTTTCAGCGATCGGTCGAGAGCATCGGTCGCGGTTCGGTCAAAGGAGACCAGACGTCGGCGCGTAATCTGCAGACCCCGCCCCAGAAGCCTTTCCGCCGGAGCGTTGGACCGGAGGACATTGCCACTTCTGTCCAACATGACCGCAGGCGTTTCGGTGGCGCTAAACGCATCCAGTGCCGCGTCGGCCCTCCCGAAACCTATTGCCCGCGCAACTGCGGCCACAGAGCCCAGCTGTTTCGAAAGGTCCGCCAGCTGTCTCATCTCGTCTGGCGTAAACGGACCCTGTTGGATCGACCGTTGCAGCGACAGCGCCCAGAAGTCGTCTCCGGCGGCGATCTTGACGGCCGCGCACCATCGCAGGCCGAATGGCGCGAGGAATTCCTGGTAGTATGGATGCTTGGCGATATCGTCTGACGTCAGCAGGTCGAACTCCGAGGTGACCCCTTTCCGATCGAGGAAGTTGATGAGGCGATACCGCTCGTCGCGGTCAATCCAACCATCGCGGACATAGGTGTCGAGAGCAGGGGCCATGGTGTGGCTGCAAGGCACGAGTGGCAGGTGCCCTTTTATGTCGAAGAGCAGCGCTCCGGCGCTCCCGGTGGCCTTTTCTGCCACCTCCATCGCGGAATCCCAGCGTGATGGATCGAGGGCTGCCTCGACAAAGGCAACACCGATCGCGTCAAAATCGAAAGCAGCGCCCACCGCCAGCCCCTTGGTAGGCACCCATCTAAACACACCGAATCTCGAATAGCGAGTCGGGCCGCCCTCAGGGCCGCCCGCGATCGTGATGCAGCTTGGCGGTGCTTGCCGCCAGGAGAACTAGTGTTTTCTGGGCAATGTTGAAGAGCGATGCCTGAACCGGAACGGCGACCTCATCTGCTTTGGCGACCTTATCGCCGCAGCCCGCTGTGTTGCTGGCTCCTGCCACTGCTCCTCCGCCGCGGCGGTGAACTGCGGAGCCTGCATCCGCCCAATGCACTCAGTCTTCAGCTTGCGTCTGGGGTTTGCCAGGAAGTCGGCGACGACCTCCGATCCGCAAGGGTCGGAATCGATCACATCGTGCCCAATCCCGCGAAGCACGACGACCTGCCCAAAAGGAAGGCTTTTGGCCGCACGATATGCCCAGTGAGTTGGTGTTGCCGGATCATACTCGCCCGACAACAGCAGGGTCGGGATATCCAGGCGGCGGGGATGCTTTTGCGAAACCGTCATTCCCTGGGGAAACCAGAGCGGGCAAACCCAGGTATAGTCGGCCTCTCCGATCCACTTCGTCCAGTATTCGAAGCGCTTGTCAGGCAGCTCGGATCTGTTGGTCTCAGAGCAAGTGACCGAAAAATCCATGCCCTGCGCAATCTCGGTATCGTCATGCTCAAAGATCATATCCGCAAGCGGTCTGAAATCGTTTTCGTATGTTTTCTCGACTAGCTTTGGAAGATCTTCAATAGCGTAACTATCATATAGCAACCCGAATATAAGCTCAAGAAAATCTGCGCCGGAGACATATCTGTACTGAGCGGGAGCGTTTTCTCCGTCATCGCTCCGCAAAAGCACCGGCTGTTTGTCCAGCTGCTTTACGATCGCTCGCACCGCGTCTCCCAGCCCGCGCATGCAATTTTTTGATTTTTGGCAATCTCGTTCCAGCAGTCGCAAGGAACGATCCAGATTTCGCCCATCTTCCTTGAGGTAGTCGATATCAAGGGGAAGAACGGAATCCAGAATGCTCGCCGAGACGCCCTCTGGATGCTCGTTCATCACTTCCAAGGCAACTCTTGTGCCGTAAGAGACGCCGTAGAGTACCCACTTCTTTATGCCAAGAGCCATGCGAACGTCGTTGACGTCTGCTGCATTTTCGGCGGTGTTGTAGGCGAAGAGGTCAATGCCCTTTGCTATCAGCGCGCTTCGGCACGCGACCACCTCATCTCTCATGAGCTTGTCAAAGCTGATTTCAGCATCGACGCTTAGCGAAATGGAGTTCCAATGATCGGCCTTGAAGTATCGCGAACAGCTGAGCCTGGGAATTGACTTTCCTATCCCTCGTTGGTCGACCACGACCACTCGGCGCCCGATCATCCAACTTTGATCGCTTATGAACTGCCACCATGCCGCTATGTCTTCCCTGTCGCCGATATCAGTGGGCTGGCCAGGCCCGCCCGTGAGAAACACAACGGGCTCATGCCGCTCGCGGTCGGGCTCGAAGACCACCACCGATAGAGTGATTTCAGTCTCAGAAGCTTTTTTGCGGTTTTCAGGGACATTGAGAGTCCCGCAGGTCATTCCACGGTCGCGCGGAACCTCGAACCAGCAATTCGTTTTCTTGAACTCTCCGGCATGGATATCCCCGCTCCACGCGCAAAAGAGAAGTACAGCTGACGCGAGCTTAAGGAGTACTCGATCCAGATTGATGAACATACGTCGAAAAGAGGCGCGCATGTTGCCCTCCAGCATGAAGCAAGGCCTGAAGCATTCGCTCGCCACCCACTGAGCTTTGACATCAGCGCGGTCGTAGGAATGATCGTAGTTTCCCCCTGCCCCACCAATTGCCAAGTGCGATTTTGCTCGCAGCAAGCTACCCCTCATCAATAATAGAGTGGTTCCATGGGCCGCGCATGACCCATTTGGGTATAGGATCATGGCGACCGTGGCGTCAGGGCAGTTGTCACCGTTGCCGTACCCCTGAGCCTGTGGAGCGCGCCGACTTACTCCGTCGGGCGGCGGCAGCAATCCAGGGCTATCGTGACGAGATCGCCGTCGCGTTCGGGTTGGCGCATGCCGACGAGATCGTCGGCATGCACGCGATTGCGAATCCCACAATGCGCTTTGCCTGGAACGCTATCGCGACGGGCACAAGAAGAATGCCGCAGCGATGGAACGACCAACAATTATCGTGATCACAACCGTTTCACGTTAACCGTTAGGAAACGACGGGCTTGTTAAATGAGTTTCCCCAAGGGGCATAAATATGGCACTTCACCTTTCGGCGGATGCGGTTCCTGTGGCGGCGGCCCCACAGAAGTATCTTTTTGGTCCGGTCGCTGACTTTCTCATGCTTGGCGGGAGCGCGTTCCTCATCCTGCCGGTCTTGTTTTTTGTCCCTCTTAAATACGAAGGTTTCGTGGGCGCAACGATGTTGTTGCTGGCTCATCTGATAAACCATCCGCACTTTGCCCACTCGTATCAACTTTTCTATCGCAATTTCGGGCGGAAGGTGCGCGGAGACGGATATGACAAGAACCTTCAGGTCCGTTACATCTTCGCGGGCATTGTCGTCCCGCTGATCATGGGCGGCTTTTTTGCTTACGGTTCAATAGCGGGGAATGCGCGCCTGCTGGGGTATGCTGGCAATGCGATGGCCTTTTTTGTGGGCTGGCACTATGTCAAGCAAGGCTACGGCGTGCTGATGGTGGACGCCGTATTGAAGCGCAGGTTCTTCAACGAGCAAGACAAGAAAGTGCTGCTGTTCAACGGCTATGCCGTATGGCTGTTCGCTTGGCTTCAGACAAACGCGGTGATCACCGAAAGGCAATTCTGGGGCTTGGACTACTACACATTTGCCGCCGCCTCATGGGTCACCAATATTGCCGTATTTGCCGCCGCTGCTTCCACGGCAGCCACGGTCGTGATGCTGATCAATCGCTGGCGCAAGCATGGTGGCACGCTACCGTACAACGGCGTCGTCGCTTACGTCGTGTCTCTATACGCCTGGATTCTATTTGTGAGGATAAACCCGCTCTGGTTGCTTGTGGTGCCGGCGCTCCATTCGTTGCAGTACCTGGCGGTGGTCTGGCGTTATCAGACCAATGTAGAGCTCGACCGTTCAGATGCTGTTATAGAACCCGAATTCAAGGTCCTGTCCATTATTGGCCCGATGTATAGGTTGCGAGTGCTGGGCTTTATCATCATTGGCAGTATTCTTGGGATTCTCGGTTTCTGGCTGGTCCCGATCGCGTTGTCTGCTTTGATTCCTTATAATAAAGAGGTGCTCGGCTCGTCGCTGTTCCTCTTCATAGCGTGGATATTCATCAACGTGCACCACTACTTCCTGGATAACGTTATGTGGCGACGAGGCAATCCAGAGGTATCAAAATATCTGTTCCGCTAGTCACTTGCCGCGGCAAGCTTATGATGGCCACAGGTAGCCGGCCGGACCGCTCGCCACATCGGGCGTAAGCATCCGAATTGCACTGCTCGGGCCTATTGCAACGTCCGCGAAAGCGTCTCTCCGATGCCGCAGGCGCTGGTGGTGGTGGTGCCGTTGCTGATCGGTGGCAGCGGCCTCGTCCTAATTTCAGTGCTGCTTCTGGTTTTCGCTCTTGCCACGGCTATGGTCGTGAAAAATCCGCTCATGCTGCCCGCGGTGGCTTCGCCATAGCCCGACAGAATCACGCCGCCCGCCAAACCGCCACCCGCTCTAACCCGATACACCCGAGTTATAACGCCGCGTCCGCCACCGGTTTTGCCCCGGTTACGGCGATGGCTCGCTAAGTAATTGAAAAGCGTGGTGATCCCGACAGGAATCGAACCTGTGACCTACAGATTAGGAATCTGCCGCTCTATCCTACTGAGCTACGGGACCACGCGGCCGACACATAACCGCTTCGGATCGTTTCGCCAAGAGGCAAGGTTGCGGCAAGCTTGACGCAATCGGCCGGTCGCGAGTGGACCGCAAAGATGAGCCGGAAACAGCGGAACTTCGGACCACCGCCGCGCTTTAGTGTGCCGAAGGAGAGACCCGCATGAGTGCCACGAAAGAATTCTTCGAAACCTGGCTCCAGGAGAACGTCGGTAACCTGCCCGCGGAAAGCGAAGTGAGCGTGGCCGTCCTGGTTCAGCAATTCGAGCAGGATGCCGATGCGGCCGGCTATGGTCACGAGGTGCGCCAAGACGAGATCGGCGACATCGAAGAGGCCATTGAGAAAGCTCTGAGCAAGGCCAGGACAGGCGAACAGCCGCCGGCTGCCGATCCGGCCGAAGAGAGTGATCTGGCGCCCGTCATGGAGGCGCTGGAGGTCGACGACCCGAAGAGCGGGCCGTAGCGGTCCCAGGCAACATCGGATGGCAGCCGACCAGCGGTTGCGGCTCTCCCCTTCCACTCTACATGACCCGGCATGATAGATGCCAAACACATCACACTCGGCGTCGTGATCGGCGTGGCTATCGGCGTCGCATTGGACAATATTATTGCGGGTATCGGAATCGGTATCGCCCTGGGCATTGCCCTGGGTCTTGCGCGGAGGCGGTCCGGTCGGAAGCGACGATCGGAGCATCGCCACGTCCCGGGCCCGACCGCCTTGTAGCCATCCCAAATCACGGCGCACCCCTCGGATCAAGCCGCAGGGCGGTTTTATGGCCGATGCATCAGGCGGCCAGCGCCGTCTCCGCGAGCTTCACCCAATAGCTCATGCCGTGCGGGATGACCTCGTCATTGAAGTCGTAGGCAGGGTTGTGAAGACCGGCGGTGTCGCCATTGCCGATGAAGATGAAGGCGCCCGGCCGCGCTTCCAGCATGTAGGAGAAATCCTCGCCGCCCATCACCGGCTGGATGGCGCGTTGCACCTGTGCCTCGCCGGCGATTTCAGCGGCGACATCGCTGGCAAAGACCGTCTCCTCCGGATGGTTGAAGGTGACGGGATAATTGGCTTTGTAATCGACCTCGATCGTTGCGCCGAAGGCCGCGCCGACGCCCTCGCAGATGGCGCGCAGGCGCTGCTCAGCCTTCCTGGCGACCTCCTTCTTCAGCGTGCGCACGGTGCCGGCGATCTCGGCGCTCTCGGGAATGACATTGTAGGCGTCGCCGGCGTGGAATTTCGTCACCGACACCACGACAGCCTCGACCGGATCGGTGCTGCGCGAGGCGATCGTCTGCAGAGCGCCGACGAGCTGGCTGGTGATGACGATCGGGTCGATGGTGCCGTGCGGCATCGCCGCATGCCCGCCCTTGCCCTTGACTGTGATGGTGAATTCGGCGGTCGCCGCCATGATCGGGCCCGGCTTGATGGCGAATTGTCCGACCGGCAGGCCCGGCATGTTGTGCATGCCGAACACCTTGGAGATGCCGAAGCGCTCCATCATGCCGTCCTTGACCATCTCGTTGCCGCCGCCGCCGCCTTCTTCGGCCGGCTGGAAGATCACTGCGACGGAGCCGGCGAAATTGCGCGTCTCGGCAAGATATTTGGCGGCACCAAGCAGCATTGCGGTGTGGCCGTCATGGCCGCAGGCGTGCATCTTGCCAGGAATGGTCGAGGCGTAGGGTTTGCCGGTGATCTCGTTGAGCGGCAGCGCATCCATGTCGGCGCGCAGGCCGATGCTCGTGCCTTCGCCCAGTCGACCGCGGATGATGCCGACGACACCGGTCTTGCCGAGGCCGGTCACCACGTCGTCGCAACCGAAGGCCTGCAGCTTCTCGGTGACGAAGGCGGCGGTCTCGAAGACGTCGAAATTCAGCTCTGGCGTCTGGTGCAGATGGCGGCGCCAGCCGGCGACCTCGTCTTGCATTTCGGCGGCGCGGTTCAGGATCGGCATGATGTTCCATCTCGCTGTTGGAGCAGACGGCTTCAGCCTGCTGCTTTTGCAATTGTGCCTGCTGTATTAGAATTGTCATTCAGGCACTTTGCCATCTTGACGTCACATAGGCTAAATAGCACCGCAAGATAGTGATCCGGATAGAGGGACCGGATCACCATGCTGGCGATCGCGTAACAAATCTTACGGAGCCAGAGGCGACTGCGGCAAGAGGCGATTTCGGATTCCACATGCGGTACAGGCATTTCCTCAAACTAAAGCGCGTCGCGTTTGACCGGCCTCATGCGACGCGCTTTAGCGTTGTTGTTTTTATGCATGTCGTTATCGCAAAACCGCTGCGCACCTTTGCGCGACATGCATTGCTGGCGTGCGCTGTGGCGCTGCCGGCGCTGGCCGGTCCGGCTCTCGCCAATCCGACGATCGTGTTCGACCTGGAGAATGGCAAGATCCTCCAGCACCAGGAGGCTTTCAGGCGCTGGTATCCTGCCTCGCTGACCAAGCTGATGACCGCCTATGTGGCGTTCCGCGCGATTGCTGCGGGCGAGGTCCGGCTCGATTCGCCGATCAAGGTCACCAAGCGTTCCGCCAGCGAGCCGCCGAGCAAGATGGGCTTCAAGCCGGGCTCGGTCATGCGACTCGATAACGCGCTGAAGATGATGCTGGTCAAATCGGCCAATGACGTCGCCATGGCCGTCGGCGAGAACATCGGCGGTTCGCAGGCCGCTTTCGCCGAACGCATGAACGCCGAGGCGCGCCGGCTCGGCATGACCGGAACGCATTTCGTCAACCCGAACGGGCTGTTTTCGCCGGACCAGTATACGACTGCGCGTGATCTCGGCTTGCTGGTGATGGCGATCCGCACGGAATTTTCACAATATGCCCCATGGTTCTCGATCGAGGGCCTGGCCGTCGGCAAGAAGCATATCTCGAATTACAATCTCCTGATCGGCCGCTATCCCGGCGCCGACGGCATGAAGACCGGTTTCGTCTGTCCCTCGGGCTTCAACATGATCGGCTCGGCAACACGCGACGGGCGCACGCTGGTGGCAGTGGTGCTTGGCGAGAAGTCGGCCATCACCCGCGCCGAGACCGTCGCCAGGCTGCTCGACCACGGCTTTGCCACGCCGACACCGGGCTGGCTGACGGTGGCCGCGCTGCCTTCCTATGGCGACACCACATCGATCAACAACCTGAATGACGAGATTTGCAGGAAGAAGCCGGCTAAGGAGCAGTCGGAAGCTCCCCCCGTCGGCGATAAGAATGCGGCAAAATCTCCCTATCGAAAAAAACTCGATCACGCGCCGACATTGGTCGCAGTCGGCCTTGGCGGCGCCACCGGGCCGATACCGAAAGCCATGCTCGATGCATCGGGCCAGGAGTATGCCGACGTGCCGCTGCCGAGTTGGCGGCCCGACCTGCCGCCGCCGCCCGGCGCCGAGCCGGCAGTGATCGGTTCCGCTACTGCGGCCCAGGAGCCCGCCAAGGCGGTGAACTAGTCTGATGAGCAGCGGCTTTCCCATCGCCGTCTCGGTGCTGACCGGTTTTCTCGGCGCCGGCAAGACGACGCTGCTCAACCGGCTGCTCAGGGATCCCGCGCTCGCCGACACCGCGGTCATCATCAACGAGTTCGGCGAGGTGGCGATCGACCATCTCCTGGTCGAACAGGCCTCCGACGGGATCATCCAGCTTTCCGACGGCTGTCTCTGCTGCACGATGCGCGGCGAACTGGTCGACACGCTGGCCGATCTCGTCGACCGGCTGCAGACCGGCCGCATCGCCAGGCTTGCCCGCGTCGTCATCGAAACCACCGGCCTCGCCGATCCGGCGCCGGTGCTGCAGTCGATCATGGCCCATCCGGCGCTGGTCGAGGCCTTCCGGCTCGACGGCGTCATCACGCTAGTCGACGCGGTCAACGGCGATGCGACGCTAAACGCCCATGTCGAGGCGGTGAAGCAGGCGGCGGTCGCCGACCGCATCGTGCTGACGAAAACCGATCTGGCCACCGATCCGCGCGACGTCGAGGCCTTGCGGGCGCGGCTGCGGCAGATCAATCCGGGTGCCGAACTGCTCGATGCGGGTGACAGAAGGACCGATGTAGCGGCGCTGTTCGATTGCGGCCTCTACAACCCAGCCACCAAGTCCGCCGACGTGCGGCGCTGGCTGGGCGAGGAAGCCGCCCATGATCACCACCACCATGACGACCATGACCACGGCAACCACGACCACGATCATGACCATCGGCACGATTCCCGGGTGCGCTCCTACTCGCTCGTTCATGAGGGGCCGGTGGCGTTTTCGGCGATCGAGATGTTCCTCGACCTGTTGCGATCAGCACATGGCGAGCGCCTGCTGCGCATGAAGGGCGTCATCGAATTGCTGGAAGACCCGTCGCGGCCACTGGTCGTCCACGGCGTCCAGAAGATCCTGCATCCGCCGGCGCGGCTGCCGTCCTGGCCGGACGGCCAACGCGGCACAAGGCTGGTGCTGATCACGCTCGACATGCCGGAAGATTACGTCCGCCGGCTGTTTGCCGCTTTCACCAACCGGCCGTCGATCGACACACCGGACCGCGCAGCGCTGGAAAACAACCCGCTGGCCATCGCCGGGCGGTGAAGCGGCTGATCTCCCCCTCGAGGGAGGAGATTATCCCGCTCAGCCGCCGCCGCGCTCGACCAGAAAGCGATGGCCGCCTGATATCGCTGCCGTTTCGATCAATCGATGGCCGCTCTCGGTGCAGAAGGCTGGAATGTCGATGACGGCGAGGGGGTCAGTGGTTTCGAGCCATAGCCGGCTGCCCGGCCTCATTGTGGCCAACCGCTTTTTTGCCTTGAGCACGGGCAACGGGCAGTTCAGGCCTTTGAGGTCGTAGACAGGGGCGGGGG
>NZ_JBVVQV010000031.1:0-64871 GCF_055811235.1 Mesorhizobium sp. WSM4810 | reverse complement strand
CTGCCCAACAGCAATGCGGGTGGCGGCACGTTGAAGCTCTGCAGCGCCCTTACCTATCACCCCTATTTCTGCCGGCCCCCCCCCAGCTGGTGGGGGGCGGGGCCACCCCCCGCGCCGGTTTTCTATGGTGGAAGGAGTTCCTTGTGTGGAAGGGATTCCGGCTCGTGCGATGTGGCTCGATGCGATTCCCTTTGTCTCCGTGAAGCTCTAAACTCCGGCCCATGACCGAATCAAAATCCATGATCCTCGGCTGCGCCGGGAAATCGCTCACACGCGACGAAATCAGTTTCTATCGAAGCGAATGCCCGTGGGGATTCATCCTGTTTGCCCGCAACATCGGCGAGGCCGAGCAGATCCGCGATCTGGTCGCCGCGATGCGCGATTGTGTCGAGCGCCCGGACGCCCCGGTGTTCATCGACCAGGAAGGCGGCCGTGTGCAGCGCCTGCGGCCGCCGCTGGCACCGAATTATCCGGCCGGTGGCGCGCTCGGCGCCTTGTGGCGCAATGACCACGATGCCGGCAACCGCGCAGCATGGCTGATGGCGCGGCTGCATGCTTTCGACCTGCTGCGCTACGGCATCACGGCTGATTGCCTGCCGGTGCTCGACGTGCCGATCGAGGGCGCCAGCGACGTCATCGGCGCGCGCGCCTATGGCAAGGAGCCTCGTGCCGTCATCGAACTGGGCCGCGCCGCGGCGGAGGGCCTGATGTCGGGAGGCGTGCTGCCGGTGATGAAGCATATTCCCGGGCATGGACGGGCCTTTGCCGACACGCATTTCGAACTGCCGACCGTCGATGCCTCGATGAGCGACTTGCAGCGGCATGATTTCGCCCCGTTCAGGGAGCTCAATCATTTGCCGATGGCGATGACGGCGCATGTCGTCTACAGCGCGATCGACCCGAAGAACCCGGCCACCACCTCCGGCAAGGTCATCGACGAGATCATCCGCGGCGAAATCGGTTTCGACGGGCTGCTGATGAGCGACGACACCTCGATGAAGGCACTTTCTGGGGATTTCCCGACAAAGGCGGCTGCGATCCTTGCGGCGGGCTGCGATCTGGTCCTTCACTGCAACGGCGTTTTCGAGGAGATGGTCGGCATTGCGTCGCGCACAACGGGACTTGAAGGCACGTCGCTGCAACGCGCGCAACGGGCGCTGACCTATATCAAGAACCGCGATCAGGCTGATGAAGCCGAGATACGCGCCGAATTCGCCACCTATTTCGATGCGGTGGCCTAAACCATGATGCCGAAAGGTGGGAGCCGGTTTTTCGGAACAGATCACGGTCAAACAAGAAGATAGAAGCAAAGGACGCGACAGGAAGTGGCGGAAACATTGGACAGCAAGGCCGGCAAGGCCGCACCGATGGGCCGTCTTTGGGCCGAGAACGACGATTCTCGGCTGACCGGCGATCCCGCGCTGGTCGTCGATGTCGACGGTTTCGAGGGCCCGCTCGATCTTCTGCTGCATCTTGCCCGCAACCAGAAGGTCGATCTGTCGCGCATCTCGATCCTGGCGCTGGCCGAGCAATATCTGGCCTTCGTCGAGAAGGTGAGGGCGCTCAGGCTGGAACTTGCCGCCGACTACCTGGTGATGGCGGCGTGGCTGGCGTTTCTCAAGTCGAAGCTTTTGATCCCCAAGCAACCCGGCGACGACGGCGAAAGCGGCGAGGAACTGGCGGCGGTGCTGCAATTCCGGTTGAAGCGGCTGGAAGCGATGCGCGACGCGGCGGCACGCCTGGTCAACCGCAACCGGCTCGGGCGCGACGTGTTCGCCCGCGGCATGCCGGAAATGGTCATCGTCGAGAAACGCAACGCCTATTCGGCCTCGCTCTACGATCTGCTGACCGCCTATGCGGCGCAACGCCAGAAGCAGGCGATCACCAATGTGACGATCGCCAGGCGCGGTGTGTGGTCGCTCAAGGATGCGCGCGACATCCTGAACAGGCTGATCGGCACGCTTGCCGACTGGACGGCGCTGGACAGTTTCCTGGTCGAATATCTGACCGACCCGGACGAGCGGCGTACCGCGGTTGCCAGTTCGTTTGCGGCGACGCTGGAACTGGTGCGCGAAGGCAAAATGGAAATGCGGCAGGACGAGGTGTTCGCGCCGCTCTATCTGCGCGGCCGTGCGCAAGGCATCAGGGCAGTTGAGGTGGCATCATGAGCGAGCGCGGCAACGCTTCGGTCATTCCGTTCAAGGTCGACGACGAGACCGAAGACGGCGTGCTCGCCGATGTGCCGGCAGAAAGCCAGGCCCAGAACTTGTCCCAGAATCCTGGCGAGCGGCTGCATATGGCGGAAGCCGTGCGCATGGCCGAGGCGATCGTTTTCGCCAGCGCCGAGCCGGTCAGCGAAAAGCAGCTTGCTGGGCGCCTGCCCGACGGCATCAATATTGCCGCGGCGATGGCTGAATTGCAGCAGATTTATGCGCGGCGCGGCGTCAATCTGGTGCGCGTTGGCGATGCCTGGGCGTTCCGCACCGCCGGCGATCTCGCTTTCCTGATGAGCCGCGACACGGTGCAGCAGAAGAAGCTTTCCCGTGCGGCGCTCGAAGTGCTGGCGATCATCGCCTACCACCAGCCGGTGACGCGCGCCGAGATCGAGGATATCAGAGGCGTCGAGACCTCGAAGGGCACGCTGGACACGCTGATGGAGACCGAATGGGTGAAGATGCGCGGCCGGCGCCGCACGCCCGGCCGTCCCGTCACCTACGGCACCACCGACATCTTCCTCGACCATTTCGCGTTGGAGGAGATTCGCGATCTCCCAGGCATGGAGGAATTGAAGGGTGCCGGGCTGCTTTCGGGCCGCATGCCGTCGAATTTTTCCATTCCGATGCCGCCGGCCGACCCGGACGTGCTGACCGATGACGAGGATCCGCTGACCGACATCGACCTTGAGGAACTCGGCCTGTTGACGCCGCGTGTCGAGGAAGATTGACCGCAAACGACGTGCCGAAAGCGATGGTATTTAGCGGCTGCGCCGATAGGTAGCGGGCTGAGGCGCCGAAACTGCGTGACTTCGGCCACTCATTTATAAACTCTGTCGCGGTTGTGTTTGAATCCCGGCGCGAAAGCGCATAGATCATCGTCAGAGAAAACTTTCGAGAGAGATTGTTATGGGTTCATTTTCGATTTGGCATTGGCTGATCGTGCTGGTGATCGTGCTGCTGGTATTCGGTCGCGGCAAGATTCCCGAGCTGATGGGTGACATGGCCAAGGGTATCAAGAGCTTCAAGAAGGGCATCGCCGACGACGAGGTTGCCGAGGACAAGCGCACCGTCGAGCACCGTGCCGACGAAACTGTTTCGGCAGCGAAGGAAAAGGCCAGCAAGAGCTGAGCCCAAAACTTTAGTCGGAACGTATCGCCATGTTCGACATCGGCTGGACCGAGATGCTGGTGATCGCGATCGTCATGATCGTGGTCGTCGGGCCCAAGGATTTGCCCAAGATGCTGCGCACTTTTGGCCGCACGACGGCGAAGATGCGCGGCATGGCCGCCGACTTCCAGAAACAGTTCAACGATGCGCTGAAGGAGGCCGAGCTTGACGACGTCAAGAAGTCGGTCGATTCACTCAGAAGCCTCAACCCGGCCGCCGAGATCAGGAAACAGCTCAACCCGTTCGAGCAGGCGGCGGCCGACGTCCGTTCAGGCGTCGACGCGGTGATGAAGCCGAAGCCGGCCGCAGACCCGGTCGCGCCGGCTGCTTCGACGCCGCAGGATACCGAGCTGAACAATGGCGCGACGGTGCTGCCGGGCGTCGATGCCCCGGAAGCGGCGCCGGCGGCGCCGACCTTTCCGGCGATGACCGATGGTTCGGTGACACCGCCTGTCGCGACGGCGGCGCCGGCCGCATCGCCAAAGGCCTCGGCGGCGAAGACGGGTGCCGCGCCAGCGAAAGCGATGCCGGCCTCCAAGGCCGCAGCGAAGCCAGCGGCAAAACCTGCTGTGACAAAGACCGCGGCTAAAAAGGCCGAGCCGAAGCCCGCACCAGCAACGGTTAAGAAGCCGGCCGCAGCCGCCAAAAAGACGGCGGGAGCCGCCAAGTGAGCATTTCGGAAAAGGACGAGATCGACAAGTCGGCGGCTCCGCTGATGGAGCATCTGATCGAGTTGCGCCGGCGGCTGATGTGGTCGATCGGCGGGTTCTTCGTCGCCTTCCTGTTCTGCTTCTTCTTCGCCAAGCAGTTGTTCAACCTGCTGGTCATCCCGTTCAAATGGGCGACGCAATGGGCAGGGCTCGACCCGCACAAGGTCGAGCTGATCTACACGGCGCCGCAGGAATTCTTCTTCACCCAGGTCAAGCTGGCGATGTTCGGCGGCATGGTGATCGCCTTTCCGCTGATCGCCACCCAGATCTACAAATTCATCGCGCCCGGCCTCTACAAGAATGAACGCAACGCCTTCCTGCCGTTCCTGATCGCTTCGCCGATCCTGTTCCTGATGGGCGCGTCGCTGGTCTATTTCTTCTTCACGCCGATGGTGATGTGGTTCTTCCTCGCCATGCAGCAGGCCGGCACCGACGACCAGGTGCAGATTTCGCTGCTGCCGAAAGTGTCGGAATATCTCAGCCTGATCATGACGCTGATCTTCTCCTTCGGGCTGGTGTTCCAGTTGCCGGTGGTGACCAGCCTGATGACGCGGGTGGGCATGCTGTCGTCCGAGGCGCTGGTCGAAAAGCGCAAATGGGCAATCGTCATCGCTTTCGTCGTCGCGGCTATTCTGACGCCGCCCGACCCGATAAGCCAGATCGGCCTGGCCGTTCCCACGATCCTTCTCTACGAGGTCTCGATCTGGTCGGCCCGGCTGATCGAGCGCAGCAAGGAACGGGAACGTCTGGCGCGCGAGAAGCGGGAGGCTGCGGAAGCGGCGGCCGAGAAGCCGGCGGACGCGTCGTCGACCTAGCGGCATCGCCGTTATCTTGAGGTTTGCGGGACAGCGCGGGGCGCGAGGGAACTCGATCTTCACATCTTGCATCGGTCAAGGATGCGGTTTACGCCCCCTCTAGCCTACTTGAGGACGAACAGACCATGCTTGACATCAAATGGATTCGCGACAATCCGAAGGCCCTCGTCGAGGCGCTCCAGAAGCGCTCGTGGTCGGCTGCGGAGGCGGAGTCCACGGTCGATGATCTGATCGCCAGGGACGAGGCGCGGCGCGAACATCTGACCGAGCTGCAGACCAGGCAGGAGCGCCGCAACGCCGCCTCGAGAGAAATCGGGAACGCCATGCGCTCGGGCGACGCCGCCCTTGCCGAAAGACTGAAGGCCGAGGTCGGCGAGATCAAGGCCTTCATCCAGAACGGCGAGGCGCGCGAACGCGAGCTCGACAAGGCGCTGAACGACGCATCGGCGGTGCTGCCCAACGTGCCGTTCGACGACGTGCCGGTCGGCAAGGACGAGCACGACAACGTCGTCAAGCGCACCGTCGGCAAGGTGCCGGCCCGCCCGAACTGGGTGAAGGAGCATTTCGAGATCGGCGAAGCGCTCGGCATGATTGATTTTGAGCGGGCGGCGAAACTGTCCGGTTCGCGGTTCACGGTGCTCAAGGGCGGACTGGCACGGATGGAGCGCGCGCTCGGCCAGTTCATGCTGGACCTGCATACGACCGAGCATGGCTACGAGGAGGTCCAGCCGCCGCTGATGGTGCGCGACGAAGCGCTTTTCGGCACCGGGCAACTGCCGAAGTTCGAGGAGGATCTGTTCTTCGCCCCGCATGGGGACGGCAGGCTTGGCCTCATTCCCACCGCCGAAGTGCCGCTGACAAATCTCGTGCGCGAAGACATCACGCCGCATGAAAGACTGCCGCTGCGCTATACCGCGCTGACGCCGTGCTTCCGTTCGGAAGCGGGCTCGGCCGGGCGCGATACGCGCGGCATGCTGCGCCAGCACCAGTTCTACAAGGTCGAACTGGTGTCGATCACCGACCAGGACACCTCGCTTGCCGAGCACGATCGGATGACCGAATGCGCTGAGGAAGTGCTGAAGCGGCTCGGCCTGCCGTTCCGCACCGTGACGCTGTGCACCGGCGACATGGGCTTTAGCGCGCGCAAGACCTATGACATCGAGGTCTGGCTGCCGGGCCAGAACGCCTATCGCGAGATTTCGTCCTGCTCGGTCTGTGGCGATTTCCAGGCGCGGCGCATGGATGCCCGCTACAAGGATAAGGACGGCAAGGGCAACCGCTTCGTCCACACGCTGAACGGTTCCGGCACCGCCGTCGGCCGCGCCCTTATTGCCGTCATCGAAAACTACCAGAATGAGGATGGCAGCGTAACCATTCCTGAAGCGCTTCGGCCTTACATGGGCGGTCTGGAAAAGATCGAATCGAGATAATGCGCATCCTCCTGACCAATGATGACGGCATCCATGCCGAGGGCCTTGCATCGCTCGAACGCATCGCCCGCACGCTGTCGGATGATGTCTGGGTGGTGGCGCCGGAGCAGGATCAGTCCGGCTATGCGCATTCGCTGTCGATCTCGGAGCCGCTGCGCCTGAGAAAGATCGGCGAAAAGCACTTTGCCGTGCGCGGCACGCCGACCGACTGCGTCATCATGGGCGTAAAAAAAATCCTGCCCGCAGCACCAGACCTGATCCTGTCCGGGGTCAATTCCGGCGCCAACATCGCCGACGACGTCACCTATTCGGGCACCGTTGCCGGCGCCATGGAAGGCGCATTGCTCGGCGTGCGCTCGATCGCGCTCAGCCAGGCTTATTCCTATGTCGGCGAGGATCGCCTCGTCCCTTACGAGACCACCGAGGCGCTGGCGCCGGCGCTGCTCAAAAAACTGGTCGCCATGCCGCTGCCGGATGGCGTGCTGCTCAACGTCAATTTTCCGAATTGCCTTCCCGAAGAGATCGCCGGCACGGTGGTCACCTCGCAAGGCAAGCTCGTCCACAGCCTGTGGGTCGACGAGCGCCGCGACGGCCGCGGGCTTCCCTATTATTGGCTGCGCTTCGGCCGCGAGCCGGTCGAGGGCAAGCAAGGCACTGATCTCCATGCCATGCGCAACCGGCTGGTGTCGGTGACGCCGCTGCAGCTCGATCTCACAGCGCACGAAATCCGCGATCAACTGACCAAGGCGCTCGCATGAACCTGAACCATGGTCCGACGGCCGATGACCGCGAAGGCTTCGCCGCTTTCCTGCTCCGCCTGCGTGGCAAGGGCGTGGTGCCGAAGGCGCTGATCGCCGCCTTCGAGGCGACGCCGCGGCGCGGCTTCCTTTCCGCACCGTTCCATCCGATCGCCTGGTCGGACCGCATGCTGCCGATCGAATGCGGCGAGGCGATCGAGGGCGCCGATCTGCAAGCTGCGGTGATCGCAGCACTTGCCATCGAGCCGGGCAACCGCGTGCTCGAGATCGGCACCGGGTCGGGCTACACGGCGGCGGTGGTGTCGCGGCTCGCCGCGCGCGTCGTCACCATCGATCGCTACAAGACGCTGGTCGAGCAGGCCAAACAGCGCTTCGAGGCGCTCGGCATCGGCAATGTCATCGTGCGGCAGGCGGACGGCTCCAACGGACTGGCCAATGAAGCGCCGTTCGACCGTATCGTCGCGTGGGCGGCCTTCGACAGCCTGCCGCGCTTCCTGCTCGATCAATTGTCGAGCGGCGGCATCGTCATCGCCCCGATCGGACCCGAGGAGGGCGAGCAGGTGCTGGCCAAGCTGACCAAGGTCGGCAGCCGCTTCGAACGCGAGGACATCGGTCTCGTACGCCTGCAGCCGATCCTGCGCAGCGTGGCCGCCGTCATCTAGGATCCGTCGATATTCAGGTGTTGCCCGCAACTCACCTGTCTGGTCCGTCTCCGGCTTACCTCAGCTGAATCACGCCCGTCCAATGCAGCTTTAAATATTTTAAGAAAATTTGCGTCTGATTCTAGAGGTTTAACCGGCCGGTAACATTAACGCGCTTTAATCACGGTCAGTCTGTACCGGGTATCTGCGGGTAAATGCGATGCAATTCAGTATTTTGAAGGCAAACGGACGCAACCTGGCGCGGGGTATCGCCGTCCTGATGGTTGCGGGCACTACGGCGGGATGCAGTTCCCAGGTCTCGCGGTTCAACAGCGTCGACGATGTCTTCACGTCGTCGACAAACAACCAGCGCGCCATCATCGACAAGCAGGACGCCGCCCAGCCCTATCCCGGCGATGACGCGGCGGTTTCGGCCGCGCCGCTCGACGGCAGCCACACCCAGTCGGTAAGCCGTTCAAGCCTCGAACCGGTCACGACGCAGCAATTGCCGCCGGTCGACCAGGCGCAGCCGGCTACCGCGTCGGCGCCCGCCGCCAGTCCGGCCCGCACCGCTTCGGCGCCAGCCGCTCCCCGGGTCGACCGGACTGCGACCGGAACCGTGGCAAAGCCGTTCAAAGAGTCACAGCCCGATGCTCCGCGCATGGCGACGGCGGGCGGCGAACCGCGTGCAGCCGAGATCATCGTCAAGGACGGCGAGACCATTTCCGGCCTGTCGCGGCGCTACGGCGTGCCCGCCGACGCCCTGATGAAGGTCAATGGGCTAAGCGCGACCAACGGGCTGAAGACCGGCCAAAAGATCGTCATCCCGGCCTATGCCTATTCGGGCAAGAAACCGGCGCCGAAGCTTGCCGACGCCAAGCCTGCGAACGACACAAAACACGATGTGCCGGTCAAGGCGCCGGAGATGGTCGCCGTGCTGCCGCAGCAGCCCAAGCTCAAAGAGGGCAAGTCCACCGCGCAGGTGGATGCATCGGCCGCAGCAAGCCAGCCGAAGGACGCCGCACCCAAGGCGGCTGGTGCCGGTGGCTCCTACACCGTGCAGCAGGGCGATACGCTGTCGGCCATCGCCAGGAAGACCGGCGTCGGCGTGGTTGCGTTGAAGCAGGCGAACGGCATGCAGGACGGTCTGCTCAAGATCGGCCAGACATTGAAGGTGCCGGCCGGCGGAACCGCGACAGTTGCCAACGCCAAGCCGGCAAAGGTCGATCCGGTAACAACTGCCACCACCCCGCCTGCGGCGAAGACGACGCCGTCGGAAACGCTCGCCGCCTACACGCCGCCGAAGAAGGAAAAGGTCATCCAGCAGGCCGAGGACGACGACGCGGTCGCGCCGAACGCCACCGGTATCGGCAAGATGCGCTGGCCGGTGCGCGGCCGCGTGATCTCCAGTTTCGGCGGCGGCAAGGACGGTGTCGACATCGCCGTGCCGGAAGGAACGCCAGTCAAGGCGGCCGAGAACGGCGTCGTCATCTATGCCGGCGATGGCCTCAAGGAATTCGGCAATACGGTGCTGGTGCGCCACGAGAACGGTTTGGTCACAGTCTATGGTCACGCCCGTTCGATAGAGGTCCAGCGCGGCCAGAAGGTCAAGCGCGGCCAGGAAATCGCGCAGTCCGGCATGAGCGGCACCACCGACTCGCCGAAACTGCATTTCGAAGTGCGCAAGAATTCGGCGCCGGTCGATCCTTCGACCTATCTTGAATAAAGAAAGTCGATCCTTCGACCTATCTTGAATAGAACAAGAAAAGCGATTGCGGGCCGCCTGACCTCCAGTCCGGCCCGCCGGCTCAGCCCGCTCCGCAAGGGGCGGGCTTTTTCAGGGGCTTTTCCGGACCATGATCTTGTCAAAAACCGGGCTCCACGGTTCGGGATCATGGTCTAATCCTGGAGCGACTTGCCGAGCCGGCCTGCCAGATCCTGGGTGTACTGCCAGGCGACGCGGCCCGAACGGCTGCCGCGCGTCGTCGCCCATTCCAGCGCCTCGGCGCGCAGCGTCTCGGGATCGATGGCAAGTCGGTGATGGCGGACATATCCGTCGATCATGTCGAGATACTCGTCCTGCGAGCATTTGTGGAAGCCGAGCCAGAGGCCGAAACGGTCGGAGAGCGAGACTTTTTCCTCGACCGCTTCCGACGGGTTGATGGCGGTCGAGCGCTCATTGTCGATCATGTCGCGCGGCAAAAGGTGGCGCCGGTTCGACGTGGCGTAGAAGATCACATTGGCCGGGCGGCCCTCGACTCCGCCTTCGAGCGCCGCCTTCAGCGACTTGTAGGACGTGTCGTCGTGGTCGAATGAGAGGTCGTCGCAAAACAGGATAAAACGGTAAGGCGCTGCCTTCAGCAGCGCCATCAGCTTCGGCAGCGTGTCGATGTCCTCGCGGTGGATCTCGATGAGCTTGAGTGGCAGGTCCAGCTTTGCTGATGCGTTGACCGCCGCGTGCACGGCCTTGACCAGCGAGGATTTTCCCATGCCGCGTGCGCCCCACAACAGCACGTTGTTGGCTGCGTAACCGGACGCGAAACGCTCGGTGTTGTCGACCAGTATGTCGCGGACGCGGTCGACGCCGCGGATCAAACCGATGTCGACGCGGTTGACCTTGCGCACCGGCTCCAGATAGCCGGGATCAGCCTGCCAGACAAAGCAGTCGGCCCCGCCGAGATCGGTTTCCGGCACCGGAGGCGGGGCGAGGCGGGCGACCGCCTCGATCAGGCGGTCGAGCTTCCTGTTCAGGGCTTCGATGGTGCTGTCGGTCATTCTTGTCTTTTGTTTTTGCATTCACGAAGCAACGGAACCTATTGATTCCGGCGGTTTCGGAACCGGCTCCAACCTTTTGTTAGGGCACGATCTTTTTCGAGAACCGCGCTCCGTCTTTCGGGACCATGCTCTAACACGGCTCAACCAGCCGGAAAAGCAGCTGAAATGCTCGGCCGCAGTTGCATTGGCAACTTTACCGACTATATTCCGGCCAAATTTCACGGGGCCGCCAAATTACCCGTTTGGCGGCTGTTTTTCAAAATTCAGGAGTACTTCGATGTTCGTGACACCGGCATATGCCCAAGGCGTCGGCACCTCCCCGGATATGTTCATCAGCATTTTGCCGTTTGTCCTGATTTTCGTGATCATGTATTTTCTGATCATCCGGCCGCAGCGCACGCAGTTGAAGAAGCGCGGCGAGATGCTGGCGGCGGTGCGCCGCGGCGATACGGTCGTCACTGGCGGCGGTTTCGTCGGCAAGGTGACCAAGGTCATCGATGACAACGAGCTCGAGATCGATCTCGGCGGTGGCACCAAGGTAACGGCGCTGCGCTCGACGATCGCCGATGTGCGCGTCAAGGGCGAGCCAGTGGCGAACCAGAACGCCAAGAAATAAACCGATTGTCGGCGAACGATCTGCGGATACACCCAGACCGACAAACGCCATTTGCTGTATTTTCGCGCTTCAGGATGAACCTGATCTGGCTGGCCGCCGGTATCACGGGGCGCCAACGATCTCGTGATGCCATTGCGCGCTGGTCCCATGCCGGCAAGATTGACAATAGTTGAAGAAAGCCCGATGGCAGCATCAAAGTGAACTGCCTTGTGCTGACATCAACCTTTGTGCGGACCACGGCGAGCCAGTGGCGAACCAGAGCGCCTATAAATAACCCAATTCCAGGCGGAACGATCCGCCCGAATGCCGTGACGGACGACGCCATATGCTCTATTTCTCGCGCTTCAAGATGATCCTGATCTGGCTGGCCGTGGCCGCCACAGTGATCCTGGCTGCGCCCAATCTTTTTTCGGCAAGCACGGTCGCCAAGCTTCCCGACTGGGTGCCGAAGCGCCAGATGACGCTCGGCCTCGATCTGCAGGGCGGCTCGCATATCCTGCTCAGGATGGATCCGAACGATCTGATCAAGGATCGGCTGGAGACGACGCGCGACGAAATCAGGACGCGGCTGCGCGATGCCAAGATCGGATATACCGGCCTTGCCGGATCAGGCCGGGCCGTGCAGGTCCGCATCACCGATCCTGGTCAGGTCGAAGCCGCCAAGACGGCGCTGAAGACATTGACCGATCCGGTGGCCGCCGGCCTGTTCAGCGGCGGCTCCGTCCAGGAAATGTCGCTGGATGATACCGAGTCCGGTCTGCTCAAATTCGCCTTCACCGATGCCGGCATCAAATATCGCACGTCGACGGCGCTGGCGCAGTCGCTCGAAGTCGTCGAGCGCCGCGTCAACGAACTCGGCACCACCGAGCCGATCGTGCAACGCCAAGGCGACGACCGCATTCTGGTGCAGGTGCCGGGCCTGCAGGATCCGCAACGGCTGAAGGACATTCTAGGCCAGACCGCCAAGCTGACCTTCCAGATGGTCGACCAGTCGATGCCGGTGCAGGACGCGCTCAACGGTCGTCCACCGGCCGGATCCTCGGTGTTGTATTCGCAGGATGATCCGCCGGTTCCCTATCTGATCGAGAACCGCGTCATCGTTTCTGGCGAGAATCTCGTCGATGCGCAGGCGACGTACAATTCCCAGACCAATGAGCCGGTGGTTTCGTTCACGTTCGATTCCAAAGGGGCGGCGCGTTTCGGCCAGGCCACCTCGCAGAATGTCGGCAAGCTGTTTGCCATCATCCTCGACAATCAGGTGATTTCGGCACCGCAGATCCGCGAACCGATCCTTGGCGGCAGCGGCCAGATCTCAGGCAATTTCACCGCCGAGAGCGCCAACGATCTCGCCGTGCTGTTGCGTGCCGGCGCGCTGCCGGCGACGCTGACGGTGATCGAAGAGCGCACGGTAGGCCCTGGGCTCGGCGAAGATTCCATTCACGCCGGCAAGGTTGCCGGCGTGATCGGCTCCATCCTCGTCGTCGTGTTCATGTTCGTGGCCTATGGCTTTCTCGGCTTCATTGCCAACATCGCGCTGGCGGTGCATGTCGCGATGATCATCGGGTTGTTGTCATTGCTTGGCGCGACACTGACATTGCCCGGCATCGCCGGCATCGTGCTGACCATCGGCATGGCGGTCGATTCAAACGTTCTCATCTACGAGCGCATCCGCGAGGAGCGACGAAACGGCCGCTCGGTAATCCAGGCGATCGACACGGGCTTTTCCAAAGCGCTGGCGACCATCGTCGATTCGAACGTCACCTCGCTGATCGCGACCGTGGTGCTGTTCTGGCTCGGGACCGGGCCGGTGAAGGGCTTTGCCGTAACCTTCGCCATCGGCATTCTGACCACCGTTTTCACCGCCTTCACCTTCACCCGCCTGCTGGTGTCGATCTGGCTTCGCCGCGCCCGCCCGAAGGAATTGCCGCGCGCGCCGGTGACCTTCGTCCCGCCGGGCACGCGAATTCCGTTCATGGGCATCCGCCGCTGGACATTCGCGCTGTCCAGCGTGCTGTCGATCCTGGCGGTCGTGCTGTTCATGACCGTCGACATCAATTACGGCATCGACTTCAAGGGCGGTTCGCTGATCGAGGTCCAGGCCAAGGATGGCACCGCCGATATTGCCGACATCCGCGGCAGGCTTTCGGAACTCAATATCGGCGAAGTGCAGGTGCAGCAGTTCGGCGACCCGAACGACGTCTTGATCCGCGTCGGCACGCAGGAGGGCGGCGAGAACGCCGAACAGACCGTCATCGACAAGGTGCGTGGCGAGTTGCAGGACCATTACGATTTCCGCCGCGTCGAGGTGGTGGGACCGACGGTTTCCGGCGAGCTTGCCAAGCAAGGCACCATCGCCATGCTGATCGCGCTGCTCGGAATCCTGGTCTATGTCTGGTTCCGCTTCGAATGGCAGTTCGCGGTCGGCGCCATCATCGCCACGGTCCACGATGTGGTCATGACCATCGGCTTCTTTGTCATCACCGGTCTCGAATTCAACCAATCGTCGCTTGCGGCGATACTCACCATCATCGGCTATTCGCTCAATGACACGATCGTCGTCTATGACCGTGTTCGCGAAGACTTGCGAAAATACAAGAGGATGCCGTTGCCACAATTGTTGAACAACGCCATCAACGAGACGCTGTCGCGAACGACGCTGACCGCGGTGACGACGATGCTCGCGCTGCTGGCGCTGGTGCTATTCGGCGGCGAGGTGATCCGCTCGTTCACGCTGGCGATGCTGTTCGGCGTCGTCTTCGGAACCTATTCGTCGATTTTCATCGCCGCGCCATTGCTCATCCTGTTCAAGCTGCGGCCGGAAACCGCGACGGCCGATGTGGAGAAGCCGGTGAGCGGCGGCAAAGCCATAGCAACCTGACGGGCGGCCAGCGGGATGACCAAAGGCATTGTCATCCGTGAAGCGCATTTCCCCGGCCGTGCGCCGATCGAGGCCTATGGCAATGGCGGGTTTCGGTTCGCCGACATGTCGCATCGCGGCTCGCTCCTGTGCCTGCCGTCGGGCATCTATGGCTGGGAGCCGGCTGATCCCCTGGCACTGACGGCGGCGGATTTCGCCAAGCTGCTCAACGAGGCTGACCAGGTCGAGATCCTGCTGGTCGGCGCCGGCAAGGATCTCAGGCCGTTGCCGGCGGCGCTGCGTGCTGTGTTGAAGGCGGCGGGCATTGCGGCCGATCCGATGTCGACTGGTGCTGCCGTGCGGACCTACAATGTTCTCCTGGCGGAAAACCGTGCGGTGGCCGCCGCGCTGATTGCCGTCGAGTGACGTGAGCGAAAACGCCAAAATCGTCATGGAAACGGTGCGCGCCGCCGACCATGATCGCTATGTTTGCGCGCTCTATGCGCCCGAGGACAAGCGTGACGCGCTATTTTCGCTCTATGCCTTCAATGCCGAGATATCAGGCATTCGCGACCGTATCCGCGAGGCACTGCCCGGCGAGGTGCGACTGCAATGGTGGCGCGATGTCATCGCCGCCGAGGACGCCGGGGTAGGCACAGGCCATCCCGTCGCCGACGCGTTGAAGGCGACGATTTCCGCCCATCACCTGCCGAAGCCCGCCTTCGAGAACATGCTCGAAGCCCGTATTTTCGATCTCTATGACGACCCCATGCCGTCGCGCACCGATCTGGAAGGCTATTGCGGCGAGACAGCAGCGGCGCTCATCCAGCTTGCAGCGATGGTGCTCGATCCCGTCGAAGCGCCGCGTTTCGCCGAACTTGCGGGCAGGGCAGGTTGCGCACAAGCGATGACCGGCCTTTTGCTGCTGCTGCCATTGCATCGCAAGCGTGGGCAATGCTTTGTCCCGGCCGACATTCTGGCCGCGGCAGGATCGTCTTCCGGGGAGTTCGTTGCGGGCGATGACGGGCCTGGAGCAAAACGCGCTGTCGCCGCGATGATCGCGCTGGCGCAAGAACATCTTGCAGCATTCGAGCAGGGCGCAGCGTCGTTGCCGGATTCGCTCAGACCAGCATTTTTGCCGCTGGCCTTGTCGCGCGCCTATCTCGGCAAGATGGAAAGTTCTCGTCAGTCACCTCTGAACGAGGTGGCGCGGCTCTCGGCCTGGCGCCGGCATTTTCTGTTGTTGCGCCGCGCGACGCGAGGCTGGCCGGACGCCTGAAGGCTGCCAAGCATGAAGGAATCCGGAAAGCTGGAACTATCACGGCAGCCGTAGACGTCTGTCACGATGGGTCGCTCGATCCGCCATCGCGCATCAGCGCCTCGTAGTCGCGACCGCCATGGAAGATGTTGACGATGCGGACGACATCGTCATCGACAACGTAAGCGATGATGGCAGAGTGCTCGAACGGCACTGTTTGCAATCCCGGCGCAATGTCATCGCGCGACCGGCCACCCCGAGGCGCATTGCCGATGCTCTGGCAGCGGTCTTCGATACGCAAGACGAATTTCAGCGCAACTTCCGGACTTTCGCCAGCCTCTACGATGTTCCTGAAAATGTCGGCCAGATCATTCCTGGCGGTTTCTCGATACTCGACTTCAAGCCGCTGAATCATCAGAACGGCTCGAAAGTCGGGCGACGAATCCCCGAAGGTGAGCGCGAACCTCTTCTCCTGAATAGCCCGGCCTTGTATCCTCGATCGATGCCTTCACGCGCGCCCTGATCGAGGCCATGCGCTCGGCATGCTCTTCCTCCTCGCGCTGGAAGGCGCGAAGGGCTGCACGGATGACCTCGCTCGCCGATCCAAAGGTGCCATCCTCGACTTTTTCGCGGATCATGCGCGCCATGGCGGGCGTGACAGTGACGGACAGTTTCTCTGCGGGTTCCATGGAATTGCTCCCTATAGTAGGATATTATCCTACTCTCCTGTCGACCGATCGACAAGGACAGACAGGCGGGCTACTCCGCCGCTTCCGCCTGGGAAGGCAGCCCCAGCCATTCGCGGCAGGCGGCCAGCGCGCGCGATGTCACCGCACGCCGCTTGGCGACGGTCTTGTCCTTGCCGCGCAGGCGTTTTCCCTCCGCTTTCGGCGCTTCCACCGGAGGGAACAAGCCGAAATTGATGTTCATCGGCTGGAATGAGCGCTTTCCCGGCTCGTCGTCGGAAACGATATGACCGCCGGTAATATGGTTGAGCAGCGCGCCAAAGGCTGTGGTCATCGGCGGCAGCGCCGGCGCGTGGCCCAACCGCTCGGCGGCGGCAAAGCGCCCGGCAAGCAGGCCGATGGCGGCACTTTCGACATAGCCCTCGCAGCCGGTGATCTGGCCGGCGAAGCGCAGGCCGGGCCGTGATTTCAACTGCAGCGATTGGTCAAGCAACGTCGGCGAATTGATATAGGTGTTGCGGTGCAGGCCGCCGAGGCGGGCAAACTCGGCGTTTTCGAGGCCCGGGATGGTGCGGAACACGCGAACCTGCTCGGCGTGCTTCAGCTTGGTCTGGAAACCGACCATGTTGTAGAGCGTGCCCAGCGCATTGTCCTGGCGAAGCTGCACGACGGCATAGGCCTTTACCGACGGATTGTGCGCATTGGTCAGCCCCATCGGCTTCATCGGCCCATGGCGCAGCGTCTCGACGCCGCGCTCGGCCATGATCTCGATCGGCAGGCAGCCGTCGAAATAGGGCGTGCCTTCCCATTGCTTGAATTCGGTCTTTTGGCCGTCGACAAGCGCCTGCACGAAGGCAAGATATTGCTCCTTGTCCATCGGACAGTTGATGTAATCCTTGCCGGTGCCGCCAGGTCCGACCTTGTCGTAGCGCGACTGGAACCAGCAGATGTCCATGTCGATCGTGTCGAAATGGATGATCGGCGCGATGGCGTCGAAGAAGGCGAGCGCATCGGCGCCGGTCACTTCCGCGATCGATTGGGCGAGCCCAGGTGCGGTCAGCGGGCCGGTGGCGATGATCGCCTGGTCCCAATCCGCCGGCGGCAGGCCGAGCACTTCCTCGCGCTGGATGGTGATGAGCGGGTGCGCTTCGAGCTTTCTTGTCACCGCTCCGGAAAACCCGTCGCGGTCGACAGCCAGCGCTCCGCCGGCCGGCACCTGGTGCGCGTCGCCGGCGCTCATGATCAGCGAACCGGCCAGCCGCATTTCGGCGTGCAGCAGGCCGACGGCGTTGGTCTGCGCATCGTCGGAGCGGAAGGAATTGGAACAGACGAGTTCGGCCAATCCATCCGTCTTGTGCGCATCGGTGCCGCGGATGGGACGCATTTCATGCAGCACGACGGGAACGCCGGCTTCGGCCGCCTGCCAGGCGGCTTCAGAACCGGCCAGGCCACCGCCGATGACGTGAATGGGATTCTTGTTCATGAGCGCCGAAATAATCCTTTGTAGCTGCGATTGCAATTACAGGAGCCGGCCGTGTCGGCCGCGTTGTTGCCGCCAAGCGCTGCAATCGTCTACTGTCGGAGAATGGACGGGGTGCTTGGGATGTTTGCCAGAGCGACATTTCTGACAGTCGTGATCGCCGTGGGTGGATCAGCGGCCGCCGGCGAACTGGCCGCGACGGCTTCCAAGCGGATCCCCATCTGCCACGGCTACAGTTGCAACTATCGCACGATGCTGGCGCTTGGCCCCGGTGACGGCGCGCGTTTCCGCTCTATCCTGCGTGCCGGCGCCGGTTCGCCCCAAGCCGAGCGTGCGGCTATTTCGAAGGCTGTTCGCTATTTCGAGCAGCGCATTTTCCGGGCCACCGGCATTCGCGATCTGCCGCAGTCGGAATTCGGCGCATCGCGCATCAGGGGCCAGATGGATTGTGTCGACGAATCGACCAATACCCATGCGCTGCTGGTCTATCTTGCCGAGCGAAAATTGCTCAGGTTCCACAAGGTCGAGGACAAGGCCTCGCGAGGCTTGTTTGTCGACGGGCGCTATCCCCATTGGACGGCGGTGATCAGCGACCGCAGAGGCACCGAGTGGGTGGTGGATTCCTGGTATGCGCCGATGGGCGGCGCACCGGACATTTTTCCGCTCAGCCAGTGGAAGAAGAGGGGCGTGCTGGAAAGCGGTGCGCTCGACTGACGACAGGGACTTCCCCGCCAGGACGAATTCCCAGAACGATTCTCAGAGTGTGCGTCGACCCTGAAAAAGCAACAACACCCGCCGGGGGAGGATCCGGCGGGTGTCGTTTTGCTGGTCGATCCTCGGGAGGAGGTGAAGATCGACCGTATTCGCCATCGCCGGGGAGGAGGTCGGCTTTGACGAAATTCCTTTCGCCTGATGAAAGGGGGCGAACCCTTTTGGACGAAATCGCTTCGCCCTGGGGAAACAGCGCCCGCCGCGGGAGGAGGTGCGGCGAGCGCCGTTTTTGTGGTCAACCCTCGGGAGGAGGTGAAGGCTGACCGTATCCGTCAGGGTCGGGGAGGAGGTCGACCCTGGCGAAATTCTGACTAGATCGCCTTGCGGGCGATGCTCTTGATCTCTTCGCGGACGATGCCGAGATCATGCAGCTGGCGGTTCGAAAGGCGACCCAGCTCGGTAACCGTCGAGCGATAAACGCGCCAGTTACGATAGTTGCGGATCAGGTTCATTGTCGTTCTCTTTTCAAGTCAAACTGGTTCGGACCATTTGCGGTCCGAAGAGGATTAGACCGCCTTGCGGGCGACGTAGTGGATGTCGCTGCGGCTGATGCCGAGGTCGGTCAGTTCGCGGTTGCTCAGGCGGCTCAGCTCGGAAACGGTGTCCCGGTAGCGGCGCCAGTTGCGGTAGTTGCGGATCAGGTTCATGGTATTCTCGTTTCGTCTTTCTTCCGGATCATTCCGTCTTTGTGTACGACCGGAAGATAGGTCGGGTCATATCGATTTAAAAGCGCTATTGGTGCATAGCAGCAATGCAAATTGTGCAATGCACAATCACCGGCAATTCTCGTCTTCGACATAGATAGGCCCCAATCGGAAAATGCCGTAGCGTCAACGGTTTGTCCGGGTCGGCTGAAGAAACGACCAAGCTGGAGGAGAAAGGCATGGCGAGCTATTCGTCGCGGGTCAGGGCTGATATCGCACGATGGCTGCAGGCTGACCTGATCGACGCCTCGACGGCCGACGCGCTGAGGCGCGACGTCGAGGCCAATGAGCGCAAATCACTGAGCTTCGGCTCGATCCTGGCGATGATGGCGGCGCTGCTTTTTGGTGCGGCCGTCCTGATCTTCGTCGCCGCCAACTGGGAAGCCATCCCGCGGCTGGCGCGGGTGGCAGCGCTCTTCGCTATCATCTTCGCCGGCTATGTCGGCGGCGCCGTGTTGAAGACACGCGACCATGCTGCAATCGGCGAGGCACTCTGGATCGTCGCCGCAGCGGCATTTGGCGGATCGATCGCGCTGATCGGCCAGATGTACCATTTGTCCGGCGACGAAGCGTCGGCCCTGATCACCTGGGGCGCGGGCACCGCCCTGGCGGCAGTCGCGCTGCGCTCGAACCTGCTGACCGTCGCTTCTGTCGGCATTGCCGACGCGTGGCTGTTCCTGAGAGGGTTCGATTATTTCAGGCGCACGGAATTTCCGCACCTCTTCGTCGCCATGGCGATCGTGTTGTTCGCCATTTCGTTCTGGACCCGCAGCCAGGCGGCGCGGCATCTGATCATCCTGTCGGTCATCTTCTATCTCGTGCTGTTGTTTACGGAATACGAAACGCTGCAGGTCGCCGTCCCGCTCATTGTCGTGTCGGCGCTGCTTTTCGCGGCTGCGATCTTCGCTGCCGAGCCCGTCGACCGGATATCGCAGCTTGGCGGCCGTCTGCCCTTGCACGCGCTGATCGGGTTTCTCACCGGCCTGGCGATGATCCAGTTCGAACTGGCCAGTGAAAGCAATAACAGCGGCTTTGGCATTGCCTCGGCCATTGCGCTTGCCGGCATTGTCGCGGCAATCGTGCTGGGCGGCCGCGAGAGCAGGGGCTTGCGCTGGGTTGCCTATGCCGGCTTCGCCTTCGAACTCGCCATCATCTATGTGGTGATGCTGCAGTCGATGCTCGACACGGCAGGCTTCTTCCTTGCAGCCGCTGTGCTTCTTGGCCTGCTTGCCCTTGTCATCCTCCGCGTGGAGAAGCGCATGAGGCTCCCGAGCGTAGAAGGAGCAGCGGCATGATGACCGGCAAAAAACTGATCATTTCAGCGCTGGTGCTGGCGTTCGTCCAGATCGGCTTCCTGATGTGGATCATCGCCGGCCGGGCGGCGATCCTGCGCGACGGCAAGCAGGTGCTGCTGAGGGTCGAACCGATCGATCCGCGCGATCTGCTGCGCGGCGACTACATTATACTCAGCTATGATATTTCGCGCCTGCCGGTGAAGCTGATCGCCAACGTTCCGACCGGCAAGCTGACGAGCGACGATACGCCGATCGTTGTCAGGCTGAGACAGGGCGCCGGCGGCTATTGGGGCGCAACCACGGCCTGGTTCGGGCAAGCGCCTGGGCCGGCAGCATCCGATGCAGTCGATATCGTCGGGAATGTGTCAGAAGGGTGGGATCTCAGCGCAGCCACGACGATCGCGCCGAATTACGGCATCGAGCGCTTCTATCTGCCGGAAGGCGAGGGGATGGCGATCCAGAACGACATGCGGGTGCGGCCGTTCGGCGTCCGCGTCGCAATCGCAGCCGATGGCGCCGCGCAGATCAAGGCGCTGATGGACGGCGACAAGACGCTGTTCGAGGAACCACTTTATTAGAATTGGCCCGGATTAGAATTGGGAAAGCGTGGCCGCTCGGACAGCATCAAACATGACAACTATCCTGACGACACGAGAAGACATAAATCTCAGCTCCGTTTTCCGCGTCGCCTGGAAAAAAGACACGGTACAAATCAGCGGCAAGGCCTTGCAGCGCATCGCAGAGTGTCGCGCGTCGTTCCTGCGTCTCATTGAAACCGACCCTGTTCCGGTCATCTATGGCGTAACCACCGCTATGGGAGAACTGGCAAGCAGGCGGCTCGAACTTAGCGAGCGGGGTCGCCATGCGCGCATCAAGGCGTTCGCAGCCGCAACATCATTCGGCGAGCCTTTGCCAGACCGCGTGGTACGGGCGATCGTGCTCGCCCGGCTGGCGAATTTCCTCGAGGGAAATGCCGCGACGACACCGCGCATGGCGCTCGCCGTCGCCGCGATGTTGGACGGCGGACCCATGCCCATGGTGCCATCCTCCGGTCAGGGCGGTGCCGGTGAAATCCTCGCGCTCTATCCGCTGTTTGCGGAGCTTTCGACGCGCTTCGACCTGGAAGTCAAGGAACGAGGCTCGCTGATCAACGGTTCGCCTTGCGCTGCCGCACTCGTGGCCGACGCGGCCTTGGCGGCTCGCCGCCGCATTCGCCTTGCCGAAAAAGTCTTTGCGCTTTCGATCGAGGCGTTTCGCGCGCCGCTCGAACATTACGACCCGGCGCTCGATGCGCTTTGGGGCGATGAACACGAAGCGGCGGCCCTGAGGGGATTGAGGGAGTTCCTTGCCGGCGCCGGCACCGGGCGCCGCAATTACCAGGCACCGGTCAGCTACCGCATCGTCCCTCGCATCCTCGGGCACGCGCATCGCGCGCTGGCATCGGCGGAGCGGGCGGCCACCGTGTCGCTCGCTTCGGTATCGGACAATCCGGTCTACATCCCGCCTGACGACGGGTATCCGCTCGGGCGCTGCATCAGCACGGGCGGCTATCACAATGCCATGGCAACACCCGCCCTGGACGATCTGGCGGCGATATGGGCCGACATCTGCCTCTTGTGCGACCGCCACGCCTCGAAGCTTTTGAACGGCAAGGTCTCGCTCCTGCCCGATCTGCTTTTGACAGGGCGGGACTGGAGCGACAGCGACGGCCACGGCAATGTCGGCTATGTGCCGATGGCGATCACGGGTTATCTGGAGCAGGCGAAACTTTCGGCGCAGCGCACCTTCATCCCGGGAACGGAATCGGCCGGTGCCGGACAGGACGATGTCGCCACGACGGTGTTCCTCGCCTGGACGAAGGAAGCACGCTCCGGCCGCTGTCTCGATGCCGCGATGGCGATGCTGGCGGTGATCGCCTCGCAGGCATTGCATGTCACCGAGCGCGTGGCTCCTCCGGCGCTTCAGTCGTTCGTCGCGGATATAAGAAGCATCGTGCCGCCGGTCGGCGACGATCGCGTGCTGGGACCTGAACTTGCGACTTTGACCGAATGGTTCACCTGCCAGGTCTTCGAGGAGTAGGCGGCCTGGAGTTTCGCAATGCCAATGGTGGCTACGACCAGAACGGCCCGAGGATGAACACGGCCATTAGGGCGACAAAAAGCATAGCGATGATCGCGGCGCCCCACATGAGGACCTTTCCGGTGCCGCGTTGCTCTTCCTCGCGGGGTAGGTCTTTCGCCATTGCACGATCCTTTTGTGAAGGTCCATGACCTAGCAACGTGGCTCGCCGAGGCTGGTTCCCGGCAGCCATCTTGAGCAGGTCAGCTTTCAGAAGGGCCAATTGATGCTCTGCCGAACAACGCGCCATCTAGAGACGCCAGCGTTCCAGGCTTTCAGGTGAAAAACTTGGTGCGGATGAAGGGACTCGAACCCCCACGCCTTTCGGCACTGGAACCTAAATCCAGGGCGTCTACCAATTCCGCCACATCCGCGTCGCCCGGCAATCCCATGTAGTCATCATTCTGTCAATGTCGCGGTCAAAATAAGGGCCGTTCGCCGGCGCATGATCCCGAAATCGGAAAAGCGATTTTCGGAAAGGATCACGCGCCAAAATGAAGGTCCTACAGCGTCCTTTGTGCGTCCAAGAGGACGCGCGGCGCTGTAGATGCGAAGATGGTTGAAAATTAGCCGGGCCTGTGACAAAAGGCGTGTCGAATGTGACGGGATGCGACGATCCGCTTCTGCAGAATGTGATAAGAAGTAGGAAAAACAAGGGCTTATTCACATTTTGGAGCGTATTTCTGAAGGATTTGAGCCGCATTGGGCGGACAGATCGCCAAGTCCCGCACCAAAAGCCATTCCCGGCAAGATAATACCGGCAGGCTGTAAACGGCAGGAGCCGTTTGGCTGCTCATTGGTGGAAACAAAGGTTCTATGATGCAGGTCACCGAAACGCTCAACTCCGGTCTCAAGCGCGAGATCAAGATCACCGTGCCGGCCGGTGATATGGAAGCCAAGCTGATGGCGCGGCTTTCCGATGCCAGGAACAAGGTCCGCATCAACGGCTTCCGCCCCGGCAAGGTGCCGGTGCAGCACCTGCGCAAGGTCTACGGCAAGTCGTTCATGGCCGAAGTGGTCAACGAGATCCTCAACGATTCGACCCGTTCGATCATTACCGGGCGCGGCGAAAAGGCTGCCATGCAGCCCGAAGTGATCATGACCGAGGACGAGAAGGAAGCCGAGAAGATCCTTGCCGGCGGTGCCGACTTCGAGTTCCGCCTGAACTACGAGATCATTCCGCCGATCGAGATCAAGGATTTCTCCGAGATCAAGGTGACGCGTCAGGTGTTCGACGTGCCGGATTCCGAAATCGACGAGCAGGTCCAGCGTGTCGCCGAATCGGCGCGCACCTACGAGCCGAAGGCCGGCGAGGCCGCCGAAGGCGACCGCGTGACGATCGACTACGTCGGCAAGATCGATGGCGAAGCCTTCAGCGGCGGCGCCGGCACGGATCAGCCGCTGGTGCTCGGCTCCAAGGAATTCATTCCCGGCTTCGAGGACCAGCTCGTCGGCAGCAAGGCCGGTGACGAGACGCAGGTCACGGTCACGTTCCCGGAAAACTACCAGGCGGCGCATCTGGCCGGCAAGGAAGCCACCTTCGATGTCACCGTCAAGGAAGTATCCAAGCCCGGTGCGTTGGAAATCAACGACGAGATGGCCAAAAATCTCGGCCTGGAGTCGCTGGAGCGCCTGCGTGAAGTGGTGCGCGGCCAGATCGAGAACCAGTTCGGTTCGATGACGCGCCAGAAGATCAAGCGCCAGCTGCTCGACCAGCTCGATGCCGCCTACTCGTTCGAGGCGCCGTCGAAGCTCGTCGAGGCCGAGTTCAACAACATCTGGAACCAGGTCAACCGTGATCTGGAAGCCGCCGGCCGCACCTTCGCCGACGAGGAGACGACGGAAGAAGAGGCACGCGCCGAGTATATGCGGCTTGCCGAGCGTCGTGTGCGTCTCGGCCTGGTTCTCGCCGAGATCGGCGAGAGGGCCGGCGTCACCGTCTCGGACGAGGAACTGCAGCGCGGTCTGCTCGAGCAGGTGCGCCGCTATCCGGCCAACCAGCAGCAGGAAGCCTTCGAATTCTACCGCAGCAATCCCGAAGCATTAAACACGCTGCGCGCGCCGATGTTCGAGGAGAAGGTGGTCGACCATCTGCTCAGCCAGATCTCCGTCACCGACGTCAAGGTCAGCAAGGAAGAGTTGATGGCCGACGACGAGGACACCGAGACGGCCAAGGCAAAGCCGGCGAAGAAAGCCGCTGCGAAAACGGCCGACGCCAAGAAGGCCGACGATGCGGACGAGCCCAAGAAGAAGGCCGCGCCGAAGAAGAAAGCTGCCAAGGACGCCGAATAACACGGCATTCTGCTGGATGTGAAAGGCCGCCCACGGGGCGGCCTTTTCGTTGCTGCCGACGTCGCAAGGCCGCCGCTGCCCTAGTCGCGAGGCAATTGATTGACGAGGATCCGCATCACCGTCACTCGCTTGGGTAGTTCAATGAGAAACTCTTCGTCACGCGGCAGGTGGTGGATCTTGTGCGGGTCGCCGCCGGTGAAGCTCGCCATGGCTTCGACGTCAGGCCAGTACGAGATCGTCACGAACTCTGTTTCTTCTTCGCGATCTTCGCGAAACGACTGCACGCCAAGTGCCTTCTCCTGAAGCGGCGGAATGCCTTCGCGGCGCAGATATGGCTCGTAGGCGTCTGCCAGATCGCGGCGTGTCCTTCCCCGCCAGATCCGGGCAATTGTGACGTTGTCGGTCATGAAATGCTCCTCTGCGCGGGGATTAATGCAGGACCTTGCCAAGAAACCGTCGCACCAACGGCAGGGCGACCTCGAAATGGGTCTCCAGCAGCCAGTGCCCTGCGTCGTTCAGCAAATGCAGCTCGGCCTCGGGGAGATCGCGCAAATAGGCGCGCGCCGCCGGCTCGGGCATGTATTCGTCCCTCGGCCCCCAAAGGATCATTGCCGGCGGCCGCTGCTCGCGCAGGTATTCCTGGTAACGAGCGAACCAGTCGAGATTAGCCTTGAGCTTCTCCATCAGTCCGACTGAGAGCGCACGGCGCACAGCCGTATTCATTAGCGGCCAATGCAACTTCCACATATCGGGCGGGACACGTCGAGCGACGTCGTCATCGACTTCGCCTACAAACTCGGAGCGAAAGCCGTCTTCGCTCACCGCCTGTTCGAGCGGTGCACGGTTTGCTGGTGAAGGATCCCGCCAGAAACGCCGGATCGTTTCGTATTTCGGGCCAAGAGCATCCGCGTAGATATCGCCATTCTGGATGATCAGGGCCCTGATCCGCGATGGGTGCGCTATAGCGTGGCGCAGGCCGATCTGCGAGCCGTAATCGTGCAGCCATAGGGCGTAGCTGCCGAGCTCCAGCGCGTCGGTAAACCGCTCCAGGAAAGTTGCATAGGCGTCGAAATCAAAACCGAACCGTGCCGGATCGGGGGTTCCACTGTAGCCAAAGCCGGGGAAATCCGGCGCGACCGTCCGCCACCGATCGGCGAGCGCCGGCATCAGCCGGCGATACTGGAAGGATGAGCAGGGATAGCCATGCGGAAGCAGCAACACCGGCGCGGTTTCAGGACCTGCTTCTCTGTAAAACACCGTCTCGCCATCGATCGTGCGGGTGCCGTGGCGCACCTCCAGGACGCTCCTGTCGTTCATGGACACTTCTCTGATCTTTGATCTCGTGGACGCTGAACCGTAGCTGGTCTAACGCCTTTACACGGTATGCGTTCCGATCGCGCTCGACGCCGATCGAGCTTCCTAATCGCTTCGGGGCAATCTATCTGCCGGCCGGATTCTGTGGTAAGTAGATGCCGCAATTCCATGCGGGAGACGCGGATATTCCGCTCTGTCGTGCAAGGGGCGCATGCTGGCGAAGTGTCGGCAGGCGCAGATCGTCCAAGGCAGATTTGGCGATCGGGGAGGAATGCCATGCGTGCAATCGCGTTTTTCGCCGTCGCTTCCGTTGCGACGTTCATCACAAACCAATCTCAGGCACAGGATGCCGCCGCGGGTGAGAAGGTCTTCGCCAAATGCAAGGCCTGCCACGTCGTCGACGAGGACAAAAACAAGATCGGTCCGTCGTTGAGCGGCGTGATCGGCCGGACGGCCGGCACGCATCCGGGGTTCAAGTATTCCAAAGCCATGACCGAGGCGGGCGCATCCGGCGTCAAATGGGACGACGCCACACTGACGAATTATCTTCGCGATCCCAAGGCCATGATCAAAGGTGGGAAGATGGCGTTTCCCGGTCTCAAGAAGGACGAGGATCTCGCCAACGTCATCGCCTACCTGAAGCAATTCTCCAAATGACCCGGTTCTTCCGCCGGCCGATGGGCCGGCCAAATTGCCTGCCCCCATCGGTGGTTGCCTGAAATGTCGGCCAGGGAAAGCGGCTTCAAGGATACCGGTATCCAGATCTCTGAAGCGACGGTCAGTGATTTCTTCGCGCTTCTGAAACCACGCGTCATGGCGCTTGCTGTTTTTACCGCTTTCGTCGGCCTGATGGTGGCGCCCGGGGCGATGAATCCGGTCATCGCCGTGATTGCAATCGGTGCAATTGCGGTTGGAGCGGGAGCGGCCGGGGCACTCAACATGTGGTACGATGCCGATATTGACGCGTTGATGTCGCGCACGTCAAAGCGGCCGGTCCCGTCAGGTCGGGTCACGCCAGGCGAAGCGCTCGGCTTCGGCCTGGTGCTTTCCGTACTTGCGATCATGACGCTCGGCGTGCTGGTGGGGTGGCTCGCCGCATCGCTGCTGGCCTTCACCATCTTCTTCTACGTCGTCATCTACACGATGTGGCTGAAACGCTCGACGCCGCAGAACATCGTCATAGGCGGCGCCGCGGGTGCGCTTCCTCCGGTCATCGGGTGGGCGGCCGCCACCGGCGCCGTCGGGGTTGAAAGTCTCGTCCTGTTTCTGATCATTTTCCTCTGGACGCCGCCGCATTTCTGGGCGCTCGCGCTGTTCAAGATCGGCGACTATGCCGCGGCCGGCATTCCCATGATGCCGAATGTGGCCGGCCAGGCTTCGACCAGAAAGCAAATCTTCGTCTATTCGCTGATCCTGGCACCAATCGGCGTGCTCCCTTGGGCTTTCGGATTCGCGAGCGGATTGTACGGGAGTGTTTCGACCGCATTGGGCGCGGGTTTCATCTGGCATGCCTGGAAGCTTCTGGTCGACAAAAGGTGGGCTGAAGGGTGGGAGATGAAACGCGCAAAGGCGCTATTTGCCTATTCGATATTCTATCTTTTCGCGATCTTTGCCGTGCTGCTTGCCGATACCGTTGCAATGCGTGTCGTCATCTCAGCCGGAAATTGACGGCATGACCTGCCTCGTGGCTGCATTGAATCCTGATGTTCTCGGATTGTTTGCCGGGTTGAAAATCGGCGATTGCTGAACGAGGTGCGCCCGAACCTGCCCAAACCTCACGTTGGCACTGCGCAGAATCCCAGCACCAGCAGAATAACTATGCCAAGGCCGAGTATAAGAACGGTCTTTCCATCCATGACCTTCACCCTTCAACCCAGCTTTGAGACTAGCGAAGAAAGGCCGTTAGAGCTAGCGGGATCACCGGAGCCGTCCCCGCAGACAAAGGGCGGCGACAAATGCCATGCAAGAGCGTATGTTGATCATGGTGCAGGTCGCGGTTTTGCGTGGCCAGTCACGCTGAACGACAGCACCGTGAAATCGCGACCTTTACCGGACCTGGTCTGGAGGAAATGGTCATGGCAAGTTTTCACGTGATTGCAGGCGCCAGCGAGACGCTGGAGCACACCAGAATTCGAAAGATAGGCGTTTCCGACCTTTTCGACGCGCTCAAGCGTGGCGTCGATGATTTCATGGTCAAACCGTCGCACATCGTTTTCCTCTGCCTGATTTATCCGCTTGTCGGCGTCGTGCTCGCTGTCTGGACGTCGGGCAACAACGCGTTGCCGCTGTTGTTTCCGCTAGTATCTGGTTTTGCGCTGATCGGTCCATTCGCGGCGCTCGGCCTATATGAAATCAGCCGGCGGAGAGAGGCCGGGCTCGACGCCTCATGGAGCCACGCTTTCGAGGTCAGGAACTCTCCAGCGCTGCCGGCCATCGCGGCGGTCGGGATCATGCTGCTTGCGATCTTCATCGCCTGGCTGTTGACCGCGCAGATATTTTATCAGCAGGTGTTCGGTTCGGCTCCGCCGGAATCACTGTCCAGCTTCATCAGTGAAATATTCGCCACCGGACGCGGCTGGACGCTGATTATCGTTGGCCACGCGATCGGCTTCGTCTTCGCCGCGGTCGTGTTGTGCACCACGGTCGTCGCGTTCCCGTTGTTGCTCGACCGCGACGTCGGCGCCTACGAAGCTATCCATACCTCGGTGCGGGTGGTCCTGGCGAACCCGATCGTGATGGCTGTCTGGGGCCTGATCGTCGCCGTCGCCCTGATCATAGGCTCGCTGCCGGTGTTCGCCGGGCTGGCGGTGGTGCTGCCGATCCTCGGTCACGCCACCTGGCACGTCTATCGGAAAGTCGTGGAATCGCCGGCCTCCACCAGACCGGCGGACTGAAAGAAAGAATTCTGCCCTGCCGCACCAGCGAGAGGCCGCTGCGGCAGGTTGGCAAGAGCGTTTAGTAAGCCGGGTAGCTAAAGCGGGCTTGCTGTGCGTCGCTGGTCAGGTTGCGGAAATCCTTGCCGCTGACATGCACGAGCGTCCTGTGGTCGCCACCCTCGAAATATATATCGCCGGCATTGCCGAGGCTTTCATCGACAATCACCGGCACATCGTAGGCCGCGCCGATCGGCGGGATGGCGCCGGTGTCGCAATCCTCGAAGAGCGAAACCACCTCGTCCTCGGAGGCGAGCCCGATACGCTGGTGCATGACGTCCTGCAATGTGCCGAGCTCGATCCTGTGCGTACTGGGCACCACGGCCAGCGCATAGCCACCGTCGTGGTGAACCACCACCGATTTGGCCATTATGCTGCCGGGCACATGCGCCGCTAAGGCGGACTGCCTGCTTGTCGACGTGCGGTGGTGCTCGACGGTATCGTAGGAAATTCCTTTCTCGTCGATAAAGTCCTTCAATCTGCTTGCGATCGTCATCTTGAGCCTCCCTTCCTGGAGTTCGCGACGGAGAAACGACGAAAATCATTCTCCTTCTGTCGTTTTCCGGTGGTGACAAAAATGGGCCAGCTGTCGACCGTTTCAAGGCAAGGCGGAGCGGGCCGTGAACAGCCCCTCCGGTCCTCGACGGGAAATGCTGCCCGACCCGGATTGCGCGTCAGGGCTCGGTCCCAAAAAACAGCGTCCGGGTGATAAGCGTGTACTCCGATTCGAAGACCATCATTGCCACGAACACCAGCACCAGGATCGGCGGCAATATGATCGCATAGGTCAGCGCCAGCCGCTCCCAAGCCATGTGCATGAAGACCGCGACGATCAGCCCGGCCTTGAGCATCATGAAGATCAGGATCAGCGACCATCTGAGATAGCCCTGGAGGCCGACATAATCGACCAGATAGGAGCAGGCGCTGAGGATGAACAGCCATACCCAGACCACCAGATAGAGCTTGATCGGGTGCTCCTGATGAACCTCCGCAGGGGCGATGCCTGCTGCTGCTGCCGCATCATGCGCTTGGGTTCCGTGCAGCGTATGTTGCCCCAGACCGTTTGCGGTTGCTTCAGCCATATCTGCCTCTCACCAAAGCCATGTCTGCCTCTCACCAAAGATAGAAGAATGCGAAAATGAACACCCAGACCAGGTCGACGAAATGCCAGTAGAGCCCCATGATCTCGACGTGCTCGTAGCTGCCCCTGCGACTGGTGAAGAACCCGGGCCGCCCGGTTTCGTAATCTCCGCGCCAGACCTTTCGCGCCACGATGATCAGGAAGATCACCCCGAACGTCACATGGGTGCCGTGAAAGCCGGTGATCATGAAGAAGGATGACCCGAACTGCGCCGCACCCCACGGATTGCCCCAGGGCCGTACCCCCTCGGAGATCAGCTTGGTCCATTCGAAGGCCTGCATGCCGACGAAGGTCGCGCCGAGTGCTGCGGTCAGAAGCATCAGGATCGCCGTCTTGCGGCGGTCGTGGCGGTAGCCGAAATTCACCGCCATGGCCATCGTTCCGCTGCTCGAGATCAGCACGAAGGTCATGATCGCGATAAGGATCAGTGGAATATTCGAGCCGCCGATATGAAGGGCAAAGACCTCGCTCGGATTGGGCCACGGCACTCGGGTGGACATGCGCGCGGTCATGTAGGAGAGCAGGAAGCAGCCGAAGACGAAGGTGTCGCTGAGCAGGAAGATCCACATCATGGCCTTGCCCCAGGACACGTTCTTGAACGCGCGCTGATCCGAGGACCAATCGGCGGCGACGCCTTGCAAACCAGCTGGCCGCGCCTGTGCTTGGCCGGTATGCGTCACTGTCGTGTCTGCCATCCGTCCGGCCCTCCTAGGTCAGCAGCTGTCGGCAAATCTCGATAAAAGTCGCGGCCCAGCCGGCCAGAAGTGCAAAAATGGCGAGCCAGACGAAAAGCAGGAAATGCCAGTACATGGCGCACAGTTCGACACTGAGGCGAAGCCGCTCCGGCCGTGCTCCGTTCCAGGCGCCGGCAGTTGTTCTGCCCAGGCCCACCAGCCCGCCCAGTATGTGCAGCCCATGCATCCCGGTTATCAGGTAGAAAAAACTGTTGGCCGGATTGGCGGTTAGCAAGTAGCCGTCGGCGGTCAGTTCCCGCCAAGCCACAAGCTGTCCAACCAGGAAGGCAAGCGCGGTGAGCCCAGCCGTGACGAGGCCGAGTCTGACCGCGTCGATCTCGCCCCGGCGCGCAGCGACCGAGGCGCATTGAAGCGCGATGCTGCTCAGGACCAGCACGCCGGTGTTGAACCAGAGCACGCGCGGCAGCGGCAGCGCCTGCCAGTCCGACAGCGCCATGCGCATGAAGTAGGCGCTGGTGAAAAGCGCAAACAGGCAGCCGACGACGGCGAGGAAGACGCCGAGGCCGATCTTGGCGGTCGGCAGCGCTGATCCTTCCGGGCCGATAATATCCCCGATCACACCTTGCTCGAGCCATGGCTTGGCCATCAGCCGCTGATGGGAAAGCCACCATCCGGCAAAGCCGACGATGACGAGGAGGAAGACCAGAATGACGCTCATGCCGGCTCCCTGGAGGATCCGAAGGAGCCCGGCACGTTTTGCGGGATAAAATCCTCCTTGGCGCCCGGAACGCTGTAGTCATAGGCCCAGCGATAGACGATCGGCAGTTCCTTGCCGAAATTGCCATGGGGGGGCGGTGTTTCCGACGTCTGCCATTCGAGCGTCGTGGCGCGCCACGGATTGCCGCCGGCCTCGCGGCCGTGGCGGATGCTCCAGATCAGATTGAACAGGAACACGATTTGGGCAAAGCCGACGAGGAACGCCATGATGCTGATGAACGCGTTCAGATCGTGGGCCGACTCGGTCATCACCGCCGTGTTGGTCAGTTCGTGGTAGCGGCGCGGCACGCCCATCAGGCCGATGTAGTGCATGGGAAAGAAAATCAGATAGGCACCGAGGAAGGTGACCCAGAAATGGAACTGGCCCATGGCCTCGTTCAGCATCCGGCCAGTGACCTTCGGGTACCAGTGATAGATCGCCCCGAAGATCACCAGGATCGGGGCGACGCCCATGACCATATGGAAATGGGCAACGACGAACATCGTGTCCGACAGCGGAACGTCGACGACGACGTTGCCGAGAAACAGTCCGGTCAGCCCGCCATTGACGAAGGTGACGATGAAGGCCAGCGCAAAAAGCATCGGCACGGTGAGGTGGATGTCGCCGCGCCACAGTGTCAGCACCCAATTGTAGACCTTGATCGCGGTCGGGACGGCAATGATCAGTGTCGTGGTGGCGAAGAAGAAGCCGAAATAGGGATGCATGCCGCTGACATACATGTGGTGCGCCCAGACCACGAAGCTCAGCGCGCCGATGCCGACGATGGCCCAGACCATCATCCGGTAGCCGAAGATGTTCTTGCGCGCATGGGTGCTGATCAGGTCGGACACGATGCCGAAGGCCGGCAGCGCCACGATGTAGACCTCGGGGTGGCCGAAGAACCAGAACAGATGCTGGAACAGGATCGGGCTGCCGCCGCCGTGCTGCAGTTGTTCGCCCATCTCGACGATGGCCGGCATGAAGAAGCTGGTGCCGAGCGCACGGTCGAACAGCATCATCACGCAGGCGACAAACAGCGCCGGGAAGGCGAGCAGCGCCATGACTGTCGCGGTGAAGATACCCCAGACGGTCAGCGGCAGGCGCATCAGCGTCATGCCGCGCGTGCGGGCCTGCAGCACCGTCACGACGTAGTTCAAGCCGCCCATGGTGAAGCCGATGATGAACAGGATCAGCGAGACGAGCATCAGGATGATGCCCCAGTCCTGGCCGCCTGGTGTGCCGGTCATGATCGCCTGCGGCGGGTAGAGCGTCCAGCCGGCGCCGGTCGGTCCGCCGGGCGCAAAGAAGCTCGAGACCAAAACCAGCACGGCGAGCAGGTAGATCCAGTAGCTCAGCATGTTGACATAGGGAAAGACCATGTCGCGCGCGCCGACCATCAGCGGGATCAGGTAGTTGCCGAAGCCGCCCAGGAAGAGCGCCGTGAGCAGGTAGATCACCATGATCATGCCGTGCATGGTGATGAACTGATAGTAGGCTTCCGGGGTGATGAAGTCGAACGTGCCGGGGAAGCCGAGCTGCAGCCGCATCATCCAAGACAGCACCAGCGCCACCATGCCGATTGCCGTCGCCGTCGCCGAATACTGGATGGCGATGACCTTGGCGTCCTGCGAAAAGACGTATTTCGTCCACCAACTGTGCGGATGATAGAGTTCCATCTCCGCGACTTCGGCTGGCGGTACCGCATCTGCAGGTGTGACATCGACCATATAGGAACACCTCCGTGTCCTTTTCGGCCAGGTTCGACAGTTTCGAGCCCTGCCGCAATTTCAATCCAAATCGCCGTCTTTGCCGGCGTCTAATCTGCCGAGCCCACCTGCTGGGGGGCCGACAATTGCGCAAAAGTCTGCTGTTCGCCGAGCCACGCCAGATAGTCTTCCGGCGTGTCGACCATGACCACGCCATTCATCAACGGGTGCCCCTGGCCACAAAGTTCGGCACACAGGACCTGGAAAGTTCCGGTCTTGGTCGGGGTGAACCAGAAATAGGTGACCGAGCCGGGGATCATGTCCATCTTGGCGCGGAATTCCGGCACGTAGAAATCGTGCAGCACGTCGATCGAGCGGAGCAGCATCTTGACCGGCTTGCCGACCGGCAGATGCAGATCGGCGGCTTCGACGACGACATCGTCCTGGCCGTTGGCGTCACTGGCGTTCACGCCGAGGGGATTTTCAGGGCTGACGTTGCGGGTGTCGGACGTGCCGAGCTTGCCGTCCTTGCCGGGCAAGCGAAAACTCCATTGCCATTGCTGGCCGACGACTTCGACCACTGTTGCGTCGCTTGGGACGCTGACGAACTGGTTCCAGACGAACAGGCCGGGAACCAGCATGGCGGTGACGCCGATTGCGGTGACGATCGTCAGCCACCATTCGAGCCGCTTGTTCTCGGGTTCGTATGCCGCCTGATTGCCTTCCCGATGACGGAAGCGGAAGACGCAATAAGCCATGAATAGGACGACGGCGGCGAAGACGACGCCGGTGATCCAGAAGGTGATGATGATGGTGTTGTCGATATAGTCCCAGTTAGAGGCAATCGGCGTCCACCACCATGGGCTCAGGAAGTGGAACAACACTGAGCCCACAACTACCAAAACGAGTACAAGCGCTATGGCCATATCCCGTTCCTCCCGGCATTCCAAGGGCGCGAAGCCGTCCCAGGAAATGCCAAATGCATCATAGCTCGATTTCCGGTCGAAATTCTAGTGCGGTCTTCCCGTCAGCCGAAAACGCAATGGCGATGATGTGGAAGAACCCAAGAAGAAGACGGCTGCGGCGAAGAAAAAACCTGCTGGCCCACCGAACAACACGGCGTTCTGCCGGATCGTGAAAGGCCGCCCCCTCGCGTGGGCTGAGGCTGGTTCGGGATGGTGCCGACGGGATCAGGCGATTGGTTTTTGAGCAGACCGGCTCCTGCTGTCCTGACGGTTCGGGCTGCTGTCGGGGCGAGGCAAGGCCGATTTCGACCTAACCGGGTTCAGCGAGGCGGTCGGCCGGAATCGCCGCAGCTGCAACGCCGAGTTGCCGCGATCGGATCAGCAACGCTCGCCTTGACCGCTGCGCTTTAAGAGATCCAGCGGGTTATTCCGGCGCAAACGTCTCGAACGCAGCCGCGCAGCCAGCGGTGCGCCTGATCGGCATCCAGCCGCGGGTGCCACAAAAGTGAGACCGAGATTTCCGGCAGGGGAACCGGCAGAGGGAAACAGAACATTCCATCGCGCAGGTTTCCCGTATAGCGTTCGGGAACGCTGGCGATCAGGTCTGAGGCACGCGCCAGAGCCAGAGCTTCCGAAAAGCTGCCGACGACCGTCACGACCTCCCGTTTCAACCCTAACGGCGCAAGGGCATCGTCGATCGGTCCCCTGTCGAGCCCGCGACGGGAGATGAGGATGTGCCGTCCGGCTGCGTAGCGGGCAGGGGTCATCATCACCTCGCACAATGGATGTCCCATTCGCACGACGCCAACGAAACGATCACGGAACAGCGCTTGCGCGCGAATCTCCGGTCCCGTGGCCTTTCCGACAACGCCGGTCTCCAGGTCTACGCTGCCGTCGCGCAGAGGCGTGCTGTCCTTGTCCGGCTTCAGCACAAAACGCAGCCGCACGCCCGGTGCCTGTTCGCCGACGCGCGCAATGAGATCCGGCCCGAAATTCTCGACAAAGCCGTCCTGGTTTCTGAGCGTGAAGGTCCGCACAAGCCGTTTCAGGTCGAGCATCTCAACAGGGCGCAAAACGGCTTCGGCGTCCTGCACAAGCCAACCGACGCGCTCGCGGAGCTCGAGGGCCCGAGGCGTCGGAACGAGGCCGCGTCCGGCCCTGACCAGCAGCGGATCGCCCGTCGTCTCTCGTAATCGCGCCAGCGCCCGGCTCATCGCCGACGGGCTCAGCCGCAGCCTTCTGGCGGCGCGCGCCACGCTCTCGCCTACCGCTATCTGCCGGCTGATCGCCGGGAGCCGAAGACAGATCGGGCCGGCTTCGACGTTGTCCGCACGCTGCTGCTTGCCCTGACGCTTGGCGCCTATGCGGCTCGCGATGACGATCGGGCGTGGCAGTTTTGGTCAGCTCAACCTGGCTCTATTCGTGGCTGCAGTTCTTCGCGGCCGGTTTGTTTGTGCTTGTCGAGGCGAGAGTGGCGTCGCCTTTGATCCGATTGGCCGCTTTCGGCAATACGACGTTGAGCGCGAGCCTCGCCACGAGCGCGCTCGTGGCGACGGTGATGATGGCGACACTGGTGGTCGGGCCGTTCTATCTGTCTCGTGCGCTCGGGCTCGACGCCGCTGTTGTTGGCATCGTCATGTCGGTCGGTCCGCTTGTCGCCGCGCTGACAGGTGTGCCGGCTGGTCGCATAGCCGACCGTTTTGGCGCTGGGCGCATGACCGTCATTGGGCTTATCGCGATAGCCGCCGGTTGCTTCATTCTATCCGTGATGCCGGCAATATCGGGCATCCCTGGCTACATCGCCCCGATCGCCGTCATCACATCTGGCTATGCGCTGTTTCAAACGGCAAACAACACCGCTGTCATGTCGGATATCCGCCCGGACCAGCGGGGCGTCATTTCCGGCTTGCTCAATTTGTCGCGCAATCTCGGGCTCATCACCGGCGCATCCGTCATGGGCGCCGTGTTCGCATTCGCGTCAGAGGCTATCGACATCGCAACGGCGCGGCCCGACGCCGTCGCCACCGGTATGCGGATCACGTTTGCGGTCGCGGCAATACTGATTGTCGTCGCGCTCGCCGTCGCGGTCGGAGGTCGCGCTGTCGCGGCACGCCCGTCGCTGCCTGGCGTGTCATGACACGAGACAGGGCGCTTTTGGGGCCGATGCTTGTCCAAACAGGGCGTCAGATCAGCAGCAGGCCCTTCATGCTGGCATGACCCTTCTTGCCGATGATGATGTGATCGTGGACGGCGATGCCGAGCGGTTTGGCCGTCTCGATGACCAGCTTGGTCATCTCGATGTCGGCGCGCGACGGCGTCGGGTCGCCTGACGGATGGTTGTGCGCCAGAATGATCGCGGTGGCGGAGAGTTCGAGCGCGCGCTTGACCACTTCGCGCGGATAGACCGGCGTGTGGTCGACGGTGCCGACCTGCTGCACCTCGTCGGCGATCAGCGCGTTCTTCTTGTCGAGAAACAGAATGCGGAACTGCTCGCGCTCCTCGAAAGCCATGACCGACCGGCAGTATCCGAGAACCTGCGTCCAGGACGACAGGACCTCGCGGCCTTTTATCTCGCTGCGTGCCGCGCGTTGGGCGGCCGCGGCAACGATCTTCAGATCGAGTGCCACTGCCGGACCGATACCGCTGACCTCCTCAAGCCGCGCGACCGGCGCGCCAAGCACCTGGGCCAGCGTGCCGAAGCGTGCCAGCAATGCCTTGGCGACGGGCTTGGTGTCGGCGCGGGGGATCAGGCGAAACAGCAAGAGCTCCAGCAATTCGTAGTCGGGGAGGGCGTCGGAACCGGCCGCAAACCGTTGGCGCAAGCGGTCGCGATGGCCAAGATAGTGCGGCTTTTCGGGCGACTTATCGACCGAATTGGCTTTCGCGAGCGGTTTTATCGGTGTTTCGGGAAAGAAGATCCGTTCGTCATCGTCGCTGGTCTTTCCCATAGGCCGCCCGCATTTTCTTGACCGGAAAGATCCGGCCCTCGCGCAAACACTATGCTGGCAGGCCGGGGCGGTCGAGGTTTTTTGGCGACAGCGTGAAAATCTCGCATCCGGTCTCGGTGACGCCGATCGTGTGCTCGTACTGCGCCGACAGCGAGCGGTCGCGTGTCACCGCCGTCCAGCCATCCGACAGCACTTTTACGTGCGGCCGCCCGAGATTGATCATCGGTTCGACGGTGAAGATCATGCCCGGCCGCATCTCGACGCCCTCGCTGGCGCTGCCATAGTGCAGGATGTTCGGCGCATCGTGAAAGAGCTGGCCGACGCCGTGGCCGCAGAAATCGCGCACCACCGAGCAGCGCTCGGCTTCGGCATAGGTCTGGATGGCGGCGCCGATGGCGCCGGTGCGGGCGCCGGGCCTGATCGCGGCGATGCCGCGCATCAGGCATTCATGCGTGACCTCGAGCAGGCGCTCGGCGGCGCGCTTGATCGTGCCCACCGGATACATGCGCGAGGAATCGCCATGCCAGCCATCGAGGATGTAAGTGACATCGATGTTGACGATGTCGCCGTCCTTCAACGGCTTGCTGTCGGGGATGCCATGGCAGACGACGTGGTTGATCGAGGTGCAGGACGACTTGGTGTAGCCGCGATAGTTGAGCGTCGCCGGCAATGCGCCGTGATCCATGCCAAACTCGAAGACGAAGCGGTCGATGGTTTCGGTGGTGACGCCCGGCGCGACGATCGACACCAGTTCGTCGAGGCAGCGCGCGGTGAGATCGCAGGCCTTGCGCATGCCGGCAAAGCCTTCTTCGCCATAGAGGCGGATCTGGCCGGTGTTTCTGAGCGGTGCCGTGGCGGCTTCGAGATAGGTGACCATTGTGTCCGTCTTGCCGGGTGAAAGGGCCTCTGTTGAGCCCGCGAGAAAAGTCCCTCAGATTTGGCACCGGACGGCGCCAGGTTCAAGGACGAACTGCCGGCGATTGGGCTCAAGCCGGCGATATTCACGCTTTGCGGCTTCATCTTGTGCGTGTCCGGCCCCATGCCGGGCCGTTCGTCCGCACTGACGACATATTTCTGAACAAGATGTGGGCCTGAGCGGAAAGCCGGTCAAAGCAACTTTTTGCGACGAGCGGCGTTGCCGCGGGACCGCGTTCTGGCGAGACAGGAATGGACAGATTGCAATTCGAGGTGCCGGTGCGCATCACGACCGCGGGTGGCCTGCCAGTCGAGGAAATATACAGCGTCGAACAGGCGCTGGATTTCCTGCAAGGCTGGCCGGTTCGCCGCCAGGGCCCAGTCTATCAGGCTGCGTTCAACGCCTGCTTCGGCGCCACCGTCGACCTGATCGAGACCGAGGAGGCTTGCCGGGCGTTCATGGCATTCTGCCGGGTGAGCCGCCTGCTGGCCAGGGATATGATGGTTCCGCGCAAGCGCGGAGGCGAGGCGAGGGGGCTGAGGGCTTAACGCCGAGCGGGCAAGTCCCAGCAAATTGCTTGATGCATAGCTTGCCCTCGGTGGCAACGCCTGTCGGTGATGCTGTGCCAACCAGCCACGAATCGGCTATGCGTCGCGCATGCAGGAAACGTCTCTTTACATGCCGGTGAAGCGGTTTCTTGAGAGTCTGGACTTCACTGTCAAAGGCGAGGTTGGCGGCTGCGACGTCGTTGGACTGCGTGACGGCGAGCCGCCCGTGCTCGTCATCTGCGAATTGAAGCTGCAGTTCAACCTCGAACTCATTCTTCAAGGTGTTGACCGTGCTGCGTCATGCGATGAGGTCTGGCTCGCGGCGAGGATGTCAAGTCGAGGCAAGGGCCGCGAGCACGATCGCCGGTTCCGTGCGCTGTGCCGGCGGCTCGGCTTCGGCCTTCTCGGGGTTGGCTCCGCCGGCAACGTCGAATTGCTGCTCAGTCCGGCCGCCTTGCCGCCCCGGCGAGACCCGAGGCGAAGATCGCGCCTGGTGGACGAGCATCGGCGCCGGCGCGGCGACCCTGTAGTCGGCGGCGGCTCGCGTACGCCGGTCATGACCGCTTACCGGCAGGACGCGCTGGCCTGCGCCGCTGCCATGGTCGACGGCCCAAAACGCCCGCGCGATCTGAAAACCATTTCGCCACGCGCCGCCAATATCCTGCTTCACAATGTCTATGGCTGGTTCGCCAGGGCCGAGCGCGGCGTTTATGCGCTTACCGACGTTGGCCGTGCTGCGCTACAGCGCTGGCCTCAATCGGCTTCTGAGGAGGCGGCACGAGTCATTTGAGCGACTTGCAGCGGCAGGCAGACAACGAAGCCCCCGTCAAGTGACAGAAGAGGTGGAGCGGCTTACGGTTGCCGGCCGCGCAACCGTGAGCAGAGTGGTCAGCCCCAGCGGCAGCGACGGCTGGATGACGGGCTTCTCGCGCTCAGGTTTCTTTAGAATGTAGAGCGGCTTGGCTGTCCTCAACTGCTGCAATTGTCGCCGGGCCTTGGCGCGCAGGGCGGTTTCCGCGGCGGCGGGCGATCCATTCTCGAGGACCAGAGTGAAAGCCTGGGCCGCCTCATCCGTCCGCTGCAGGGCGAGAAGGCTGCGGCCCAGGGCATAACGCGCCAGAATGAGGCCTGGATTGAGGTCCGTTGCTCGCCCAAACGACTCGATGGCTGCGGAGTGGTCGTTTAGCGACTGCTGGGCAATGCCCAGGCAAAGCCAGGCGTTTACAGATTGCGGCGACATGGCTGCAAGCGCGCCGAAGCATTCCGCAGCCTGACGGTGATCGCCCTTGGTGCCCAGAACGTGACCGAGTCCGTACAGAGCCTGATCATGCGTCGGCTCGGTGTTCAGGATCTGGCGATAGATGTTTTCGGCCTGGATGACCCAACCCTTCTTGTGGAGGCCGGCCGCCTGCTGCAACGCGCCGACCAAGGATCGCCTGTCCAGCTGATCGCCAAGGTTCCGGCCGGTTTTGGTTCGCACAAGAGTGCAGTTGAGGACGGTTTCGTGGGTGCCGAAGGAATATTTGTAAGGTTCGTTGCCGCGCAGGAAATCATATGTCCGGAAACCGTTCTCGATCGCGCGGCGGATGCAATAACCGTGCAGGACCAGTCCCGACGGCAGCATGTCGGCCGTCTCGTCGCGCCCGACCATGTGGAACAGCATGCTCTTCTTGACCGGATCGAGGAAGATCGCGAGAGCGCTCAAGGGCCGGTCGCCGTGCCAAAGCACAGGCACAAACAGCGTGCCCCGTTCGAAAGCTTGCCTGAAAAGCAGTCGGTTGCTCTTGACCAGGCCGGGAACGAGATTCCCCTTTCGCGGCGTCCACTTGATGCGCCAGAACTCGAGCAGGATGTCGACATCGCGCTCGATGGTAGAGGCGTCGGCATGCGTTATGCGAAACTCGTCAGAGTTCTCCAGCTTCCGGAGAAATCTCCGCATCTTTTGGCGGGTGTTAGCGCTGAGATTGTGCAGAAGATAATCTTCCCATGAGGACGGGAGGTCGATCGCCGGGCATATGCAGTTGTCAACATTGTCAACCTGGTTGACGCGCCTCATTCGACGCATCGTCAGCCGATTGTCGGAAAGCTGCTCCATCAGCCAGCCTATCCTGCGTTCCGACATCCGCAGGTTTTCCAGATGCAGGCTGGCCCAATGCATCGTCTTCAGATGCTTCGCGAAAACCGCGATTGCCCGGTAGGCGTATTCCGGCGCGCAGAGGATGCCGGTATAATCGGCTGCAAGGTTTCCCCCCATATACACTTCATGGTAGATTTCGCCGGTTTTTTTCCTCATGCTGGTGCGCAGCCGGAGCGGCAGAAGCGCGACATAGGGAGAGCCCGGCGGCCCCTTGCGTGCCGCCAAAATGAACCATTCACCGTCGAAGCGTCGAAGATAGTGGGAAAGAAAGTCCCACGAGACGAAGAAATGCGCGTCGGGATCCCTGGCGTAGAGGTCGTCCCAGTTGTCGCGAAGCCCGTTCAGTTCTTCTGGGCGTGTCAAGACGTCGATCTGCATACTTACCCCCCGCCTCTACGGTCAGCGCTCATTAAATGCCCTAGCCATGCTGTCCTTGATCGGCTTGGACAGGTAGCTGAAAAAGGTCCGCTCCGCCGTCTGGATGAGAATTTCAGCGGGCATGCCTGGCGTCGGAACAAATCCAGGCACGCGAGCCAGTTCGCTGACTGGGAGGTTGACGCGCGCCAGATAAACCTCCTTTGCGGTCGGGCCGGAGGCGTCGGGGAGCGAGTCGGCCGAGACGTAGTAAACTTCGCCGTTCAGAACCGGCGTCGTGCGCGCGTTGAGCGCGACCAGCCGTACCGTCGCCTTTTGTCCGACCTTGACATTGTCGATCTCGGTGCGAGGCACCTGCGCTTCTATGATAAGCGGCACATTCGCCGGCAAGATCTCCATGATGCTCTTGCCGCTCTCGATCACGCCGCCGGACGTGTGGTAGAATAACCGCACGACAGTGCCCGAAACCGGCGCATTGATCGTCGCTCGGCGCAGCACGTTTTGCGCCTCGCGGGACTGTTCACGGATGCTGTCCAGTTCGGTTTCAACGCCCTCGAGCTCGTCGAGCGCCGCCTGGCGGTAGGCGTTTTCTGTCTGCCGCATCTCCTGTTCGTGCTTGATGACCTGGGCGCCGGTCTCGGATATCTCGGCTGAGAGCCGCCCCATCTGCCCTTCGGCATCTGCTATGGCGCGCTGAATCGCCTTGATCTCGGTCGCGCGGATCAATCCTTGGTCGAGCAGGGTCTTCTTGCCGGTATACTCCTCGCGTAGCAGACCGAGCTGTATCGTGACCGCTTTCAGCAACTGCTCATAACCGCCCGCCCGGAACTTCAGGGCGCCGATGTTCTGGTCGAGCAATCGGATCTCGCTGCTCATTTTGGTGCGCGAGCCCTCGAAGTTGAGACGCTGGCTATGCACGATCGAAGCAATTTCCGGGTTGTCGCGATTTTCGGTTATTGTGGCCGGGAACTGTATAGTCTCCGCCCCGTGCACCTCGGCGGTCAAGCGCGCCACGATCGCTTCAAGGCGCGCCTGGCGGAAGAACAACTGCCGTTCCTTTGCCCGCGCGGCCGTTTCGTCGAGCAGCACCAAAGGCTGATTGGTTACGACATGGTCGCCTTCGCTAACCAGAAGCTGCTTGATGATACCCCCTTCGAGGTGCTGGATGATCTTGTTCTGCCCAGTGGCCACGAAGCTTCCTTGCGCGACGATCGCGGCTGCGAGCGGTGCCGTGAATGCCCAGGTGCCAAATCCGCCGAAGGTGACGGCCATCAGCAGCAATCCGGCGGTCGTCTGCTTCCAAATGGAACGCGGAACGGCGCCATACCATTGAGCGTCTTCGATCTTGGCTATTTCCTTCACGGCCGCTCTCTCTCATTTGACCTGAATATTGGCAAAATGGCCGCCATCGAGGCTCATGCCGCGCGCCGCCAAAGCCTGGAGCACGTCCCGACGCATCCCGAAAAGAGCCACGGTGCCGTTGACGAGCACCAGGATCTTATCCACGGTCTGCAGCAAAGCAGGCCGCTGCGTGATCGTGACCATCGTGATCTTTTGCTCTTTGGCTTGCTGTAGAGCGCGCGACAAAGCCAACTCGCCAGCGGTGTCGAGGTTCGAATTCGGCTCGTCGAGGACCACCAATTTCGGGCTGCCGAAAAAGGCGCGCGCCAACGCGATCCGCTGCTTCTGCCCGCCAGAAAGCGGCGAGCCATCGGCGGCGACGAAGGTCTCGTAGCCATGCGGAAGCGAGGCGATCAGTTCGTGAACGTCGGCCAGCTTGGCGGCTTCGTAGATTGCGCCATCGTCGACGTCCTCGCGCATTCTGGCGATGTTCGCCTTGATCGACCCCGGGAAAAGCTGCACGTCCTGGGGAAGGTAGCCGATGCTTTCACCAAATTGCCGCTGATCCCAGTTCCGCAGGTCCATCAGGTCGAGCCGCACGCTTCCCGAAGTTGGAAGGATCGAGCCGACGAGCATTTTGCCCAGGGTCGTTTTACCGGCGCCCGAATTGCCGATGATCGCAAGCGAGTCTCCGGCCTCCAGGCCAAAGCCGATGCCATTGAGCACGACTCGTTTGGTTCCTTGCGGCACGAACAGCAGCCGCTCGACATCGAGGCGCCCTTCCGGACGCGGCAGCTTCAGACGTTCGAAGTTCAGCGGGGATTCCTTCAGCAGCGCACTGATGCGGCCAAAGGCGGCGCGTGACTGCACAACCTGGTTCCACCCTTCAATCGCGCCCTCGATCGGGCCAAGCGCGCGACCGGCAATGATTGACGCGGCGATGACCATGCCGCCTGTGACCGAGCCTTCGATGGCCAGATAGGCGCCCCAGCCGAGCATCACGACCTGGGTCAGCAGCCGGACGCCCTTGGAAAGGGAAGCAAAGGCTATGTTTCGGTCCTGAGCTATGACCTGCCATTTGAGCGAGTTGCCGGTATCCTTGCCCCAGATCCACACGGCTTCCGGGATCATCGCAAGCGCGTTGATGATCTGCGAGTTGCGCGACATCGAGTCGACGTGGAGGTTGGCTTTCGTTTGGCTTGTGTTGGCCTCGCCGAACGGCTTGGCGGTTGCGCGCTGGTTGGCGAGCGTGATGGCCAGCAGCATCAGCGCCGTAGCCACGACGATAAAGCCGAGGTCGGGGTGGATCAGGAATATCGCCAGCATGAACAACGGGGCCATCGGCGCGTCGAGAAGAGACAGCAACGTGCCGGACACCAGAAACGTACGCAGCTGCTGAAGATCCCCCAGCGTCTGATATTCGCGCCCGTTGCTGTGCAGTGAAGCCCTGGCGGCTGCGCTGAGGATTGGTCCGCCCAATTGCGCGGCGACCTCGACCGCTGTGCGCATTAGGATGAAGCGCCGGATGGCGTCAAATACCGACTGCAGGATGACTGCGCCGACGATCACGATCGTCAGCATCACCAGGGTGTCGACCGAGCGGCTCGTCAGGACGCGATCCGAAATCTGGAAGAGGTAGACTGGTATCGCAAGCACCAGCACGTTGGTCGCGATCGTGAAGATCATCACCGCGATGAGGTTCTTCTTGACCGCGCGAAGGCCGGCTGTGAGGCTTGCCGAGAGATCGACTGGGCCGAGACGCTTGTGGAACGCGCCGCCGCCGCCGCCATTGCCGCCGCCGCTCCCCTTGCCGGTTCCGGTCGGACCACCGCCGCCAGGCACTTCCCGGGCAAGCAAGGGACCGCGGTCGCCCTCGATTGTCACGCCGGGCAGAACCGGCTTGTTCTTCATCTCCTGCGTGGGCGGCTCTACTCGCGCGCTCGGCTGGTCCTGCTTGCCGGGCGCGTCCTTCGGCGCGTTCGGCGTCTTCCGTTCCAATATTTCCGGCTCGGGCTTGCGCGCGGGTTCTTCCTTTGGTGGTACGGCGCGCTGGGCCGGCTCGGGGATCCGAGGGCTCGGTGGCCGGATCTCCTGCGTGGGCGGCTCGCCTCCTCGCGCGCTCGGCTGGTCCTGCTTGCCGGGCGCGTCCTTCGGCGCGTTCGGCGTCTTCCGTTCCAGTATTTCCGGCTCGGGCTTGCGCGCGGGCTCTTCCTTTGGTGGTACGGCGCGCTGGGCCGGCTCGGAGATCCGAGGGCTTGGTGGCCGGATCTCCTGAGTGGGCGGCTCGCCTCCTCGCGCGCTCGGCTGGTCCTGCTTGGCGGGTGGGTCCTTCGGTGCGTTCGGCGTCTTCCGTTCCAGTATTTCCGGCCCGGGCCTGCGCGCCGGTTCTTCCATTGGCGCTACGGCGCGCTGTGCCAACTCGGAGATCCGAGGGCTCGGTGGCCGGATGGGGTCGGGCCTTCTCATGCTGTCTGCGGCTGGAGCAGTGGGCGTGGCTGGCGACGGAGCCGAAGGCGCTTTTGCTTGCGGGGAGGGAGGTTGCACCTCGCGTTGCTGAGCGCTTCTATCACCAGGTAAAGGCGCGGTTGAAGGGCGCGCTTGTTCGGTGACCTTGGCTGGCGTCGCGTCGCGAAGCGATGTCGGCGTTTCGGCTGGCCGGGCGTCCACTATGCGCCACAATTCGGCAACGACATCGTCCAGTTTTTCCACCGAACGATCGACCGCCCTGCTGTGACGAAACAAAGACTGTGCGATCGGTTCGGCGGCGCTTCGCCCGACTGCTTCGTCGCCGTCATCCGGCCGATCCCATTCTGGTTCCTGGGCGAAAGCGCGCCCGGTTTGATCGCGATCTTCGGTCATTGCTGCCACCCCGGTTCGAAAATCACGCGAGAACGCTTTGCATCGGATCGGAATAGGTCTCAGGCACGAGCGAGGGATACGCCACGTTTTGAGAGGCTTCCGGCGCCAGCATGTCGTCATCGAGGAAAGCGACCGCTTCATTCACCAGCACGTCGGGATTCTGGCCGCCGAGATCGGGGCCGGTGGAAATCAGCTCCGCCTGGATGAGGATCTCGTCCGAATAGATGCCGCCGCCGACATAGGTCTTGCCGGTGGAATCCACGTCGGCAATGTAGGCATAATTGACCAGCGAGTTGGTTCCCGTCGAAATTGTCCAGTCCGCCTCCGGATGCCCCAGCGCATTCATGGCCAGCGCCACCTGATCGCTGTCACCAAGAATGGTGGTCTGTTTGACGTATTGCAGATTGAGGATGTCGCCGGAGATGTAGAGCACCCGGATCGCGCCGATGCCCGCGAATGCGCCATCGTTCAGTATGTCGGAAACGTCACCCTTGCCGTTCTGCAGGCTTTCACACGCCTTGCGATAAGCTTCAGACATCGCCTCGAAGCGATCGCCGGCGCCGTAATTGACGATGTTGGCCTGATTCCAAAGCAGATTGTCGCTGGTGGAGGCCGCGCCTTCGCCGGTTGTCTGGAAACCATCGACCGCGCCGATCAGGTCGTTGTCCAGGAGCACGTTCAACTGATGGATGATGTTGGCGTCATAAATGCTTCCGCCGACGACGATCAGGTCGTAATTGAAGCCCAGTTCGTCCAGCGAAATGTCGTTAGCCGCCGTGTTGCCGCCGGCTGTCACCAGCGTCTTGACTCCCGATGACGACAGGACGGAAACGTCATTGTCCATCATGAAGGCGTATTGCTGGATCCAGTTCATGATGAGCAGGTCGCCTTCGACCTCGGTGACAACCCAGTGCTTGGGAAAGTCACCCTGCTTGGCCTGCGACGCCGCAGCTTCCGCCGACGGATCGATGCGCTTGAACATCGCGATATTGAAGCCTTGGGTCGGATCGGTGGCGTTCAGGCCCCAACCGTTGATGGAGGAACTGACGAGGTCGCTGTCGCACGCGACATTGATCTGAATGATCGCGTTGAGTTCGACATGGTCGCCCATCACCGCGCAAACCGGCGACTGCAGCCAATTGTTGGCCATCGCCACGCTGTTGACGAGGAGATTGCCGCCGGCTTCCAGCTCGACCGAAACATCGATGTCGATGCTGCCGGACCCAGGCGTGTAGGAGGGTTGCTCGGCCTCTTCTTCCTCGTCCTCTTCCTCATCGGCTCGACGGTGCTTCTCCGGGAGGTGATCGTCGAGCTTGGGCGCTTCGTCGACGGACTGCCCATTGACGTAAGTGCCTTCGATGACGTCGGCCTTGACGACGAAAACATCGGCTTCGCCATCCGTTTCCTCCGCATAGCCGTTGAGCCGTTCGCCGGCTGTCTTGATGACAGCCACTATCTCCTCGGACGAACCCGGCATTTCCAGATCGTCGATCGGCGACAGATCCGCCGCCGCGCCCAGCAAGGTCGCCATTTCGGCAGCATGGTCCGCTGCTGCGGGAGAGAATTTCAGGCCATGTCCGCCAGCGCCTACATAGTCGTTATCGGAGAGCCGAAGCTCCTGATTGACAAAGACCGCCACCGAGCCAGGGGGCTCGATCTGGGGCAGGATCAGGCGTGAAGGCGCACTCCCCATCGGCGGCGCGTCCGGGTGGAACAGGAAACCTGGATAGGCGACGTCCGGCTGCGGGATCGCGGGGATGTCTGGAGGAACGAATTGGAAATCCGACCAGGGTGTCGTCAGGACAAGTTTGGGTGGAACTGGCGAATACTCGATGGAGGGAACGAAATCCTCCAGATCGTATCCTGCGTCGACGTTGACCGTTTGACTGACAAGCTCCGGCGTTTCTTCCTCGACCGCCTGGGCCGCCTTGAATTCGTCATAGGCTTTCCTGAGACGGGCTTGCTCCAGTGTGATTTCAAAGAGTCCCACAAAGTGGCTGATCGCCTCGGTGATCTTGTCCATATACACGGAAGTTTCCTCCGGTTTTCGAGATCATCCGCGCCCTTGCCGGGTCGCGCTTCTCTTCTCTGGTTGGGAAGACTGCGCGGGGTTTTCCCCCGCGCAGCCCCTTTTTTTGCAGGTCTCGCTCGGCGAGACCGGCCACGCCAGTTATGTCGCGTCGTCTTCGCCAACCACCGAGCTGGTGAGGTTGCCGCCCACTACAGTCATGTCGACCGAGTGGCCTTGCAGGTTGGCGCCCATCACGATCTGCTGGTTGAAGCCGTTCATGTCGATGGTGCCATTGGCGTTGGCCTGGCTTATGGCTTCAATGTGCTGGTCGTGGCCGATATTCGACCCCCAGCTGCCGCCGCCGCCGCCATCGCCAGCCGCGCCGCCGGTCGCAGTCGCTGCGCCGCCGTTGCCACCAGCACCGCCGGTGGCGTCGCCGCTCCAGGCATAGCCACCGTCCGCTCCGTCAGCCCAAGCGCCGCTGAGAGCAACTGCGCCCGTTCCACCGGTCGCCGTCGAAGCGCCGCCGGTCGCATCGCCGCCAGTCGCGTCGCCGGCCGTGGCCGCACCGCTGGTGGCTGCGCCACCGGTGTTGATGTTGCTCGCCACGCCGCTGCCGGCTCCGCCGCTGCCGGCACCGCCGGTTGCGTCGCCGCTCGTGCCAGCCCCACCCGCACCGCTAGTCGCGCCGCCGCCGGCGCCACCGACGCCAGAGCCAGAGCCAGTGCCGGAGCCGGAACCCGAGCCAGCGCCGCCGGTCGAGCCTGCGCCGCCGCCAATCGAGCTTGCAGCACCGCCATCGACATCGGCGAAGTTGCCGGCATTCGCGCCGCCGCCACCGCCGCCGCCGCCGCCGCCGCCGCCACCACCGGTGTTACCGGCATCGGTGTCGCCATTCGCGGCGATCGGGATAGCTACGGCGACGTTGTCATTGCTTTTGTTCCCACCCCAGGGATCGTTGTCGCTGCCAGCCTCGGCATCGTCCATCAGCGCCAGGGCGACAGGTACCGCGGTCGAGTTGCCGCCGTTGCCGCCATTGCCGCCGGACCCGCCGTCGCCGCCCTTGGCGTCGGCAAAGCCAAGCGCGCCAGCATCGCCGCCCTTGGCGTCGGAATCGCCGCCGTCGGCCTTGGAGTCGCCGCCGACGCCGACGCCCAGGCCGAGGCCCAGACCGAGCCCGACGCCGTCGCCGCCGTCGCCGCCCTTGGCGTCGCCGCTGTAGCCGCCATAGGCTTCGCCGCTGTCGCCGTCGCCGCCCTTGCCGTCACCGCCGAGGCCTGCGCCGACAGCCACGCCGGTCGCGTCGCCGCCCTTGGCGTCGCCGCTAACCGCGATCGGCACGGCGTCGCCGCCATAAGCGCTGCCACCGTCTGATTTGGCGTCAGCGGAGCCGACGACAATCGGCACGCTCACCGCCACACCGCCGCCCTTGGCATCGCCGCCCTTGGCGCTGCCGGTATCGGCATCGCCGCCCTTGGCGCCGAAGCCACCGAAAGCGACCGAATCGCCAGCATGGCCGCCGTCGCCGCCGGCATCAATGCCTTCCTCGGACTTGGCGTAACCACCCTTGGCGTCGCCCTTGTTGCCGAAGTAGCCGTTATTCTGGACCGTCGCGCTGCCGAGATAGTCGTTGTCCTTCATGTCGCCGGTCTGGTTGATGATGGTGGCGCTGTGGCCATTGCCAGCCCCGGCAAACGCGCCGTTCAGGACGTCCGAGAAGCTAACGTCATCGCCCGGATCGAAGCTGATGTCGCCGTCGCGGCTGAACATCATGACGCCGCCGAGGCCGACATTCACGTCGTCGAGGTCAGCGAAATCGTCGTCCTGCTTTCCGTCCGACGTCGCGCTGGCGCTAACACTGGCGTTAACATTGGTGTTAACGTTGTTGGTGTTGGTGTTGTTGTTGTTATTGTTGTTGCTGCTCGAATTGCTATTGTTATTGCCGTTATTGTTGGTGTTGTTGCTGGTCGAATTGGCCGTAGCGTCGCCAATGCCGATACCTGCTCCGACACCCACACCTACGCCGACGCCGGTGGCGTCAGCGTCGCTCTTGGAATCCGCGGTGGATTTTGCATCGGCATCGGATTTGGCGTCGGCGCTGGCGTCGGATTTGGCGTCGGCGCTGGCGTCGCTCTTGGCATCGCCACCTCCGATATCGATTGTGGTGTCGTCATCGGAGACATCGCCGATGAACTGCCAACCGGTGTTGGAGTTATTGCTGTTGCGAGTAGTCATTGTCGTTCCCTCGGTTAGAGGCCGCGACAACCGAACCACATTCAATCTGACGTGGTCTTGGGCTGCTCGCGGCCGTTAAGTTTTCATGTGGTTGGTTTTGGATCGCCTGCGCCTAGGGGACTAAGGCCGGAGATCCGGTCATCGTCTGTTTGTATGGCGTCACCTCCCTTTGACGGGGGAGCGAGGCAGCCAGGTTGCGCACGAGTTTCCGCCTGCGCCGCCCAACGGTGCGGTCGCTCGCTGCTCTCGTGACTCTCTGGATGTTCCCCAAGCTCCCAATTCGGAACATTGGAAGTCTGTGACCGTCAGCCGTAAATTGTAAGCTGATAGTTGGAGCTAGCCCGTTTGGGACGAACTGCTCGCCATGAAGGGTTAAATCCTGGACGGTGACTAGGTCGGCAGCAATCGTGAATGGCGGACAGTTGCGCGCCGCGCCGCTGCCAGCACGGGTTGCGCTAGCAATTGCCTAGCTCGTCAGGACTATATTTTTTCGCCTATTTTTGAGTTAGGAAGTCGTTAACGTGTGTCGTCCGGGTTAGGGGTTCCCGGCCTTTAGCGAGTGTTAGTAACGGGGTGGGCCATGAATGGGGTGGATGGGGTGGAGGCGAGCGGACGAGGTCGAGCTGATACAGCCGATAGAGAATCCTGGGCCCGACGAACCTTGCTGTTCATCGCCCCTGACGACACGATCTCCGATAGCCTGGTGCATGCCGTCGAAAGGGAATTCCCGTGGATCGGGGCTGAGCGCGTTCGCGACCTGTCCGCCACCTGGGCTGCGTTCGATCCTTCGGTTTCCCTCATTCTGATCGATGCGGTGTTTCTGAGCGAGATCGATTCCTGTTCCGCCCAGCTGGCCCGCTTCCACCCGGCAGCCATGACCGCTGTGATGCAGGACGACGGCAGGAGGCCGCTTTCCCCCGATGAGGTCTTTGCGTCGCGAGTGGTGCGAGGCGTGCTTCCCATGAACCTGAAGCTGGATGTGTGGCTTTCCGTGATCAGGCTCATGCTGCGCGGAGGCGAGTATTTTCCCTTGGCCATGTTTCAGCCGTACCTGAACAACGGCATGCCGCATAGCGACGCGAAGGAAGCGAAGCCCGCCATCAAACGGCAAGCCGCACTCGAGGAGTCTGGCCAACTGACATGTCGAGAGATTCAGATCCTGGAGATGGCGTCGCAGGGACTTCAGAACAAAACCATAGCCGCCGCACTTCGCCTTTCCGAACACACCGTCAAAATTCACATGCACAACATCATCAACAAGCTGGGCGCCCACAACAGGACTGAAGCCGCAGCCCTTTTTCATGCCAGACGGGTTGCGGCCGCTGGAATGGTTCCCGGTGCGGATCGCCCGGTGATCTCAACTCTCACGTGAGCAGGTCGATGCCACGCTTCCAGGAGATTTTACTGCTTGTTGGTCAATTGAACTACACATGGACCAACACAGAAAGCTTGCTGATTTACCTGATTGCCGGTCTGGCGAAAGTAGACAAGGAGACTGCGATCGTCATTTTCCTGACGCTGAACACCACGCGTGCACGGATCGAGTTGGTCGAGCGGTTGGCGAAGATGGCGGGAACACCGGTTGAATGCCGACGCCAGGTCCTGGAGATCGCCAGCCAGCTTACCCGGCAGGGAAAGCTGCGCAACAAATACAGCCACTGCATCTATTCGTTCGACGAAACGGGAACGCATGCGAGCACGCAACTCATGCGCATCTTCGACAGCAAGGATGCAATCAAATATGGGAAGATCGAGGAGCTCGACGATTCCGAGATGAAGCGGATCAGCGCCTCCATCCAGGCGATCAGCGCAATCAACAAGGATATTTGGCGGGTCGTCGAAAGCCATTCCTTTCCGCATTGAACGCTGTCGCTGTCCTGTGACGCGCGCATCGAGGTTGACTAGGCCACGATCGGGCCGCCGTGACGTCTGCGTGGACGCATTATCGCGCAGAACTGGAACTGGTGACGGTCGCGGCCAACCGCCGGGCTGAGGACGCCAGATCGAAGATAGACCTGGTTTGCGCCCCGGGAAAATCGGCGAGTGAAATCGACGCGGGGCGATCAAGGCACGGGTGTCAGGTTCTTATCCGCGTCCACTTGCCGTTTTCGGACTGGGACTGCCGAGCAAAATAACGGTACGACGTCCGTGACCAATTCCTGATCGCGCCCGTCCTGTTGTCCAGCACCAGATCGCCCTGGTTCGTCCGCACCGTCAGGACCGTATGACCTGCGCCGCCAAGCGTTGCAACGGTCAGCAACATGGCGGATGCGGGCCACCCGCGTTTCAACAACTCGGCTTTCTTGAGGATGGCGAAATCCTCGCAATCGCCTTCGCCGGTCGGCAAGCCCCAGACGTCGGCTCGGCCTGCGGAGTCTCTGTCGCCTCTCTCCTTGATGCGGCGATTGACCGACTTGTTCACGCTCGCAAGTTCCGCTTCCAGCCTCGGCGTGAGTTCGACCGCTTTGACCTTGCCGCGGGTGCTGCACAGCGCCGGATCGCTGGCGCAGAATTTGTAGAAGGCGGCCGGTGCAAAGGCGTAGCCTTGCGTGGCCATCTTCGTTGCTGTTCCAGTTGTTTGATTGCTGCAGCCGGCCAACAAAATGGCCGCCGCGAGAAGCGCCGCTGAACGAATCACTGAGTGTCCCCTTTTGGTGGGTCGTCATAATCCTTATGGGGGTTGGTAAATCAATCCTGAGAATCGCGATTGCGCAGGAACAAATTGTTTGCCATACTTAACAAAGTGTTACCGATGGTCGGTAATATTGACTCTTCGCGCAACCAAAGGGGACGGGAGCGCCTTTTTTTCCCTCAAGGAGGAAGAAAATGCACCTGTACCCTGACGTCTCAAGCACGATTCTAAGAATACTGCTCCTTTCATCCGCTGCCTTCACGGTGGCAATGATCACACCGGCAACCGCACAGCAGAGTCAACGTCCTCGGCTTGCGGCTGCACAGTGCCAACCTCTCACTGAAGCCAATTTCGCGCTTTGCTGTATTGCAGCCAACCGCACCAGCATTCTTTCCGCCGCGCAAATCGACATGTGCCCGCCGGTTACCACGGCCCTTATCACCGCCGCCTTGAACGATGGCGGCGATGGTGACGGCGGCAGCGGCGGCGGCAATGGCGGCAATGGCGGCGACGGTGACGGCGACGGCGATGGTGACGGCGATGGTGACGGCGACGGCGACGGCGATGGTGACGGCGATGGTGACGGCGATGGTGACGGCGATGGTGACGGCGGCGGCGGTGGCGGCGGCGGCGGCGGTGGTGGCAGCGGCGGCAATGGTGGCAGCGGCGGCAATGGTGGCAGCGGCGGCGACGGCGGCAGCGGCGGCGACGGCGGCAGCGGCGGCGACGGTGGCAGCGGTGGTAGCGGCGGCAGCGGTGGTAGCGGCGGCAGTGGCGGCAGCGGCGGTGGCGGCGGCAGCGGTGGCGGCGGCAGCGGCGGCTAACGACCCACCAGATATTCGCTCGATAATCGCGAAGGTGAGCGTCTAAAGACGCTCACTTTCTGTTTGGGATACAGCCAAAACTCGATCGATCTCGGCGAAACCATGTCCGCCCACCGGATTCAAACCTCCAAACGCCTCATGCCAAAGAGGAGCTCTCATCGGGCCGAACGGCCTCCCGAACGACGGACGGTCGTGTCGCTGCCGGAGGAGATGGCAAGGATCCGAGACTTGGCGGAAGCCTGGATAATCCGCAATATTGGAAAAAAGGGCCTGTTTACCTACAGTATCAATCCGTATACGGGCGAGAAATCTGAAAAAAACAATGAACTAAGACAGCTTATGTCATCGCGCACGTTGGCGGAAATGAGCGTAGGAAATCTCTCGCTTCGCCCTGTTCATCGCCGGAATTTGTCATTCATCATGAATACATGGTATCGGGAGGAGGGTGGTATTGGTTATATTGAATATGATGGCAAGTCAAAGCTCGGGGCAAATGCGATGCTGCTTCGCACATTCGCGGCAAGCCCTCATTTTGAACAGTTCCAGTCAAAGGCCAGTGCGGCCGCGGAGGGCATCCTTGCGCTCCAGAATGCAGACGGGTCCTTTCGCCCTTGGCTAAAGGAGCCGAATTATTCCTTCGACGCAAAATACCTCTTAACATTTTACTCAGGGGAAGCACTGGTTGCTTTGCTCGAATATTATATCCGGACTGGATTGACCCGTTATTTCGACGAAGCGGCGCGCAGTGCAGAATTCTATTTAGAGGAATATGTCCGCAATATCGCAGATAATTATTACCCGGCATACGTGCCTTGGCACACCATCGCTTATCGGCATCTATATGAGTTGACGAAAGCCGATAAATTCGCCGAGGCGGTGTTTACTCTGAACGACAAATTGCTTGAACTTCAGGACCGGTCGTACAGGATTGGACGATTCTTCAATCCAGCAACCCCTCAGTACGGCCTTCCGCACGCGTCCTCGGACGGAGTTTATACCGAGGGGCTGGTTTATGCATTCGAGATGGCGCTGCGGACAGGGGATGAGGTGAGGGCAGGGCGATACCTTGACGCTATTATGCTCTCGTTGAAAAACATCGCATCCTTGCAGTATAGAGAAAAACTGGATGAATCTTCTCTTCCTTTTTATGCGTACCGAGGAGCCATCAGGACCAATGCAGAGAAAAATAGGTGGGCTCGCATAGACAATGCCCAGCATACGATAGACGCTATCCAGGCCTTGTGGAATTTTCTCGGAAGCAAGCAGGCTTCTACATTCGAGCTGGGGCTTTGACTCCCGTCAAAGGACAGCCGGGAGCCCCGAACTGCTCCTGCGTTTCTTCACCGGGCAGTGCGGCCAGCATCCCAGTCTGGATCTGTACCATTTCGACCTTCAACGCCACCCAAAATATTGCCCGTGGTTCTGCTTGACCGGCTCAAGCCATGATGCAAGCATGGAAAGCGTTTTGAACACATCAGGCTCATAAATGCCGACGTTGGAATACCTGTTGACCCCATCGCCGGAAGAGCTGGCGCAAACCCATGTGCTGTTTTTGGCGCGTCATGCCCTCGACTCCAGCCCGGAGCGCAGGGCCAAGTACGGCTACCACGTCGTCTACCATGCCATCATGCTCGAAACGCTACGCGGGCTGGGTTTCAGGGTCACGCCGGCGAGCGAGCACGAGGTGCTGTTCGGGCCTCTCGACTTCGATTTCCTCTATGCCATTCACTCGCATGCGATATTCGATGGTCACGAGCTCCTGGCGCCGGCAATCGCGGCCTATCGTGGCGTCCCGTGTCTCGGCGCATCGGCGTCAAGCCGGGCGGTCTCGGAAGACAAGGTATTGGCCAAGCAACTGGCTGCTTCGCTGGGGCTCGATGTCGCCAAGCACAGGATCATGCAGCCCGGTGAGGTCAGCAATGACAAGTTCAGCCTGCCCGGTTCGTGGATTGTCAAGCCGCGAGGGGGTATCGCTTCCGACGCAATTGTAAAGGTCGAGAATGAAGCGGATTGGCGGGATGCGCTGACAACCATCTCGGATCCGCGTCACGGCGGCCGTGAATTCATTGCAGAAGAGTTTGTGCCGGGCCTCAATCTGACGGTTCCAATTGTCGAGGGCTTCCCCCCGGGTTCATTGGCGGTCTTCGAGGAGAGCGGCCGCCCTGGCGACAATGTTCTGACCAATGAAGCAAAGCGAGGGCTCAACAGTTCCTACAAGTCCGCTCCTTACGACGGACCGGGAGCCGAAGAGGTTTCGGAGGCAACCGCACGAATGGTGGCCGAGATGTCGCCATTCGACTATGCCCGCTTCGACTTCCGTTATGATCCCGACACGCGGCGGACCGTTTTCATCGAAGTGAACATCGCCTGCAATATGGCGCCGGCCTCGGCGGTCTATCGTTCGGCCGCCCTGCATGGGATCAAGTATGAAGAACTGGTGGGACATGTTTTGACGCACAGTCTCAGGCGTCAGAGAAGGCGGCAAAGATAACCGCAACGCTCGATAAGGCACTTCAGTGATGGTCAGCGCATGCAAATCGATATGGTCGACAAATTCGAAGCGTTGGAGCCGCTGAGAGAGAATTGGGACCGGATATATGACTCCGATCCGGAGGCGAACTTCTTCCTGTCGTGGCCATGGATGTCGAATTGGCTGCGACGCCCAGGTTGGGTGATTTTGGCCGCGCGGTCTCCCGGGTCGAACGAGTATGTCGCCTTCTTCCCTTTGCAACTCGTCACCGGGCTTGATGAGCAGACGGGGTTTTATAGCAGCATAAGGATGGCCGGCTCGTATTTCGCCACCTATACGGGCTTCATCTGCGTTCCCGAATTCGAAGAGCAAGTCGTTTCATTGTTCGCCGATCGCCTGCAGGCGCTGAATTGGACAACGTTACACTGCGACGACATTTCGATATCGGCCAGGCGCCGTCAAATGCTGCTTGGAAGCTTTTCTGACAACGATTTTGTGAAAGAAAAGATTGAACGACGTCGCCATACCACCCGAACAGGCGAAAACATAAATCATGACATCTATATGTATGTCGATTTGCCAGCCGATTGGGACGAATTCCTGGATCGCAACCTTGGCTCGAAAACCCGTCGTGATGTCCGCCATTTTCTTCGTCAGGTCGAAAATAGCGGAGAATACCGGGTAAGTTTGGCAGACTTCGAGACAATCCAAAGCGACCTGGAGGTTTTCTATCAACTTTGGCTTGCGCAGTGGGAGGCCAAAAGCCGCGTCTATGCTCAGGGTGTTATTGCCAACTGCCGCCATATGTTACTTGAGTGCCACAAGGCGGGTGTGCTGTTCGCGCCCGTATTGTGGAAAGGCGATACTCCATTAGGAGTGCACATTACGTTTATCGACAGGTCGAAGCGTTCACTCGTCTGTTTCCTCGTCAGCCGCAATCTCGCAATTCGGAAGCCTCCACCGGGCTTGGTGCTTCACGCCTACAGCATCCGTTGGGCAATTCAAAACGGCCTCAGGACCTACGACCTTGGCACTGGAGATTTTTCGTACAAGTACAGTTTCGGATCGAAGGAGCGGCTTGTAGAGGGTGTCCGGATCGACTCCACCAACAGCCGCGGGAACAGGCTGGATCGAAGAAGCCTTCCTTCGGTGATTTCGTCGGTGCGAAAGCTGCGTCAGGAGGGGAAGTTCCATCTGGCCGAGCGCGGCTGCAGGCAGGTGCTCGAAACTGAACTGAGCAATCTGGAGGCGCGCCGGCTTCTGGACGAGCTTGTGGCGGCTAGGCGTATTGAGGAGCAATTTGCGCGTGCGCTGCAATGCCATCGGAGCAAGCAATTTTTGGATGCCCAGAGGATTTATCTGCAGGTACTGGCAGCAAGTCCCCGGCATTACGACGCTAATTATCTGTTGGGCGTTCTATGTCTTCAGGCCGGTCGGTATCAGGCAGCGGACACCTACCTGGCTCGCGCCACTGAGATCAATCCGAAAGCCGCAGCTGCGTACAACAACAGGGGGCATGCCTTGCGCGGCCTGAAACGGTATGACGAGGCTCTCGCGTGCTACGAGAAAGCCATCGGGGTGAAACCCGATTTCGTGCAGGCAATGAACAATCGGGGGGTGACGTTGCGGGCGTTGGGGCGCATTGATGAAGCACTCGCCAGCTTTGACGAGGCGCTGACGCTCAAACCGGACTTTGCCAAGGCCTTATCCAATCGCAACCAGTTGCGTGTGCCCCTGCCGCGCGATCGTTTGTCCATCGCCGATGATGTGGACACCTTAGAGTAATGCGCATCGCGTTTGCATCTGGTCAAGGACAGGAATGGCCGGATAAACCGTCGACCTGCTAACCTTTCCACTCCATCGATAGCCCATGCGGATCGCAGACCGCGAGCGTTTTTACCCTGCGCTCGCCATTGAAGTATCTGCTGACCTTGAGAGGATTGAACGTCTCAGTGGGGTTGGGGTGTGCGACCTCGCCTTCCACGGTGACGCGCCAGACCGGCGCCGTCTTGCTCGCCTCCAACAGGATATCGTTTATGCGTCGGTGTTGATCGCCGGAAAGCTGATAGCCCATTATCGTGTGATACACGCACCGGGCTTGATAAGGCGGAATCTCCGCCAGTGCAGAGCTCAGGTTCAACACGGCGTCGCCGCCTTTGATCCGGGGCGGATGCGCGGCGGCGACCTTCAAGGCGCCATCCAGTTTTGTAAGCCGGTCAATGCGCTCGGGCCAGACAAGCGCCTTGAGCCACCGGCGTTCATTTTCATCCCGAACATCGGTCGGATAAAGTTCGAGGCCGATCCTCGATGAAACGGGGGGCGGGAACGTCCCCAAAACAGGCAAGCCAGGCCCTTCAAGGATGCAGGAAAGGACAAAATCCGCATCGGTCCACCGCTCCAGCTTCGGAGCGCCTTTCCCGTCCGTATACCGATATCCATAGCTGTCGAAGTTCAGGTTCAGGCCGGCGCTGGATCCGATCTCGACGAGGCCAAGCGGAGCGGCGGCTTCGCGCGCAACCAGATCGAATGCGGGCAGCAGCAGCGCGCTGCGGCCAGCCTCGTTGGTGTTGGTGGCGCGCTTGGCGATGATGTCGACAAGCTCGGCTTCGTGAGCACCGCAAAAAGCGGCGAAAAGTTCGAATGCGCGATCGTCGGCCGGCCGCGTTCCGCCCAGACTCGGATAATAATCCTTGAGAGGATGATCGACGCCGCCAAGCAGGAGATACTGTACCGCGCCGAAGACAAGGTTCGCCGCCGGCTGGCCCTTCCTGCGCCCTGCCGCCAGGCGCTGCAGCGCGACATTGTCCGCAATCCCGAGCGACAGCTTTTCATAGAGGGGGGAGCCGCCACGACGAGACTCGTTGGCAAAGAAGCGGTAATAGTGAGCGCTTGTTTCAAACACCACCATAGCAGGAACCTAGCGGGCAATAGATGTCTTGGATGTGGATTCCACCTGTAATTGCCTTAATGCTTTCGGCCCAGCGGGTCAAGGAACCGGGCGAACAATAGAGGCTTTCGAGCATACATTCCTGAGAGGCTGGCGGATGAACGAAAGCGTGGACGATTCACCTTCGGGATATACTGTCATTGATGGCGCTTTCCGCGACGAATCGCGCAGCCGTTCCGTGCCGTACCGGCTTTATGCCCCAGCTCCCCTCTCTGGCGCTTCCCCGGTGATCCTTGTGTCGCATGGCATTGGCGGATCGCGCGAGGCGATGCCTTACCTCGGGCGGCGCCTGGCGCAAAGCGGCTACGTGGCGGTGCACCTGCAGCATACCGGGACGGACAGTTCGATATGGCAACAGGCAAACTCTCTTGCGGAAGTCTACCGCATTCTTCGTGAAGCCATGTGGGACGCCAATGCGGCGCGCGCGCGATTTCAGGACGTGCCCTTTGCCCTGCGCGAGCTTGCGCGCATGAACGGCGAGGGGCGGCTCGCCGGCCGCCTGGATTTGACACGCATCGGCATGGCCGGACACTCTTATGGAGGCGTCTCGACGATGGTTGCCGCAGGGCAGAGAATGGGTCCGGGCGGGCAGTGGTCGTTCAAGGAGCCAGGAATTCGCGCTGGCCTGGTCATGAGCCCGAACATACCCATCCAGGGCGGCGACTTGGCCGCCCTTTACCGCGATATCAGCATCCCGCTCTTTCACATCACCGGCACGAAAGATGGCAATGCGGTGCCCGGCAACAAGGAATTCGATCCGATACAGCGGACCCTCCCTTACGCAGCGCTGACCATCCCTCATCAATATCTGCTCGTTCTCGACGGTGCTGGCCACAATGCGTTTTCCGGCCTGAAGCACGGACCACACGCCCACGGCCCCGAGGAGGAGACCCGCTACACGCGCGTTGTACAAGACGCAGCAGTGCTGCTCTTCGATGCCTACCTGAATGGGAAAACAGCGGCTCTGGCGGCGCTTCGCCAAAAGTTTCAATCCAGCCTTGAGCCGACCGACAGGTTTGAATGGAAATAGCGGGAAAGTCCGCCAGCGGTCACCGACAGTTATTCGACCTGGATCCGACGTGGCAGGATGGGGAGTGTGCGGTTTTCTGCGCAAGTTGCGACAGGGGAGGGCCGGTAGGTTGTGGATTCACAATCTGGCACGAATTTAGTGGCGATACCATCCGAAGCCGCGGGTTACACGACCCTATTTGGACCTCGCGCATTCTTTTAATATTCTTGAATAATGGGTGCGCTGGCCCTGGCGAACCTGTATTTTCGGTCACCTAACTTCGCCGGATGTGTGGGCGGTTTGCGTAAAGTGCACAATCCAGGACATGCTCGCGAAGTTTTCCTTCGCCGTTCCGGGTGAGGTCCACCGTATGTGTCGCACTATTGATAATATGCTATGACCTGTATGCAGTTGCACTTGACCTCGGGAGGAGTGTTGGTGGCGGGAGTTGATGGGATCAACGCGGCAGAAACGGTGCTGATTGCTCAACGCAAATACGCGGACCTGAAGCACCGACAAAGCCAAATCGGTCTCACAATTCCAGAGGCCTTTGTCCACGGCATCCGACATATCGGCTATCGCAGCAATGTCGACGCCATCGCTGAACTAATCGACAATTCCATTCAGGCCTACTCCCAGCGCGTCGACCTCGTTTTCGGCTATGACGGAAGCGTCTCGCTCAAGAAGCCATCCCAACCAGCGGTCGTCGATGATGGGCACGGGATGGCGCCCGAAATGCTCAGGCTTGCGATGATGTGGGGCGGGACCCATCGTGAGAATGATCGCGCTGGTCTGGGCCGCTACGGCTATGGCTTGCCCAGTTCAGCGGTCAGCATCGGACGACGTTTCACGATCGTTTCCAAGGTGGCAGGGGGCCAACACTTCGCCGTCACATTGGATCTCGATGCCTTAGACGCTGGGAAGTATCGCAATTCCGCCGGGGATGTCGCGCTTCCCTCGGCTCGACGAGCAAGACTCCCGGCCTTCATCAACGAGTATCTCAGACGGACTTTCCCTGAGGGATGGCATTCTGGAACAATCGTGGTCATCGAGAAGCTCGACCGTCTTGATTGGGCCACCACGTTGGGTATGCGAATCAACCTCGTCCGACATTTCGGAGTGACCTATCATAAGTTGGCCAAGGAGACTGCGATCCATGTTGATGGTCATCGCGTTCTTCCCATTGATCCTCTGTTCTTGACCCCCGAATGCGAGTTCTTCTTGCTCGACGAAGACCGTGCCCAGTCGCTCGACCGGATAGATATCAAGGTCCGCAATCCTGCTGCACCTGGCCAGGAGGGCCAGATATCCCTCCGTTACGCGTGGCTTCCGCCGAGCTTTGGCGCGATAGACAAGACACGCGACGCCGTGGGCCTCAATGCGAACGCCGCTTTCCGATCCTCAAGGACTATCATGGGTTAATCTTCAGCCGGAATGGGCGGATCATCGACGTTCAGTCGCGCGTGCCCTGGACAGTATTCATCAACAACGACCGTTACATCCGTGTCGAGGTGGAGTTCTCCGCTTCGCTCGACGAGATGTTCGGCGTCACCACGACCAAGCAGCAGGTTTCCGTATCTACTGCTGTTTGGCACGCGCTCCGCGAAGCCGGCTTGCCTAAGGCGATCGAGCAACTCCGCGGGAAAGTCCGATCGGCAAAACTGGAACGACGCAGTGTCGGCGGTCAGCGCCAGGACCCGACGGGCCTGGAACAGATATCCAAGCGATTGGTTCAAGTGCCGAGCCATCGACCCGTGCGGACGGTTCCGCTGTTGACCCGAGACGGCGTCAGCCTTGATCTCCGTCCGAGCGACAGACATCCGCTTTTCAACGGAACGGCTTCAAAAATCGAGACCTCTCGAGCGCTTCGGGCGCTCGTGGGCCAAAACATCAATCGCGCCAGTTCGTCAGGAGGCCGTCGCCGGTCCGACTATGAATGCTTGCTTGAGGATTGGTCAGATGTGCTCACACGCACTGGCATCACTGACGCGCCTCAAATACTTGGCAGCACAGATGAATAAGCGCTCGGCCCACTAGCGCACGATGGGCATTTTTGGCATGAGCAGGGTTGGCGCGAAGTGAGACAGGGCAAGGGGGATTCGAACGGAATGTCGGAGCGAAAGGGTCATTTTGCTCAGGATCGATCCCGCTCCTTCGCTCCCTTCCTAGCGCCGCATGAGCGCAAGGAACTCCATTCGCTCCTCAAAATCGGTGAGGGCCCTCCGCCAAGTTTTGCCGATGCACTTCGAACCCTTGCTCGCAGCTATGTCGACGATAGATCAGAAATCCTCCGGGACGGATGGGGGGCTTTCACTTCCGGTGCTTGGCGCGCGCGCGACCTGAATACTGAGGTGCGCGACGCGTCCGCGATTGTCTCCATTGCGGCAAACCAGTTCACGCCGACTGTGGCCGGCTGGGTCGAGTGGTCAGCCCCAGCAAGCAACGTGGGCATTCACCAAACACGCTTCTACAACGTCACTGACAGCACGGTGGCTGGGGCCGGGACGGTTGAACGTTGCTCCGGCGCCGGTGACACGTCGACCCGATCGTTTGGCGGGGCCGCTGTTGTTGCCGGGAAAGCCTACCGCGTCGAACACCAATGCCTGACCACCCAAGCCTCCGGGTTCGGATTGGCTGGCAGCTATGGGACTGAGGTCTACACCCGCGTCAATTTCTGGAGGACGACATGAAATACGCCCGCATCATTGAAGGCGTGGTGGATTCGATCGCGTACGATCTGCCCTATTTCGAAGGCAGCCCAGAGCCGGGATGGAAAAGGTTCCCGACGATGTTTTCGCCGGCTTTTCATTCGATGGTAAGAATTTCACCGGCCCAGAGCCAACGCCGCCACGTCGTCAGACAGTTCTGAAATGGGTCGTGCAGGCGAGGATAATCGACGCTGGCAAGATGCCCGAGGCCTACGCCGCCTTGACGCAAAACCCGGTCTATTTCGCCCGCTGGTTTGCTCCCGATCGACCCGAGGTCTACTGCGACGACCCGGACGCCATCCTGCTCGTCACGGCTCTTGGCCTCGGCCCTGACGCGATTCTCGCGCCTATCGTTTGAAGCTTGGCCGTCCATGCTTCCTCGCTGAGATGGGGCGGCCCAGCAGCCAGTTGGGAGTTTGGGTGGGTGGCCGCTGGGCCTAACCGACGGGGTTTGGGGGTGTCCGCCGGCTTGGACGAATAATAAGCCGTTTCATGCAGAATTGCTAATTTAGTAAATGATCATGTTCCGTTCCCCTGGCCACCAGATGGGACGGGCCTAGACTCGATTCCGTGCGTAAACCAGTGCGTGCCGGACCCGGCCGGCTTGAGTTCATTCCTCCGATGATGCCTACCTTGGTCGCCAAGCCGCCCCAAGGCGATGACTGGATGCATGAAGCCAAGTTTGACGGCTACCGCTCCCAGATCATCATCGACGCCGGCGGCGCTCGGATTTTCACCCGCCGCGGACTCGACTGGACCTCCAGATACCGCGACCTAGCTGCGGCGGCGCGAACGCTGGACGTCGAGAATGCCATCATCGACGGCGAGGTCGTCGTCTTAAATGAGGCTGGCCTTTCGGATTTTGCCGCGCTGCGCAAGGCAATCACCAGGCGCCAGCACGACCTCTATTTCGTCGCCTTCGATCTCCTGCACCTCAACGGCCACGACTTGCGCGACATGGCGCTGGAGGACCGGCGGGAAATCCTGGCTGGCCTCATAGGGTCCGACAGCCGCATCCAGTTCAGCGAGACGATGCCGGGCGAAGCCAACGCGATCTATCATCTGATCGACGCGGCCGGACTGGAGGGGATGGTATCGAAGCGTCGGGATAGCAAATATCGCAGCGGCCCGACCACCAATTGGCTGAATACAAAATCCTTCACAGAAAGCGAGTTCGAGCTTCTCGGAGTTGAACGCGAGAGGGGCAAGCCGGCGTTTGCTCTGATGGCTGACCCAGGCACCCGGAAATATGTCGGCAGTGCGTTCGTGAGCGTCAACCGCGAGATGCGGGAACGGCTTTGGAAAAGGGTCCAGGAGCATGCCGGGCCACCGCCCAAGGACATGCCACAGCGGCCAGCAACACAGTGGGTCAAGCCGGGGATCAAAGCCCGCGTAAAGCATCTAAGGGGCGAGGAAGATCTTCGGCACGCCTCGCTGCAGGATTTCTGGGATGACGAGTGAGCTTCCGCTTCGATCTGAATCTCGTTTTGTTGACCCTTAAGCAGCCGCACTTGCGGTAGGTTGATTGAGTCGACCCTAAGGCGCTTCAGCCCTGCTTGACGAAGCCGGCGGTGACCTCATCTTTGTGGGCGGCGAAAGCTGCCAGGACCTCGGTTTTCTCGGGCTTCGGAACCTTGAAGTGGTCCAGGGTCCGCCCGAGTTCCGCTGCGACCTCATCAAATTCCGCGGGTGAGATCCGGAGATCCCGGTGGGCTTCCTCAAGGCCAAGGTGCGTCGTGCCGGGCTTGGTGGCCACAAACTTGAAGGGCCCGCCAGAAACGTCGCAGACCCACAGCGTGCGCATGAACTTGAGGCCGGGCAGCCTTCCAAGGTTCTTGGTGTGCCATTCGCGCAGCTGCGGGTTCTCGGACGTCTGGCCGACGATGGGGTTCTTCACGATGGCGTCGCTGAAGTGATCCACCACCGCTGCGATGGCGAAGACGCCTCCCAGCCGCTCGTACAGACTGTTCTCAGGCGTGGTTTGGTTGGCCTGCGCGGAGGTATTATCCTCCGCCGCCAAAGCCATCGGGGCGACGGCCAGCCCGGCGACGACGCTTCGTCTTGTGAAAGAGGTCGAAACAACCGTTTTCATCTCTGGTCTCCTTCGAGTTGAGCCAGAGCGGCAGCAGCCTGTCTGGCAGCTTCGTTGAAGTGACATCGGATACTTTGCCGTATCCGGCATGCTCTATGGGACTAACGAGCCACCCGGCGGAATTATTCCGATCGACCGCATTCCATTGGACGAGAGCCATGACCATTAGGTGAGGGGCGATTGGCGCGGCCGCACTTATGACCAGAGCGTTGCGCCGTGCGTTGTTTCGTATCCCATGGCGGTTTTCGAGATACCGAAACAGGTCTCCCTGTTCCCTCCCTAGGCGGCCTAAAATGCCTGCCGCTCAACCTCAAGAGAACCTAGCGCGACTGTCGCGGGCTGTTTCGCTCAGAGCTGCGACCATCCGCTTGCCCTTATCATCAAAATCAGGATTATATTCCTCCCCGTTGCGGCGAACCCTTCAACGGAGATCGCCGATATCTCCACATGAGCGGCGGTGGTGTCGACTTTTCCCTTGCCCGGCTCAACGGTCCAAGTGCCGGTTTTCCCTGCTTCGGCGTTGGCGATAAACCGGCGCTCTTCTTCAAGCTGCTGGCTTAGTTCTTCTCGGAAGGCCTTCCACTGGTGTTGCGGGCATCGGTTTCCATCCTGTCTTGCCCCAGTCGGGAATTCCGATTTGGAGCCGCCATTGCACAGCTGCCCTGCGACATGCGAGTTTGTCAACCAAATGGCTCATCATGGGAGTCTCGTCATGTCCA
>NZ_JBVVQV010000030.1:0-72627 GCF_055811235.1 Mesorhizobium sp. WSM4810 | reverse complement strand
CGCAAACACCGCCCGGTTCCGCCAATCCCTCCAAACGGGCCGCGACGTTGACACCGTCTCCGTGGATGTCGTCGCCACCGATCACCACGTCGCCCAGAAAGCTACCAAAGGGCGTTTCCCCTGATCGTGACCGACACGGAAACGTGCGCCTGTACTTTCGCGCCCTCGGCCGGTCCAAAGTCCGACTACGGGAGAAGCCGGGGACAAAGGAGTTTGAGGCCGAGGTGGCTTGTGCTGGCTAAACGTTCCCTACGCGCCTCTGAAACTCAGCGGCACCGCGGACCGAAATGAACCGGTGTCCCAGAGGGACTTTCGCTGGCTATGCCAGGAGTACAAGCGACGTGTAAGGCTCTCACCCAAAATCCTTGCTCGACGGTCATCGGTTCTCGATGAAATCTGCAACAGCGAGCACAAAAGCGGCAGCAAGCGGGGGACACTCCCCTTCGACCTCCTGGAGCGGAAGCACGTCCTCGAAATTCGAGATGATCTCCGTTCGACGCCAGGTGCTCAGAATGAGGTCGTGAAGGTCATCTCGGCCATGTACGGTTGGGCGATTGAGAACGAGATCGTCCGGAGCAATCCAGCTCTCGGGATCAAGCGCCTGAAATCTGGCGATGGATTTCACACATGGTCCGTCGCAGAGGTGCGTCAGTTCGAGGCACGCCATCCACCTGGCAGCAAGGCACGTCTGGCACTGCATCTGGGACTGTTTACGGGACTGCGTCGCCAGGATCTTGCCATCCTTGGGCGCCAGCACGTCAGGAATGGATGGCTACACATCCGTCCCCAGAAGACCAGCAAATCGTCGGGTGTCGAGGTGGAGCTTCCCATTCTTCCTCAGTTGAGGGCGACAATCGACGCCAGTGCCTGCGGTGACCTGACCTTCTTGACGTCGGAATGGGGAAAACCATTCACCGTTAATTCACTTGGTAACAAAATGCGGGACTGGTGCGATCAAGCGGAGTTGCCCCACTGCACCCTTCACGGCCTTCGAAAAGCAGGAGCCACTATAGCAGCCGAGAACGGTGCTACTGACGAGCAGCTCATGGCGATCTTCGGTTGGACCACCAAGCAGCAAACGACGCACTACACGAGGAAGGCGCAACGCCGCCGGATGGCTGGACAGGCCGCCCATCTCTTGGTTATTCCGGAACAAAATCTGGACGAAATTGTCCCACCGAAAAAGTCGATGACAAAGAGTGGGACAAAAATCAGAAAAAGGTCCGGCAAATCAACACCGGTATAAAGGTGGTGGTGCCCCTAGCCGGGATCGAACCAGCACTCCTTGCGGAACTCGATTTTGAGTCGAGCGCGTCTACCAATTCCGCCATAGGGGCTCAGGCCGGGCGGCCTGGATGGGCGCGGACTATACGGTTGGAGGCCTGTTCGTCAACTGGCCAATTCGGGGTGGTCAATTCCGGGCATGTGGCTTTCGCTCGGCCGCGGCCTTTCGATTTCGTGAAGCTACGGCCATTGTGCGGCGCGAAAAATCTTTCTAGACAGGCAGCGCATTGAAGCGCGTCGCGTCTGGAGAGATTCATCTGGCGCGCTTTTGGTCTTGGTTTTTATGCATTGTTGTCCCAAAGGCGCTGCGCATTTTGGGCGACGTGCATCAGGAGTGCCGATGCTTCGCGGACTTTACGACTGGACCTTGTCGCTGGCGGCGAAGAAATCCGCCGAATGGTGGCTGGCCTTCATCGCTTTCGTCGAAAGCTCGGTGTTTCTGGTGCCGGCCGATGTGCTCTATCTGCCTATGGCGCTGTCGCGGCCGGATCGCGCCTATCGCTACGCGCTGGTCGCCACGCTGGCGTCCGTTCTGGGTGGCATAGCCGGCTGGTACATCGGCCACTACGCCTATGACTCGGTGGCGCGGCCGATCCTTGAATTCTACGGCAAGTATGACGACTTCGAGACACTGCGCGTCTCGGCGGGCACCGGATTCATCGTCCTGATGCTGATCACCTCCGGCCTCGCCCATCTGCCGCCGATCAAGGTGGTGACGATCCTGTCCGGCGTCATCGGCACGCCTTTGCTGCTGTTCATCGTGCTGGCGATCGTGGCGCGCGGCGCCCGCTTCCTGTTCCTCGCCTGGCTGCTGCGCCGCTATGGCGAACCGATCCGCGAGTTCATCGAAAAACGCCTCGGCATGATCGCCGGCGCTGGCGCCGCTGCCCTGATTTCGCTCTATATCGTCGTCAAATACGCGTTTTAGAGCATGATCCCGAACCGAAGGTCAGCGTAGCAAAAAGTGGGCGCCGGCTTTCGGAAAAGATCATGCTCAACAACAAGGCGAACGGCAGATCGATGACAGCGACCGTGAATGCCGACCCTGGACGCCAGCGCATGCGGACGGCGTTGTTCCTCGCCGCCGCCATGGCCGCCACCGTCGGCTCAGCGCTGGCCTTCCAGCATCTCGGCGGCTACATCCCCTGCAAGCTCTGCCTGGAGCAACGCACCCCCTATTACATCGGCGTGCCGCTGATGCTGCTGGCGGCGGCTGCGTCGACATTGCGCGCCCCCGCGTGGCTGACACGCGGCCTGCTGGCCGTCGGCGGCCTGCTGATGGTCTACGGCGTCTATCTCGGCGTCTATCACTCCGGTGTCGAATGGGCGTGGTGGCCGGGGCCGACCGACTGTGCAGCGGCTGCCGGTCCTGTCGATACCGGCGGCAAGGGCGTGCTCGATGCGCTCGACAGATTCGTCCCGCCCTCCTGCGACAAGGCGGCCGTGCGCATCCTTGGCCTGTCGCTGGCCGGCTGGAACGCCATCGCCAGTTTTGTCCTGGCCGTCATCGCCTTCCGCGGCGCCTTTGCCCGCGACTGAGTTGCACAGCGCAGAGTTCGTCCAGAAATTCGTCAGGCCGGAGCGCATGACGTGGGTTTCGAGAACCGAAGCGGAGCGTACTTACAGTACGTGAGCACCGGAAGCGCAGAAGCTTCGTCAGGCGACCGGCATGGCGGATTTCTGCCGAACTCTATGGCTCCAGTTCGACATCCCAATAGAGATAATCCATCCAGCTTTCATGCAGATGGTTGGGCGGGAACAAGCGGCCATTGTTGTGCAGGTCGTGCACCGTCGGTTGAAAAGGTTTCTGCAGCGGCCACATCTTGGCGTGCGCCGGCATCATGCCGCCCTTCCTCAGATTGCAGGGCGAGCAGGCGGCGACGACATTCTCCCACGTCGTTGCGCCGCCGCGATGGCGGGGAACGACATGGTCGAAGGTCAGATCCTCCGGCGTGCCGCAATACTGGCACTGGAAACGGTCGCGCAGGAAGACGTTGAAGCGGGTGAAGGCCGGATGCCGCGATGGCTTCACATAAGCTTTCAGGCTGACGACGCTCGGCAGCTTCATCGAGAAGGTCGGCGACGACACCGCGTGCTCGTATTCGGCGACGATGTTGACCCGCTCGAGGAACACCGCCTTGATGGCGTCCTGCCACGACCAGAGCGACAGGGGGTAATAGCTGAGCGGACGGTAATCCGCGTTCAGCACCAGTGCTGGAAGCCCATCCGGAGATACGGCAACCGTCACGTCATTGACCTCCTTGGTTCAGCGTATGACCCCGAAATCGGTTCGATTTTCGGAAGGGATCATGCGCAGCTTCAAAAAGTCCTACAGCGTCCTTTGCGCATCCAACTGGATGCGCGGCGCTGTAGCCTGTCGGCGCGGATACTGTAAGCCCGACATGACAGGGATGTGAAGCGGCTTGTCGATCAATCGCAGCGCTAAAAATGCATGATTTTCATGCTTTTTTACGGATTCAGCCAGGCGGCGCGGCGTCCCTGCCCCGGGTTTCACGATAATACGCCCAAAAAAGCCGTGATGCGACACCGCGCCACGGGCTCCATGATTCGGCGAGCTTGATCAGCGTTTTCTCGGGCGGGCGCGGGTCGATGCCGAGCGCGTGGCCGACCGCGCTCTGCAGGGCAACGTCGCGTGCCGGGAAGACGTCGGGGTGGCCGGCGGCGAACAAAAGATAGACTTCCGCCGTCCACGGACCGATGCCTGACACCTTGGTCATCGCCGCGATCGCCTCCGCGGCGTCGAGCAAACAGAGATGATCGAGGTCGAGCCCATCGACCACCGCCTGGGCGACGGCGATCAGCCCGCGCTGTTTCGGCCGCGACAGTCCGGCTTCGCGAAAGATGGCTTCGTCAGCGGCAAGGATGGCTTGCGGCGTCAGCGGATCGACGAGTTTTGTCAGCCGCCCGAAGATCGCGTCGGCGCTCGCGCGGGATACCTGCTGCGAGACGATGATCGAGGCAAGGCTTCTGAACCCCGGCTCGGACAGCCGAAGCGGCACCTCGCCGGCCATGCCGCGCACCTTTTCCAGGCGCGGGTCGAGCAGGCAGAGCGCGTCGAGCCCTTGCGAGACGTCGTCGAGCGTGGCGATGCGTTGCATGTCTGCTTGTTCCCGGCGCAAAGTGGCAGATGTAATCAGGCGCAAAGTAGCAACTGGCGAAAGCGCCGCACAACCCGATTGCCGCCGAACGATGACACTCCTGACATTCCGCTTCGCGCCGAGCCCGAATGGCGAACTGCATCTCGGCCATGCCTATTCGGCGCTGCTCAATCAAAAGTTGGCCAGCACAACCGGCGGGCGGCTGTTGCTGCGCATCGAGGACATCGATACGATGCGCTGCACACCGGAATTCGAGGCCGGTATTTTTCGCGACCTGGAATGGCTCGGGCTTGGCTGGGAACAACCGGTGCGCCGTCAGTCCGAGCATTTTTCGGACTATCAGGCGGTGCTCGATCGGCTGATCAGCGAGGAACTCGTCTACCCGGCCTTCATGAGCCGTGGCGAAATCCGCGCCTTCATTGCCGACCGCGAAAGGCGCGGCCGCGACTGGCAGCGCGACCCGGACGGGGTGCCGCTCTATCCCGCCGTCGACAAGGCGTTGACTATGAGGGAACGCCAGCGACGGATGGCCGAGAATGCGCCTTTCGCCTGGCGGCTCGACGTCGATGCTGCGATGGCGCGCGTCGGCACGGGTCTGTCATGGCTGGAATTTTCCGATGAAAGCCTTTCCACGACACGCACGATAGAAGCCCGCCCGCAGGACTGGGGCGACGTGATCGTGGCGCGCCGTGAAATCCCGACAAGCTATCATCTCGCCGTCGTCGTCGACGACGCGCTGCAGGGCATCAGCCACGTCGTGCGCGGCCAGGACCTCTATTCCGCCACCGGCGTGCAGCGCCTGCTCCAGGAGATCCTCGGCCTGCCGCAACCAAGCTACTTCCACCATCGTCTGGTCCTGGGCCCGGACGGACGAAAGCTGTCGAAGAGTTTTGCCGATACCGGCCTTGCCGCCTTGCGCGAGGCCGGCGCATCACCGGAAGACGTCCGGCGGTTGGTTGGGATTTAAATCAATTCCGTTACCTCAGAGCGTCACGACGGTGCAGAACCTTTGATGGCGGAGCGAGGCGCCCCCCTCTGTCCTGCCGGACATCTCCCCCACAAGGGGGGAGATCGCCGTCACCACCGCCTTGCCGAACCGCCACCGTCGCGGGAGCGAGCGGTACGCCAAAGCTGCCAATCTCCCCCCAAGTGGGGGAGATGTCCGGCAGGACAGAGGGGGCGCGAAGGATCACGACAGATGAGCATTTATCCGAGTGGAACTGGATCATGTTTTGATCCTCCCTGACCCAGAGCGCATCCTTCATTCGAGCCTATGGATCAACCGTTTGGTTTTGCTAGCCGGGTTGAACCGCATTACAGCAGTCCCGTACAAAACCCCTCACCGAGCACGCGGCAGCCTTTCAAAAATGCGCAGCATCAAGCGGTTCATCCCCGCCTCCTTTGTCGTCCTGTGGGCGACCGGCTTCATCGGCGCGCGTTATGCCATGCCGTGGGCCGAGCCTTTCACCTTCCTGGCCGCTCGTTTCGTGCTGGCCGCCGTGCTGTTGGCCGCCTTGATGGCAGCACTCGGCTCCAGGCGAGCGACGCGCAAGGAGGCGTTTCACGCGACAGGCGCCGGCATCCTGATGCATGGCGTCTATCTCGGCGGCGTGTTCTGGGCCATCCACAGGGGCATGCCGGCCGGGTTATCGGCCTTGATCGTCGGGCTGCAGCCGCTGATCACCGCAGTGATGGCCGGCCGGTTTCTCGGTGAGGCGATCCTGCCGCGCCATTGGGCCGGTCTCACTGTCGGACTTGCCGGCGTGGTCATCGTGCTTTGGCCGAAGCTCGGCACGCTTGGCGGCGGCGTGACGGCCGAGACGCTGGCCGCCTCGCTTGTCTCGGTGCTTGGCATGAGCGCCGGCACGATCTGGCAGAAGCGCTTCGCCTCCGGCGGCGATCTCGTGGCGGCCACCACTTGGCAATATGTCGGCGGTGCATCGGTGATGGCTTTGGCCTCGCTCGCTTTCGAGACGCGAATCGTCATCGTCAATGGCGAGTTGATCTTCGCCATGGCATGGCTGGTGTTGGTGCTGTCGATCGGCGCCATCTTCCTGTTGATGGTAATGATCCGCGACGGCGAGATGTCGAAAGTCGCTTCGCTGTTCTATCTGGTCCCGGCCGTCACCGCGGTCATCGCCTGGCTGTTGTTCGGCGAACAGTTGAACCTGGTCCAGATCGTTGGCATGGCGATCGCGACGTTCGGCGTCGGGCTGGCAACCGCTCAGCCAACCAAAGCCTGATCCCAAAAAGTGGGAACCGGTTTCGGAAAAGATCATGCTCAAAACAAGAATCAGCCAACTCGCGCGCGTGCCTCCAGATAGCGGCTGATCGCGGCATTGAGTTCACCGCCGAGAATGAAGATCGCCGAGACCATATAGAGGAAGACGACCGCGACCATGATCGAGGCAAGGCCGGCATAGGTCGTCACATAGGACGAGAAACGGTCGAGATAGGCGGCGAAGATGGTCGACCCGATAAGCCAGGCAATCAGCGTGAAGATGATGCCCGGTATGATCGAGACGAAGCGGCGCTTGCCCGCAGGCAGCCAGTAATGCACCGCGAACAGCCCGCCGACGATGACGACCGAGGCGATGATATAACGCCACAGCGTGATCGTTCCCATATAGGGTTTTACCCATTCGAAATTGGCCTCGGCCAGCCGCGCCAGCAACGGCGCAAACACTAGAAGCACGCTGATCGCCAGAAAACCTGCCGTGGCGATCAGCACGAAGGCGATGCTCTGTACCCGGCGGTATATGATGCCGCGCGTTTCGGAAACGCGGTAGGCGCGGTTGAGCGAGGTGCGCAGCGCCTCGATGCCGTTCGAGGCGAAGAAGGCGGCAAGCAGCACGCCATAGGTCAACAGGTCGGTGCGCTGCACGGTGAGCACGTTGAGCACCTCGCGCGCGATCGGCTCGGCGATCTGCTCGGGCCAGGTGTCGAAGACAATATGCACGGCGGTGTCGGCGAAAGCCTGTGCGCCGAGGAAGCTGGCCAGCGTCGTGGCGAAAATCAGAAAAGGGAATAGCGCCATCAGCGCCGTGATCGCCAGATGACTGGCCATTGCCCAGCCATCGTCTGCATCGAAATGGCCGAACGCGTCATAGAGCACGCGCTTGAAGGCTACGATCTTCCGCAACAAGAACCGCGTTCCCTTCGATTGTCTCGACGCCGCGAATATGGGAAGGGATTGCGGCAAATGGCAAGCCTAGGTCAAAACACGCTTCCTCCTGGAGAAGAGTTGCGCACCATCATCATCACCGGAGCTTCTTCCGGGATAGGCGCCTATTGCACCCGGGCGCTGAAGGCGGAAGGCTGGCGGGTGTTCGCGACGGCACGCAAGCCGGAGGACATCGCCGCCCTCGAGGCCGACCGCATCGAGGCTTTCTATCTGGATTATTGCGAACCGGGATCCATCGAGACGCTGGTGGCGTCGGTGCTGGAGCGGACCGGCGGACGCCTCGATGCCCTTTTCAACAACGGCGCCTACGCCCAGCCCGGCGCCGTCGAGGACCTGCCGGTCGCGGCGCTCAGGGAGCAATTCGAGGCGAATGTCTTCGGCTGGCATGACCTCACCCGCCGTGTCGTGCCGGTGATGCGGCGCCAGGGCCATGGCCGTCTTGTCCACTGCTCCTCGATCCTCGGCCTGGCGCCGCTGCCCTTTCGCGGCGCCTATTCGGCGTCGAAGCACGCGATCGAAGGGCTGATGCTGTGCATGCATCAGGAACTCCAGGGCAGCGGCATCCATGTCTCGCTGATTGAGCCGGGGCCAGTGACATCGAAGATCGCCAGCAACGGCCTGGTGTGGTTTCTCAGGAATATCGACCGTGAGAATTCCGTGCACCGCCTCGCTTACGAGGCGCAGCTGCAACGGCTGCAGGCCGGCGGCAGCACGTCACGGCTGAAGCCCGGGCCGGCGGTGGTTCATGCGGCCTTGCGCCATGCGCTTCTGTCGCGGCGCCCGCGTCCGCATTATGTGGTAACGGTGCCGGCCAGGATCGGCGTTGTCCTCAAACGCATCCTGCCGGCATCAATGCTCTACCGCCTGCTTGCCAAACGCGCCTGAACGCAATCGACTGGAAACACTCTATGGCAACCGTCTTCAACATCCTCGCTGTTCTCGTCATGGTCGCCGTGGTGATCGTGCTGATCCGCGGCCTCATCAATATGATGCGCGGCGGCTCCGGCATGACCTCCAACAAGCTGATGCAGACGCGCGTGCTGCTGCAGTTCGTGGCATTGGTGCTGATCATGCTGGCGGTGTATTTCACCCGCAAGTGACGAGGGTGGCGATTTCGGGAGGCAGAGCGTGGTCAAGCTCAACAAGATCTACACCCGCACCGGCGACGACGGCACCACCGGCCTCGGCACCGGTGAACGGCGGCTGAAATCCGATCTGCGCATCGACGCCTATGGCACGATCGACGAAGCCAATGCCTGCATCGGCATGGCCCGCATCCACACCGCAGCAACATATCCGGCGATCGACGCTATGCTCGGCCGCATCCAGAACGACCTTTTCGACCTCGGCGCCGATCTGGCGGTGCCGGATGACGGCAAGCCGCTCGGCTATGAGCCGCTGCGCATCACCGCTGTGCAGACCGACCGTGTCGAAAAGGACATCGACCTGCTCAACAAGGATTTGCAACCGCTCAAATCCTTCGTGCTCAACGGCGGCACCCCGGCGGCGGCGGCCCTTCACCTTGCCCGCACGGTGGCGCGGCGGGCCGAGCGCATCATGGTGGCTTTGACGCAAAACCCAGGCGAGCATCTCAACCGCGAGGCGATAAGATACATCAACCGCGTATCGGACTTTCTGTTCGTCGCCGCACGCGCGGTCAATGACAATGGAAACGCCGACGTGCTATGGATTCCCGGCAAGAACCGCTGAATCTGCCGAGACGGGAGGGGTCCGATGTTCATCCCGCTTTATGACACCAACCGGCTGCGCCACATCAAGCAGCAATATGTCACGATCGGCCTGATCGCGTTCAACACGCTCATCTACTTCGCCACCGCGCTTGGCGGCGAGCAGTTCACCAACGCCGCTGTTCTAGGCCTCGGCTTTATCCCGTCGGTCGTCCACGACAGCGTCGAACTGGCTCCGCAGTTTGTGGTCATCCCGGAGAGCCTGAGCTACGTCACCTATTCCTTCCTGCATGCCGATATTTTCCATCTCGGCGGCAACATGCTGTTCCTGTGGGTGTTCGGCGACAATGTCGAGGACGCGCTCGGTCATATCCGCTTTCTCGCCTTCTATCTGCTCTGCGCCATCGCCGGCGCCTTCTTCCAGGGCCTGATCGCGTGGGACTCGCAGGTTCCGCTGATCGGCGCCTCAGGCGCCATTGCCGGCGTGGTCGCCGCCTATCTGATCCTCTATCCCAGGGTAAAGGTATGGGTGCTGGCCTTCGCCCGCATTCCGCTGCGCATCCCGGCCTTCATCCCGCTCATCCTGTGGATCCTGTTCCAGATCGTGATGTTCGCCGCCGGTGGCGAGGATCAGATTTCCTGGGCCTGCCATGTCGGCGGCATCATCGCCGGGGCCGTGCTGGTGCTCGTCTTGCGCAACCGCGGCGTACCGCTGCTTGCCGGTGCGGATGAAGAGGCAGCGGTGGTCGCCGGCCAAATGCCTGTTGCCGCAGAGCCGGCGCCAGGCGAACCGCTGCCGGCGTCGCGCTGGGGACGGGGAACCGCCTCCAGTCCCGACTGAACCGATTTGAGCGGCGCGGATGATTTGGGCGCGTCCCGGATATTGACGTGCGGGGTCGCCGCAACTACGGAAGCGTTCCCACACCGATGCATGTCGCGCAAACTGTGCAGCGGTTTTGCGATAACGGCATGCATGGAACACATAACCTGAAGCGCGTCGCGTGAGGTCGGCCACATACGACGCGCTTTAGACGGTCGGAGACCAGAATTCCGTCCGGAATGTCGGCTTTCGACAACTCTGAAGAGGCGCACACTGCTATAGCGCGCCCGACTATCTTGAAAGAGGTGGCTATCGTGAAAGAGGTGACAGGCAAATGAAGATCCTTGTGCCCGTGAAGCGGGTTGTGGATGCGAATGTCAAGGTTCGTGTGAAGGCTGACGGTTCGGCGGTGGAACTCGCCAACGTCAAGATGGCGATGAACCCGTTCGACGAGATCGCGGTCGAAGAGGCGATCCGGCTGAAGGAGGCCGGCAAGGCGGAGGAGATCATCGTTGTCTCGATCGGGCCGCAGCAGGCGCAGGAGACCTTGCGCACCGCGCTCGCCATGGGCGCCGACCGCGCCATCCTGGTCAAGACCGACGAGCAGACCGAGCCGCTGGGCGTCGCCAAGGTGCTGAAGGGCGTGGTCGAGGCGGAAAAGCCCGGTCTCGTCATTCTCGGCAAGCAGGCGATCGACGACGATTCGAACCAGACCGGCCAGATGCTGGCCGCACTTCTGGGCTGGGCGCAAGGCACTTTTGCCTCCAAGGTCGTTATCGATGGCGACAAGGCCAAGGTGACGCGCGAGGTCGATGGCGGCCTGCAGACGGTGGAGCTGAAGATGCCGGCGATTGTCACCGCGGATCTTCGCCTCAACCAGCCGCGCTATGCCTCGCTGCCCAACATCATGAAGGCCAAGAAGAAGCCGCTCGACGAGAAATCTCCCGCCGATTACGGCGCCGACGTCAAGCCGCGGCTGAAGGTGATCAAGACCGAGGAGCCAGGCGGCCGCAAGGCGGGCGTCAAGGTCAAGAGCGTCGCCGAACTGGTCGACAAGCTCAAGAACGAAGCTGGCGTGCTGTAGGGCTGGGAAGGGACAAAAAGATGACAATTCTTCTGATTGCCGAACACGACAATGCGACGCTTTCCGACCAGACCGCCAAGGCGCTTTCGGCTGCACTGCAGATCGGCTCCGACGTGCATGTGCTGGTCGCGGGCAACGGCGCCAAGCCGGCAGCGGACGCCGCCGCCAAGCTCAAGGGCGTGAGCAAGGTGCTGCTTGCCGAAGCCGACGAGCTCACCGAGCGTCTCGCCGAACCGCTGGCGGCGCTGGTCGTCGGCATGGCCGATGCCTATGACACGATCGTCGCGCCGGCGACCTCCTCGGGCAAGAATGTCGCGCCGCGCGTGGCAGCCCTGCTCGATGTCGCGCAGGTGTCGGAGATCATCGAGATTGTCTCGCCCGACACCTTCAAGCGGCCGATCTATGCCGGCAACGCCATCCAGACGGTGCAGTCGAGCGACGCCAAGAAGGTGATCACCGTGCGCACCGCCTCCTTCCAGGCTGCACCCGAGGGCGGTTCAGCCCCGGTCGAGACGGTTCAGGCAGCAGTCAATCCCGGCCTGTCGAGCTTCGTCGAGAATAAGCTTTCCGAGACCGACCGTCCGGAGCTGACTTCGGCCAGGATCATCATCTCGGGCGGCCGCGCGCTGGGCTCCTCGGAGAAGTTCCAGGAAGTCATCCTGCCGATCGCCGACAAGCTCGGCGCCGCCGTCGGCGCCTCTCGTGCCGCAGTCGATGCCGGCTATGCGCCGAACGACTGGCAGGTCGGCCAGACCGGCAAGGTGGTCGCACCCGATCTCTACATCGCCGTCGGCATCTCTGGCGCCATCCAGCATCTTGCCGGCATGAAGGATTCGAAGGTCATCGTCGCCATCAACAAGGACGAGGAGGCGCCGATCTTCCAGGTCGCCGACTACGGCCTCGTCGGCGACCTTTTCGTCATTCTGCCGGAACTGCAAAAGGCGCTTTGACGCCTTCTGCCAAAGCGTATTAAATTGTGAAGGGCGGGGTAGACGAAGTCGCCCCGCCCTTTTAGTTTGCACCGCACAAAAAGCAGGCCGCAAAGCCATTTGACGGGATCGGTGTAATGAACAAGATCGAGACGATCGGCATCATCGGGGCGGGCCAGATGGGCGGCGGCATCGCCCATGTGTCCGCGCTGGCGGGCTACAAGGTGCTGGTTTACGACATCTCGCCCGAGCGCATCGAAAAGGGCATCGCCACGATCAGCGGCAACATGGCCCGCCAGGTCGGCTCCGGCAAACTCGAAGAAAAGCTGCGCAACGAGGCGATGGCGCGCATTTCGTCAGCACCGACCATGGCCGACCTTGCCGGTGCCGATCTGGTGATCGAGGCAGCGACCGAGGACGAGACGGTCAAGCGCAAGATCTACGCCCAGCTCTGCCCGCAGCTCAATCCGGAAGCCATCCTGGCGACGAACACCTCGTCGATCTCGATCACACGTCTCGCCGCGCAGACCGACAGGCCGGAGCGTTTCATCGGCATCCATTTCATGAATCCGGTTCCGGTGATGAAGCTGGTCGAACTGGTGCGCGGCATCGCCACCGAGGACCAGACCTTCGAAGCGGCAAAGGCTTATGTGAACCATCTCGAGAAGACGATCACCGTCTCGGAGGATTTTCCAGCCTTCATCGTCAACCGCATCCTGCTGCCGATGATCAACGAGGCGATCTACACGCTCTATGAAGGGGTCGGCTCGGTCGACGCGATCGACACCGCCATGCGGCTCGGCGCCAACCATCCCATGGGACCGCTGCAGCTTGCCGATTTCATCGGCCTCGACACCTGCCTGTCGATCATGCAGGTGTTGCATGACGGCCTGTCGGATTCGAAATACCGGCCCTGCCCGCTGCTGGTGAAATATGTCGAGGCCGGCTGGCTCGGCCGCAAGACCGGACGCGGCTTCTACGACTATCGCGGGGAGCATCCGGTTCCGACGCGCTGAGGCATGCCATTGCAGGCGACAGCGACCCCATACCGATATCCAGCCTCGCGCTGCTTTGCGGAAGTCGAACCCGTTTCGGGGCCAGGCAGTCGCTACCAACGCACGAAAAGCCGCCCGCCGAGCGCTCCGAGCGCGGCGAGGATGGCAATCGCGATCGTATACCAGGTGGCAACGAAGAGCGGCGAGTCGTCGAAGCAATGTGCGGCATAGAAAGTTGCCGCCAGCCCGCCGGCGAGCAGGCCCGCCACGGCTCCGGCAAGCACCGGCCGCGTCGGCGCACCATAGCGCAGCACCGCCAGGAAGACGGCAAGCGGACCGATGCCGATCAGCGGAATGAAGCTCAGGCAGATAACCATGTTGCTGCCGACCAGCCGCCTGCCCCAGTCGGCCGCAGGCACCGAAAGGAGTTCCAGACCCACCGCTACGGCCACCAGCAGCGGTGCGGCAATCATCAAGGCCGCCGCCCTGCTCGTCGCTGCACCGGGTGTCGACAGGGCGCGGATCAAGGCGAAGGCGCTGACAGCCAGAGCCATCGTGAACACGAACTTGGCAACGAAACGCGTCGTATAGATGGCGGTGGCGATGTCGGTGCGTGGGCCGATCGCCAGCCAGAACACCACCGCCGCGATCAGTGTAGCCGCACCGGCGCCTATCCACCAGGCCGAGCCAAGCGGCATCGCCGTGCTGCGGACATCGGCGTCGAGCGCCTTGATGAGATCGTCGGTCCTCATGTCATTCCCGCCTGAACTGCTTGGCTCCGAACCGTTTGGCAATGGCTGCGAGACCGCGATGCAGCGACACGCGCACCGCCGTCTCGCTGATGCCGAACCTCACTGCCGTCTCGCCGATGGAGCGGCCTTCGACCGACACCGACGAAACCACCGAACGCTGCGCCGGCGGCAGGCCGTCCAACGCCCGGTTGATGTCACGCCCGCTGACCGTTTCGGCTTCCGGTTCGGCGAAGGTCTCGGCGATCTCGTCGATCTCGATCTCGACGCGCCGCCCGCGCCGTCGAAAGGCATCGATCAGCTTGAAGCGCGCGATGGCGTAGACCCAGGGCAGCACAGGTAAATCCTGGCGCCAGGTATGCCGCTTCACATGAATGGCCAGCAAGGTTTCCTGCACGACATCCTCGGGATCGACCCCGCCCTGAACGATCTTGCGCCTGATGAAGCCGCGAACGAGAGCAGCCGTCCGGCGCAGAAAGTCGGCGTAAGCCCTTTCATCTCCCGCGATCGCGGCCCGCATCAGCCGGGAAAGCTCGGCCTCGTCCTTGCCGGTCACAAGAGTTAACTCCCCAGTATTCGCGCCTCGGCCCGATTTGTTACGTGGCCGGCGAAATAATGTCCAAGCCAAAGTAAAGGAATATCACGAAGGTTTCACCTCCGGCGCCCGATTACGCAGCTCACCAATCTTGACTACCCCGATCAGGAATTGATAGTGCAGCCATGCTAAATCAAAGACCATCGAGATCGAGCGGGATGACGTCCATGAAACATGCTCTTTCCGTCCTTGCCGGAGCCACAGCACTTGCAATCAGCCTGGTCGCCAGCCCGGTTATGGCCCAGGACAGCGGCATCGTCGTCTACAATGCCCAGCATGAGAGCCTGACCAATGCCTGGGTGGAAGGTTTCACCAAGGAAACCGGCATCAAGGTCACCGTTCGCCACGGCGGCGACAGCGATTTTTCCAACCAGATCGTTGCCGAAGGCGCCGCCTCGCCGGCCGACGTGTTCCTGACGGAAAACTCACCCGCCATGGTGCTGGTCGAGTCATCAGGCCTGTTCGCGCCGGTCGACGCCGACACGCTGGCGCAGATTCCCAAGGAGTACCAGCCGGCCAGCGGCAAGTGGGTGGGCATCGCCGCGCGCAGCACCGTCTTTGCTTACAACAAGACCAAGCTGACCGCCGAGCAGTTGCCCAAGTCGCTGCTTGAACTCGCCGATCCGAGCTGGAAGGGACGCTGGGCCGCTTCGCCGTCCGGCGCCGATTTCCAGGCGATCGTCAGCGCACTTTTGCAGCTCAAGGGTGAGGCCGCAACGGCCGACTGGCTGAAGGCGATGAAGGCGAACTTCACCGCCTACAAAGGCAACAGCACGGTGATGAAGGCGGTCAATGCCGGCGAGGTCGATGGCGGCGTGATCTATCACTATTATTACTACGGCGACCAGGCCAAGACCGGCGAGAACAGCAGCAACGTCGGGCTGCACTATTTCAAGAACCAGGACCCGGGCGCCTTCGTCTCGGTTTGCGGAGGGGGCGTGCTGGCCTCCAGCAAGCACCCGAAGGAAGCCCAGGCCTTCCTGAAATGGGTGACCGGCAAGGGTGGTCAGGACGTGCTGAAGACCGGCAATTCCTTTGAATACGCGGTTGGCAAGGGTGCGGAGTCCAATCCGGCGCTGGTGCCGCTGGCCGATCTGCAGGCGCCGAAGGTCGACGCGACGACGCTGAACTCCAGGAAGGTGACCGACCTGATGACGGCAGCCGGCTTGCTTTAGTTCGCGTTCGTCCTAAAACGGCAGCCGACTGCGCTTCCTGCGGGAATTTCGAGGTGGCATTCGTCCATGACGACAAGCTGCATTTTTGGCCGTGTTTGCGGCTCTGCGACCGTTTCCGCCAGCGGGCGGCAACGGCTCGGCGTCTGAGCTGATGCTGCCTGCGGCCGACCTTGCACGTTCAGGCTTGCCGACCGGCATGGTGGCTGTGCATTGGAGGCGCCGGCGGCCGATATCCTGGATTTCGCTCGCCGCCATCCTGGTCTCACTGTTCTCGCTGCTGCCGCTCGCCTTCATCATCTGGATTGCCGTGCAGACCGGCTGGGACACCGTATCGGCACTGGTCTTCCGGCCACGTGTTGGCGAGCTCCTGGTCAACACCCTGCTTTTGGTGGTGCTGGCGGTGCCGATCTGCATCGTGCTCTCGGTGGCGCTGGCCTGGCTGACCGAACGCAGCAGCCTTCCCGGTGCACGCCTGTGGGCCTGGCTGTCGGTGGCGCCGCTCGCCATCCCCGCCTTCGTCCACAGCTACGCCTGGATCACCCTGGTGCCGGGACTGCACGGGCTGTGGGCCGGCGTCCTGGTTTCAGTCGTCGCCTATTTCCCGTTCCTCTATCTGCCGGTGGCGGCAGCCTTGCGCCGGCTCGATCCTGCTCTCGAAGACGCCGCGGCAGCCGTCGGCCTCGGGCCATGGCGCGTGTTCCGGCGGGTCGTGCTGCCGCAGCTCAGGCTCGCCGTTTGCGGCGGCTCGCTGCTGGTCGGCCTGCATCTCCTGGCCGAGTACGGCCTCTACGTGTTCATCCGCTTCGATACCTTCACCACCGCGATCGTCGACCAGTTCCAGTCGACCTTCAACGGCCCCGCCGCCAACATGCTGGCTGCGGTGCTGGTGACATGCTGTTTCGTGCTGCTCGGGATCGAAGTGCTGGTGCGCGGCGAGGAGCGCTATGCCCGCGTCGGCTCGGGCGCCGCGCGGCAGCAGCAACGCACAAGGCTCGGCCGCGCCACCATCCCGTGCTTGGCTCTGCCCGTTGTCACCGCGCTGCTGGCGCTCGGCGTGCCGTTCGTCACCATCGGCCGCTGGCTTGTGGCCGGCGGCGCCGATGTCTGGCGCCTCGATGAGATCGGCCTGGCGCTCGGCCAGACCCTGTTCCTGGCGCTCGCCGGCGCCCTGCTCGCCACTATCGCCGCCATGCCGATGGCCTGGATTTCGATCCGGGCACCGGGGCCGCTGCAGCGCCTTCTGGAGGGCTGCAACTACATCGTCGGCTCGCTGCCCGGCGTCGTCGTGGCGTTGGCGCTGGTCACCATCACGGTGCGCATCGCGCTGCCGCTCTATCAGACCCTGTTCACGATCCTCGTTGCCTATGCGCTGATGTTCCTGCCGCGCGCCCTGATCAGCCTGCGAGCATCGATCGCGCAGGCACCGGTCGAGCTCGAGCGCGCCGCCGCCAGTCTCGGCCGGCCACCGCTCAGGGCGCTGTGGTCGACGACGATCCGCCTGTCGGCGCCGGGTGCCGCGGCGGGCATGGCGCTGGTGGCGCTCGGCATCATGAACGAATTGACCGCCACGCAGATGCTGGCGCCCAACGGCACCCGCACGCTGGCGATGGCGTTCTGGGCCCACAGCGGCGAGATCGACTATGCGTCCGCCGCACCTTACGCGCTCATCATGGTGGCGATGTCGCTGCCGCTGACCTGGCTGCTCTACGTCCAGTCGAAGCGGATGGCCGGGCGATGAGCTTCCTCGAACTCACCGATGTGCACAAGCACTACGGCCCGGTGGCCGCACTGGCCGGCGTCGACCTCAGCGTGGCCAGCGGCAGCCGCACGGCGATCGTCGGACCGTCAGGCTGCGGCAAGACGACCCTGCTGCGGTTGATCGCCGGCTTCGAAGCGCCGGACCAGGGTCGCATCGTGCTCGACGGCGAGGTGCTGGCCAATGGCGACGCCGCGGTGCCGGCATATCGGCGCGGCATCGGCGTGGTGGCGCAGGACGGCGCCCTGTTCCCGCATCTGAGCATCGCCGCCAATATCGGTTTCGGCATGCGGCATCACGAGGACAAGCGCAGCGAGCGTATCGCCGAGCTCGCCTATATCGTCGGGCTCGACAAGGCGATCCTGAAACGGCGGCCGCACGAGCTCTCAGGCGGCCAGCAGCAGCGTGTGGCGTTGGCCCGCGCCATGGCCATGAAGCCGCGGCTGATGCTGCTCGACGAGCCGTTCTCGGCGCTCGACACCGGCCTGCGCGCCTCGATGCGCAAGGCGGTGGCCGAGCTTCTGGAGACCGCCGGCATCACCACGATCCTGGTCACGCACGACCAGGCCGAGGCGCTGTCCTTTGCCAGCCAGGTCGCGGTGATGCGCGACGGCAAATTCTCGCAGGTCGGCACGCCGCGCGAGCTTTATCTCAAGCCGAAGGACCGGATGGTCGCCGAATTCCTCGGCGACGCCATCATCCTGCCGGCCAGGATCGCGGACGGCTTCGCCAGCTCGCCGCTCGGCCGCATCGCCGTCGACAGCACCGAGCGGCGCGATCTCGTCCGCATCATGCTGCGGCCGGAACAGGTGCTTTTGAAACGGACATCGCGCGAAGGCATGTCGGGCACGCCGGACATGCTGTTCGGCGAGGTCACGGAATCCGAATTCGCCGGCTCGATGTGCACCATCGCGGTGCGGCTCTTGAACAGTCCCGATCCGCCGGACGCAGCCGCGATCGGCAACACGCCACTGGTCCTGCGCAAGCCGGGCATGGACACACCGACGGTTGGCGAGATCGTCCGGCTGACGGTGTCGGGCAAGGCGCATGTGTTCGCCTGAACGGTCTTGCGTCTGGCGCGGTTCGCCGGTCAGGCCGACAGGCCAGCTTCAATCGACCCGCTTGCCGGCCTGATCGAACCAGTGCAGCTTTTCGGACTTGGCCACGACACGCAACTGGTCGCCGGGCTTTGCGGTGGCGCGCCCTGAGACGCGCACGATGATACGGCTGCCGGCTGCGGCGCAGTGAAGAAAGCTTTCGGCCCCGACCGGCTCGACCGCTTCGACTGCCGCCGGCAGGACGAGCGCACCGGGCAGCGCCTCCGCATTGAGGGTGACGTCGGCATCTTCAGGGCGAAACCCCAGCGTCACGGCTTGCGTTCCGGGAGCCGCAAAGCCGATCGCGGTGCCGTCAGCCAGTATCGGGCCTGAGGAACTTCCGGTCAGCGCCAGGAGGTTCATCGGCGGCGCGCCGATGAAGGAAGCGACGAAGATCGACGCCGGCTTTTCGTAGATGTCGAGCGGCGCGCCCGTTTGCTCGACCAGCCCGGCGTTCATGACAACAAGGATGTCGGCCAGCGTCATCGCCTCGAGCTGGTCGTGGGTGACATAGACCGAGGTGACGCCGAGCGTGCGCTGCAAGTTCTTGATCTCGACCCGCATCTGCCCGCGCAATTTGGCATCGAGATTGCTGAGCGGCTCGTCGAACAGGAAGACCTTCGGATTGCGCACGATGGCGCGGCCCATGGCGACACGCTGGCGTTGACCGCCGGAAAGCTCGCGAGGCCGCCGGTCGAGCAGCGCCGAAAGCTCCAGCACCTTGGCGGTCGAACGCACCCTGCTGTCGATCTCGTCCTTCGGCGTGCCGCGATTGCGCAGGCCATAGGCCATGTTGTCATAGACTTTCATATGCGGGTAAAGCGCGTAGTTCTGGAACACCATGGCGATGTCGCGCTCGGTCGGGCCGATGGCGTTGACCACTTTGCCGTCGATGGCGACCGTACCGGCGGAAATGGTCTCCAACCCGGCGATCATCCTCAGCAGCGTCGACTTGCCGCAGCCGGATGGGCCGACCAGCACGCAAAGCTCCTTGCCGGGAATGGCGATGGAGACCCCCTTCACGGCTTCGACGCCGCTGGGATAGACCTTCTTCACGTCCTTCAGATCGACGGTCGCCATCAGCTTCTCACTTTTCGGATTCGACCAGGCCGCGCACGAACCAGCGTTGCATCAGCACCACCACCAGGATCGGCGGCACGATGGCCAGCATCGCCGTGACCATGACCAGGTGCCATTCGGTATCGGCATCGGCAAAGGAAACCATCTTTCTCAACGCGATGACGATGGTGTTCATGTCGTTGCTGTTGGTGACCAGCAGCGGCCAAAGATACTGCGTCCAGCCGTAGATGAAGAGGATCACGAACAGCGCCGCGATATTGGTGCGCGACAATGGCAACAGGATATCGAAGAAGAAGCGCCATGGCCCGGCGCCGTCGACGCGCGCCGCCTCGACCAATTCGCCCGGTATGGTCATGAAGAACTGGCGGAACAGCAGCGTCGCGGTGGCCGAGGCGATCAGCGGGATAATCAGGCCGGCATAGGTGTCGATCATGCCGAGATCGACCATTACCTTGTAGGTCGGAAGGATGCGCACTTCCACCGGAAGCATCAAGGTGATGAAGATCAGCCAGAAGAAGGTCATGCGCAGGGGAAAGCGGAAGAACACGATCGCGTAGGCCGACAGGATCGAGATGCAGATCTTTCCCACCGCAACGCCGAGCGCCATGATCGTGGTGTTGAGGAGCAGTTGGCCGACGCTGACACCGCCGATGCGGCCAATGCCGCCGAACAGCGCCTCGCTGTAGTTGTTCCAGAGCTGGCCGCCGGGCAAGAGCGGCAGCGGCGGCCTGAGGATGGTTTGCAGCGTGTGCGTCGAGGCAACGAACGTGTAGTAGATCGGGAAAGCCACGATCAATATGCCGAGGATCAGCACGGCATGGGCGATGAAGGTGCGGAGCGGAGACTGGCCGATCATCGCTGCCCTCAGCCGTAATGGACTTTGCGTTCCACGTAGCGGAACTGGATAGCGGTGAGCGCAATGACGATTGCCATCAGGATGACCGACTGCGCCGCCGAGTCGCCCAGGATCAGATTGACGAAGCCGTCATTGTAGACCTTGTAGACCAGCGTCTCGGTCGCCTTGCCCGGCCCGCCGCCGGTGACGGCATGAACGATGCCGAACGTATCGAACAGGGCATAGACGGTGTTGACGACCAGCAGGAAAAAGGTGGTCGGCGCGAGCAGCGGGAAGACGATGGTCCAGAAGCGCTTGGTCTCGCCGGCGCCGTCCATGGCCGCCGCCTCGATTAGCGTTTTCGGCACTGCCTGCAGACCGGCGACGAAGAACAGGAAATTGTAACTGATCTGCTTCCAGGCAGCCGCCGACACCAGCAGGATCATGGCGTGGGTGCCGTTGAGCAGCGGGTCCCAGGCGATGCCGAGGCTTCGCAGCAAATAGGCCAACGAGCCGATTGAAGGATTGAACAGAAAAAGCCACAGCATGCCGGCAATCGCCGGCGCCACGGCATAGGGCCAAATCAACAGGGTGCGGTAGAGGCCTTTGCCGCGCACCGCCTTCTCGGCCATGACCGCAAGCAGCAGGGCCACGCACATCGCGACGATCGCGGTCGCAAGCGAGAACACCACGGTGACCTTGATCGAATTGAGGTAGGCAGGATCGGCCAGCACCTTGCGGAAATTGGCAAACCAGACAAACCTGGTCCTCAGCCCGAACGGATCCTGTCTGAGCATCGACTGGTAAAGCGCCTGACCGGCCGGCCAGTAGAAGAAAACCAGTGTTATGGCGAGTTGTGGCGCCACCAGCAGGTAGGGCAGGATCTTGTTGGGAAAGACGACGCGGGGAGACAGGCTGATTTCCTTCGCTATCTCGGGGACGCCCACGCGAACTCGCGTGGGCGATATTCAAACCGACACCAACCGAGATAATCTCGTCAGTTCTCCAGCGCTTCCTTGATTGCGGCGTTGCCGCGCGTAACCGCGTTGTCAAGCGCCTGCTGAGCGGTTTGCTGGCCGGCCAGCATCTTCTCGAACTCCTCGTTCTGGATATCGCGCACCTGCGGCAGGTTCGGCAGGCGCACGCCCTTCGAGTTGTCGGTCGGCGCCTTGCCAGTCATTTGCAGGATGGGTGTCTCACGGCCGGGGTTCTTGTCATAGAAGCCCGATTTCTTGGTCGCCTCGTAGGCAGCAAGCGTCACCGGCAGGTATCCTGACTTCTGGTGCAGATATTCCTGCACATCGGTCTTGGACAGGTAGGCGAAGAACGCCGCGACACCCTTGTATTGCTCGTCCGACTTGGCGCCGAACACCCACAGGCTGGCGCCGCCCGGCGTGGTGTTCTGCGGTGCGCCCTTGGCGTCGCTGTCGTAGGGAAGCTGGCCGATGCCGTAGTTCATGCCGGACTTGACGATGTCGCCGAGGCCGCCCGACGATTCGGTGAAGATGCCGCATTCGCCGGCGAGGAAGATCTGCTTGGCTTCGGAGGTGCGCCCGCCATATTTGAAGGTGCCGTCCTTGGCGAGATCCGCGAGCGCCTGGAAGTGGTTGACAAAAATCGGCGCGTTGATCTTGAGTTCGACATCGCCGCCGGCCAGGCCGTTCTGCTGGGTCGCCCACGACACATCATTCCACGCCGCGAAATTCTCCAGATGGATCCAGGTCAGCCAGGTCGAGGTATAGCCACAAGGGGCGGCGCCGCTCGTCTTGATCTTCTTGGCGGCTTCCCACACCTCGTTCCAGGTCTTGGGCGGATTGTTCACGTCGAGGGCGGCCTTCTGGAAGATATCCTTGTTGTAGTAAAGGATCGGCGAGGAGGAGTTGTAGGGGAAGGACAGCATGGTGCCGTCCGGCTTCGAATAATAGCCGACGATACCGGGCAGATACTGGCTCTTGTCGAAGGTCATCCCGGCACCGGTCATCACCTCGGCCACCGGCTTGATCGCGCCCTCGGCCGCCATCATCACGCCGGTGCCGACGTCGAACACCTGGAGGATATCGGGCGCCTGGCCGGCGCGGAAGGCGGCGATGCCGGCATTCAGCGTCTCCGGATAGGTGCCCTTGAACACCGGAACCAGTTCATAGTCGCTCTGGCTGGCGTTGAAATCCTTGGAGATCTTGCCGACGACCTCGGCGTTGGCGCCGGTCATGGCGTGCCACCAGCTGATCTGCGTGACGGCGAAGGCGGATGTGGTGGAAAGCAGGGTCAAGGTGGCGGCGACACCGGCCGCGAAGCCGAAGAACTTCATGTTTCATCTCCCGTTTGTCATTGGCGAAAGGGGCACTCTCGCAATGCCAATATGTGCCGCCCGTGACAATTGGACAACGGTTTTGTTGCAGGCCGATGAACTTGATTTCCACTTAAAGTGGCGTGCGCTTCGAGATGAGAGCCGATGGAAAGCAATTGAAAAGCCGGCTTACCAATCGAACAACGACGACGACCGGCAATCGTCGGCGCCTCCTAAAGAGCGCACTTTGCGCGACATGCATTAGTCCGACTTGCCGAGCGCCGTCTCGACCAGCCGCTTGGCGTCGGGGCTCGACCATTCTGCCGGGCCGTTCATGTGGGCAATCAGGCAGCCTTCACCGTCGATCAGCATGGTGACCGGCAGGCCGAGCGCCAGGCCGCGTGTCTTGAGATCGTTGAACAGCGCCATCGTCGAATCGCGGTAGTAGCCGAGCGCCTCGACGCCGGTCTCCTCGAGGAACTTCTTCGGCTTGCTGTCGTCGCCGGCATCGACATTGACCGCGACGACCTCGAAGGCATCGCTGCCCATTTCGTTCTGCAGCGCGTCGAGCGCCGGCATTTCGGCGCGGCAGGGCGCGCACCATGTCGCCCACAGATTGAGCAGCACCGTCTTGCCGGCATGGTCGGCGAGCGTCATCGGCTTGCCGTCGGGGCTGTTGAAGGCAAGGCCCTTCAGCGATTGCGGCGGATCGGCCGGCAAAAGTGCTGCAACCTGGCCGGTGGCAGCCGCCGCGACCGTCTTGGCGCGGTCGGCCTTGGCGGCGCAGGCGACATCGTCCTTGCTGTCGCCAACCGCGACTTGAGCGGGGGCGTTGTTGCCAGAACCGCTTTCGCTGACATATACCGCGACCGCGCCGGCCAGCACGCCTGCCACCAAAGCGGCGAGGATGAGGCGCGGGGCCGGGAAAAATCGATTGCCGTCTGCCATTTTTTAAAACTGCTCCGGAGCACGGGTTATAGCGATGAGCGACAAGAAGGCCAGCAACCAGATGTGGGGCGGACGTTTTGCCTCGGGTCCGGCCGCGATCATGGAAGCGATCAACGCGTCGATCTCGTTCGACCGCAAACTCTACGCGCAGGACATCAGAGGCTCGATCGCCCACAGCGAGATGCTGGCGCAAACCGGCATTATTTCGGCGGCCGACCAAGAAAAAATCGCTCACGGGCTGAACACGATCCTGGCAGAGATCGAAGCCGGCACGTTCGAGTTCTCGACCAGGCTGGAAGACATCCACATGAATGTCGAGGCCCGCCTTGCCGAGCTGATCGGCCCGGCTGCCGGCCGCCTGCATACCGCCCGTTCGCGCAACGACCAGGTGGCGGTCGATCTCAGGCTATGGGTCAAGGACGAGTGCTTTCGCGTCGCCGAGGCGCTGAAGGGTCTGATCACGGCGTTCCTGGAGCGGGCCGAGGAGCATGCGGCAACGGTGATGCCGGGCTTCACCCACATGCAGGCGGCTCAGCCGGTAACCTTCGGCCATCACTGCATGGCCTATGTCGAGATGTTCTCGCGCGACCTGTCGCGTGTTCGCGACGCTATCGAACGGATGGACGAAAGCCCGCTCGGTGCGGCCGCGCTTGCCGGCACCAGCTTTCCGATCGACCGGCACCAGACGGCCAGGGCGCTCGGCTTCCGTGAGCCGATGCGCAATTCCCTAGACAGCGTTTCGGACCGCGATTTCGCGCTCGAGTTTTTGGGGCTGGCGGCGATCTGCGCGACGCATCTGTCGCGGCTGGCCGAAGAAATCATCATCTGGTCGACGCCGCAATTCGGCTTCGTCAGGCTGTCGGACTCATTCTCCACCGGCTCCTCGATCATGCCGCAGAAGAAGAACCCCGACGCCGCCGAGCTGGTGCGCGGCAAGACCGGCCGCGTCACCGGCCATCTGGTCGGCCTGCTGACTGTCATGAAGGGCATGCCGCTGACCTACGGCAAGGACATGCAGGAAGACAAGGAATCCGTGTTCGACGTCGCCGAGACGCTCGACCTGATGCTGGCGGCGATGACCGGCATGGTGCGCGACATGACGGTGAATGCCGCCGCCATGAAGAAGGCCGCCGGGTCAGGCTATGCGACCGCGACCGATCTCGCCGACTGGCTGGTGCGCAGCCTCGGTCTGCCGTTCCGCGAGGCGCACCACGTCACCGGCCGCGCCGTGGCGCTGGCCGAAGCAAGGAAGATCGGGCTCGACAGGCTGCCGCTGGAAGACTTGCAGTCCATTCACCCCGGCATCACGGCGGACGTGTTTTCGGTGCTCGCCGTGCAGAATTCGGTAAAGAGCCGCACGAGCTTCGGCGGCACCGCGCCGTCGGAAGTGAGGAAGCAGATCCGCTACTGGAAAAAGCACATCGGCAGGGCGTGATTGCCGGGGTGCAATGCCGGATAAACTCGGCTAAAAGCGGCGGGCAAAAGTTTCGGACGGATGGATCAATGACCGCAAGCAGGATTTTGGTGACGCTGACGCTGCTGGCGGCGCTGGCGACCGTTACGGCGTGCGGCAGGAAAGCCGGGCTCGACACGCCGTATGAGGCGGCCGTGCAGGCACGCAAGGACGCACAAAAGGCCGAGCAGCCGGTGCCGCCGGAGCCGGAAAAACCGGTCGAGGACAAAAAATTCATTCTCGATCCGTTGATCTAGAGCCGATGAGATCGGCCGATCTCATCGTGCTCCAACTTCCGGAACCACTCTCGTGAACCATTTCGACTACCGCGACGGCGTGCTGCATGCCGAGGACGTGGCGATATCAGAGATCGCCGCAAGCGTCGGCACGCCGTTCTATTGCTATTCGACGGCGACGCTGACCAGGCATTTCCGCGTGTTTGCGCAGGCCTTTGCCGGGCTCGACGCGCTGGTCTGCTACGCCATGAAGGCGAATTCCAACCAGGCGGTGCTAAAAATCCTGGCAAAACTCGGCGCCGGCGCCGACGTGGTCTCGGAAGGCGAATTGCGACGCGCGCTGGCCGCCGGCATTCCAGCCAGCAAGATCCTGTTTTCCGGCGTTGGCAAGACCGCGCGCGAAATGGATTTTGCGCTCTCGGCCGGCATTTTGTGCTTCAACGTCGAATCCGAGCCGGAACTTGAATTGCTGTCGGCCCGCACCACGGCGCTGGGTAAGGTCGCGTCGATCTCGCTGCGCATCAATCCGGATGTCGACGCCAAGACCCACAAGAAGATCTCCACCGGCAGGGCCGAGAACAAGTTCGGCATTCCCTGGCAGAAGGCGCGAAAGGTCTATGCCCGCGCAGCTGAGCTGCCTGGCATCAAGGTCACCGGCATCGACACTCATATCGGCAGCCAGATCACCGAGTTGCAGCCCTTCGACGACGCCTTTGCGCTGCTGGTGGAGTTGGTCGGCGTGCTGCGCGCCGACGGGCACGCCATCGAGCATATCGACCTCGGCGGCGGCCTCGGCATTCCCTACCGCGTCGACAACAGCCCGCCTCCCCTGCCGGACGCTTATGCTCAGATCGTCAAGAAGCACGTCGCCAAGCTCGGGCTGAAGGTGATGTTCGAGCCGGGCCGGCTGATATCAGGCAATGCCGGCATCCTGGTCTCCCAGGTGATCTTCGTGAAGGAGGGCGACGCCAGGAATTTCCTGGTCGTCGACGCCGCGATGAATGATCTGATCCGGCCGACGCTCTATGACGCCTTCCATGACATCAAGCCGGTGGTGCAGCAGCCGGCCGCGGCGCCGCGCATGACGGTCGACGTGGTCGGCCCGGTCTGCGAGACCGGCGATTATCTCGGCCTCGACCGCGACCTGCCGCGGCTGAAGGCCGGCGACCTGATCGCCGTCGCCACCGCCGGCGCCTATGGCGCGGTGCAGGCCGGCACCTACAACACCAGGCCGCTGGTGCCTGAAGTGCTGGTCGACGGCGACCGTTTCCATGTCGTGCGCCGGCGCCAGACCTATGACGAGCTGATCGGCCTGGATTCGCTGCCCGATTGGCTTGAATAGACCCATGATCCCGAAAAAGTGAGAACCGGTTTTCGGAAAGGATCATGGTCAAACAAGAATAGATCGTCTGCGGCGCTACAGCCGGTGCTGAATCAGCGCCCTGGTCTCGGCGATCCTGCCTTCGTCGCGGCGATAGAACGTCCACTGCTTGATACGCTTGCTGCGCAGAAGGCCAGCCTGGGTCAGCACCCGCATATGCTCGCTGAGCGTCGCCTGGGTAATCCCCAGCTTTTCCGCAATCAGCAGCGCGCAGACGCCGTCCTCGACCAGATCGCCATCGGTCTGCGGCGTAAAATGCGCGCGCGGATCCTTCAGCCAATCGAGGATTTGCAGCCTGCGCTCGTTGGCGATCGCCTTGAAGACATCAACCTCTTGCATTTAGTCATTTTGCTAAGTTACTAAGTGATGTCAACCCTTGGGAGCAGACCATGCTGAACGGCAATAGCATCACCCGCGAACGCATCGCCGCAATGGAGCCGCGCATCCGGCCCTTCGTGCGCCACACGCCGGTGCTGCGCGTCGACATGGCCGATTTCGGCCGCCCGCCTCTTAGCGTCGACCTGAAGCTCGAATGCCTGCAGCATTCCGGCTCGTTCAAGGCGCGCGGCGCCTTCACCAATCTTCTCGAGCGGCCGGTTCCCGAGGCTGGCGTCGTCGCGGCATCGGGCGGCAATCATGGTGCCGCGGTCGCCTACGCCGCCATGCGGCTTGGCCACAAGGCAACCATCTTCGTTCCCGAAGTGAGCCCGCCGGCCAAGCTGGAACGCATCCGCGGCTATGGCGCCGAATTGGTCGTCGGTGGCGCACGCTATGCCGAAGCGCTGGCCGCCAGCGAAGACTTTGCCGAAAGGTCCGGCGCGCTGCAGATCCATGCGTTCAACCAGGAGGAAACGCTGATCGGGCAAGGCACGCTCGGCCTTGAGATCGAGACCGACCTGCCTGAACTCGACACGCTGCTGGTCGCCGTAGGCGGCGGCGGCCTGATCGGCGGCATCGCCGCCTGGTTTGCCGGCCGCATCAGGATCATTGCCGTCGAGCCGGAGGGCGCGCCGACGCTTCATCGCGCCTTCGAGGCCGGCCGGCCCGTCGATGCGCCGACTGAGGGCATCGCCGCCGATTCGCTGGCGCCGAAGCGCGTCGGCGAAATGATGTTTCCGATCGCCGAGGCCTTCGTCGAGCGTTCCATACTGGTCAGCGACGACGAGATCATCGCCGCGCAGACGGCTCTTTGGGACCGGGTGCGAATCATCTCCGAGCCGGGCGGCGCCGCGGCCTTCGCGGCGATCCTGTCGGGCCGCTACGCGCCGGCTGCGGGCGAGCGTGTCGCCGTGCTGGTCTGCGGTGCAAACGCCAATCCGGCTAAATTCTGACGATAGCGGGGGCAGTCCTGTTCACGTTTTAGGGAACTGCCTCGCCTTCGCCGTGTTTCTTGGTATGTTTGGAGCGACGTGCATCTAAGACTTTGAGTCCTTCGCATCCGATTTTCGGGCCGGTGCGATAGATTTGTGAGGTTCGGGTTATCCCGCCCGAACAGGAAGGGCCGATGACGCAACGACCCACCATCACCAGCGATCGCAGCCTGGCCGGGCGCCTTGCCGTGAGCCGGCTGGCGACGCGGGTCTCGATGACGGTCGAGCGTGGCTGGCCGTTGCTGCTTCCACTCGTCATCGTCGCCAGCCTGTTCCTCAGCGTCTCGTGGCTCGGCCTCTTCCTTCTGCTTCCCGACATGGCGCGTATCGGTCTTGTGGCTGTGTTCGCCATCGCAGCCCTTGTCGCGCTCTATCCCCTGCGTTTCTTCCGGGTGCCGTCCAGTGCCGAGATCGATCGGCGAATCGAGGCGGCCAACTTATTGCTGCACAGCCCGGTGCTGGTGCAGACCGACCGGCCGAGCGGCAGGGAAAGCATTTTTTCGCAAGCGCTGTGGCGCGAGCACCAGAAACGCATGGCCGAAAAACTCGGCAACCTCGGTGGCGACCTGCCACGCACCCGGGTGCCGGAGCGCGACCCGTGGGGGCTGCGCGCCGTGGCGGCGCTTGTGTTGGTCACCGCTTTCGCCTTCTCGTTCGGACCGTCGGGCGGCCGCATCGCGGACGGGTTCAGTGCCCACGCGGCGCGCGACGCCGTGCCGCCGCGCATCGACGCCTGGGTGACGCCGCCGGCCTACACCGGCAGGGCACCGGTCTTCCTCACTTCCCCAGCCTTCGCCAACCCGGCCCTCGCCAGCAATGACAATCAGGCTGCGTCCACCTTCACCGTTCCGGAAGGCAGCGATGTCTCGCTGCGCGTCACCGGCGGCTCGGGCGAGGAAACGCTGAGCTATGCCGACGCCGACGGCAACGCCCGCACCATCGAGCCGGCCGGGCAGCAGGCCGACGCGGCCAAGCCGGCGGCGGCAACGCCCTCCACAGCAACGCCCTCCACGGTGCGCCAGTTCACCGGCAAGCTGACGGCCAACGGCACGCTGACACTGAACTCGGGCGGCGACGAACTCGGCAGCTGGGCCTTCGCGGTGATCCCGGACAAGCCGCCACAAATCCGCTTCGTCGGCGAGCCGAAACGCGCCGTCAACGGCTCCTTCGAACTCAACTACCAGATCGACGACGACTATGGCGCGGCCTCCGCCAAGGCGGATTTCGTATTGGCCGACCCACCGGCGCCGAATGCGCATCCGCTCTATGGCCCGCCCGAAATGCCGCTGACGCTGCCGCGCCGCGGCGTCAAGGGGAATGCCGCCAAGACCACGAAGGACCTGACCGAGCATGTCTGGGCCGGCGGCGACATCAAGCTCAGGCTTGTCGCCACCGACGATGCCGGCCATACGGCAACCAGCGAAACCAGGACCCTGGTGATGCCGGAGCGGCCATTCTCCAATCCGCTGGCCAGGGCCGTGATCGAGCAGCGCCGCGCGCTGGCGCTCGACGCCAACGCCAAGAGCCGCGTGCTCGACCTGATGGATGCGATCACGCTCAGGCCCGAAGACACGTTCGACAATATGGCGCACTACCTCGCCATCATGAGCGCCCGCACCCGGCTGAAGATGGCCGACAACGACGACAAATTGCGCGACGAAGTCGCCTATCTCTGGGAGATCGCGCTCGGCATCGAGGAAGGCAATCTTTCGGACGCCGAGCGGCGGCTGCGCCAGGCGCAGCAGGCGTTGCAGGACGCGATCAAGAACGGCGCCAGCGACGAGGAAATCGACAAGGCGATGAAGGAACTGCGCGAGGCGATGAACCAATTCCTGCAGGAATTCGCCCAGCGTGCGCAGCAGAATCCAAACGCGCCGCAGATGCAGCAGAACGGCCAGGAGCTGCGCCAGAGTGATATCGAACGGATGATGGACCAGATCGAGAATCTGGCGAAGTCCGGCGATCGCGACAGCGCGCAGCAATTGCTTTCGCAACTGCAGGACATGATGAACAACCTGCAGGCCGGACGTCAGCAGCAGGGTGGCCAGCAGAACAGCGAAATGCGCCAGCAGATGGACAAGCTCGGCGAGATCATGCGGCGCCAGCAGGAGATGATGAACGAAACCTTCCGCATGGACCAGATGCAGCGCGGCCAGCAACAGCGTGGGCAGAACCGAGACGAGCAGCTCGGCGAGAACGGCGAGCAGGGCCAAATGGGCGAACAGGGCGAGCAGCCCGGCCCAGGCGAAGACCGCGATCCGCTCGGCCGGCCGAAGCCGATGACGCCGGAGGAATTCGCCGACGCGCTGAAGCAGTTGCAGGAAGGCCAGGGCAAACTGCAAAGCGAGCTCGACCAGTTGAGAAAGGGTCTCGAAGGTATGGGGCTCGAGCCCAATGAGGGATTTGGCGAGGCCGGCAAATCCATGGGCGATGCCGAACAGGCGCTTGGCGACAGCGATGGCGATCAGGCGGTCGGTCACCAGGGCCGCGCGCTGGAGGCGTTGCGCAAGGGCGCCAAGGACATGATGAAGCAATTGCAGGCCATGCAGGGCGACGAGGGCGACGGCCAGCGCGGCGGCCGCCAGCAGAATGCCGACCGCGATCCGCTCGGCCGGCCACGCGCCACCGAGGGTCCAGATTTCGGCGATTCGGTGAAGGTGCCGGACGAGATCGACGTGCAGCGCGCCCGCCAGATCCTCGACGCGATCCGCAAGCGGCTCGGCAACGCGCTCAGCCCCGATATCGAGCGCAGCTATCTGGAGCGGCTGCTGGAGTTGAAGTAAAGCCGGCCTGCTCTAACGGTTGGTGAACGCCTCGCGGATCGCCTCTTCCATGCTGACGATGGCCTCGCCGGAAGCGTTCGGATTGCGCCGCAGCACCACGTTCGAGGAATCGATGTCGCCGAATCCGTCGGCGGCGGTAAGCTCGCGGCAGCCGGCCGGGATGTTGCTGCGCGAGATCGGCGCAATCGCCAGCCCGGAGGTGACGGCAAGCCGCAGGCCGCCATTGGTATCGCTGGTATAGGCGACACGATAGGCGAGACCACGCTGTTCCAGCGACTTGATCGCAAAATCCTTGCACCAGCCGGCGCGATTGTAGAGCGCGATCGGCACCGGCCGCTCCTCATGCATATGGTGCAGCTCCGACGTCACCCACACGGTCGGATCATGCATCAGCACCGCACCGCCGGAGAGGTCCTGCCATTCGAACACCACCGCCAGATCGAGCTCGCCGGCGGCGAGCGCCGCGATCTGCGCACCGGAATGCGCGTAGCGGACGGTGATGTCGACCTGAGGATGGCGCTTGGCAAAGGCGCCGAGAGCGCGCGACAGGATCGCGTGGCCATATTCCTCCGGAATGCCGATGCGCACCGGTCCGCCAAGCGGCGTCGCGACCATCCATGCCGCCGTCTCGTCCAGCAGCGACACGATGCGGCGGGCGTTGACGATGAGTTCGCCGCCGCGGCGCGTCAGCGCCACACCCCGCGAGCCGCGCTCGAACAGGCTGTCGCCGACCATATCTTCGAGCTTCTTCATCTGCATCGAAACCGCCGACTGGGTACGGCCGGCCTGCACCGCAGCCTTGGTGAAATTGCCGGCGTCGGCGACCGCGACGAAGGTGCGCAGCAGATCGCTGTCGAGCGTGGGCTTCATTTGTCCGCCATAAGAAAATCTGATCGCTGGCATCATTCCAATTCGTTTGCAACATGTCAAACGGCGGATAATAGTCGCTTCACCCATTGGATATGCGGCTGCGAAATCGGCTGCGGACCAAAAAGTCCTCACTCGTACCCGCTGCCCGAAATGGTGGCGGGTTCTTTTTGATGCAGGTCGCCCAAAAGCATGTCCTCGGGCCTGACCCTGGGCCTGACCCGAGGGTGCGAAGCGGTTTTGGGCGATATGCATAAAACAAAGTTACGCGGGCCCGGCTCTCGGGCCGCGCACGCAAGGAGCCGTCGAACGACATGCAGAACCGGATCGTCCTCGGCATGGCAAGCCTTTGCCTCGGCGTTCTGGTGTTCTCGCTCCAGGATCCGCTGATCAAGGCCGTATCGGGCACCTATCCGGTGACCGAGGTGATGGCGATCCGCTCGATCGTCGCCCTGCCCATTCTTCTCGTGCTGGTTCATGCCGATGTCGGGCTCAGGGCGATCTTTTCGAAGCGGTTTCGCATGCTGACGATGCGCGCCTTGATCCTGTTCACCTCCTACACGCTCTACTACCTGGCGATCGCCGCCCTGCCGCTTGCCGACGCGGTGGCGCTCTATTTCATGGCACCGCTGTTCATCATGGCGCTTGCCGGCCCCTATCTCGGCGAACGGGTAGCGGGGCAGACGCTGGTCACCGTCATGGTCGGCATGCTCGGCGTGCTGGTGATGCTGCGACCCGGCGCCGGGCTGTTCGACTGGGCGGCGCTGCTGTCGCTGGCCTCGGCGGTGCTGTACGGTTTTTCGCAGTTGATGGCCCGCAAGATCGGCGACACCGAATCATCCACGGTCATGGCGTTCTATCAAAACGGCGTCTATCTCCTGGGCGCTGCAGCGGTCGCCGGGCTGTTCTGGCTGGCAGGAATAGCTCATGCCACGCATCCGAGCCTCGAATTCCTGGTCAGGCCATGGATCTGGCCGACGTCAATCGACTTCCTGACGATGGCCGCCTGCGGCGTCGTGGCTTCGGCCGGGATGATCTTGTTGTCGCAGGCCTACCGGCTGGCGCCGGCCAACGGCGTCGCCACCTTCGAATACACCGGCATCATCTGGTCGCCGCTGTGGGGCTTCCTGTTCTTTGCGGAAGTGCCGCGATCGACCACCGTCATCGGCGCCGCCCTCATCATCGGCGCCGGTCTGTTCGCGCTCAACGCCAGCCGGCGCCGGAGCAGCGCGCCGGCAATCGCAGCGACCTGCGATCCGGCCTGACCGCGCGGAATCTTAAGCAAAACAGGCGAGCGCCTGTTCGACGCGCGCGCGGATTTCGGCCAGCGTGAACGGCTTCTGCACGACGTCCACAATGACGCCGTTCAATTCCTCGGCGCGCTCGCGCTGGTCGGCATAGCCGGTCATCAGCAAGATCTTCATCGCCGGGAAAAGCGATGCAGCCGCCTTGGCCATTTGGATGCCGTCCATCTCCGGCATCCGGATATCCGAGACGACAAGGTCGTAGCCGCCACGTGCAGCGCGGATCAGGGCAAGCCCTTGCGCGCCGTCGGCGGCGATGTCGATCATATGCCCGGCGCGTTCGAGCGCGCGAGCGGCGAGGGTGCGGACGGACTCATCGTCCTCAACGATCAGGAGCTTTGCCATAGCCGAATGTTGGCGTGGAAAAGTTGACTTTTCCTGAACCGCAACCGCATCGAAGATAAATCTAGGCGTCGCCCTTTACGACGCCGACAAACGGCAGTTCGCGAAAGGCGTGGGCCACATCCATGCCGTAGCCGACGACGAAATAGTCGGGGCAGTCGAAGCCGACATAGTCGGCGTTGAGCGTGGTCTGGCGGCGCATGCGCTTGTCGAGCAGCACGGCGATGGCGCAGCTTTTGGCGCCGCGCGACAGCATCAGGTCGCGGGTGAAGGACAGCGTCTTGCCGGATTCGAGGATGTCGTCGATCAACAGCACGTCTCGGCCGGCGACCTCATTGTCGATGTCGCGCAGCACCCTCACCTCGCCGCTGGTGGTGCCGGCGCCGTAGCTGGAGATGAAGATGAACTCGACCTCCGGCGACAGGCCGACATCGTGCATGGCGCGGATGAGGTCGGCGGCGAAGATGAACGATCCCTTCAGCACCGAAATCACCAGTAGGTTGTGATAGTCGTGCCCGGCGATCTCCTTGGCGAGCTCCAGATTGCGGCGGGCGATCGCCGACGCCGAAAACAGGACCTCGATATCCTTGCCGCGCACAATTGGCATTGGCTGCCCTTCCAGAAATGATCGCCGCTAATTGGCGAAGGTGACCGAGACGGTCTTGACCCCGTTTCTAGGCACGTCGAGCCGGCTGGAAAAGCCAAATCTTTCGCCGGGCGCCAGCGAACGGTTAAATGTCGCCAGCCTATAACGGGTTGTGCGCCTGTCATTGCCGGTGACCCGGACTTCCAGCGGTGGCAATGGCGACGGGCTGGCGCCGTCATTCGCGGCCTCGCCACCGACGAACAGGACAGGTTGCGGCCCGGACGCATCGATACGCGACGTAACGCCTGAAATGGTCAGGGCAGCGCCCGCTTGTCGCGCCGCCAGAAGAAGCGGCGTCTGGCGCACCAGCGCGTGCCCGCCCGAGATCCAGAAGGCTGCAAACGCGGCACTGAGGCCGGCGATCCAGAAGATCGGCCCGCCGCGCGACGCCCGCAGCCGTTCCATCGCCGCTACCGGCTTGCGCAGCATGTCCATGCCTTTGATCGATGGCGTGGTGATCACGCGCAAAAGCGGCGGTGAAACGCCCGTGCTGGCGGTTAAACGCGGCAGCACCTCGTAGTCGGCGTCGACGATGTCACCAGGCGGATCACGCATGATGCGTTCCGGCGCAGGATTTACGGCCGTATCGGTCATGATTTCGCCGGAAACCGGGCGCGCGGTTCGATCGTCAGCCATCGCGGCCTCAGCACTTCGCACTTGTTCGCTCTTCGTTTCTTATGCGTAAACGGAAATGGTTAACGTTTCCCCCGGAAACCCCTTGTGACGCGCCCAAAAAACCCCAAAATTAACCGCCGGTTAACCATGCCGGCCGATGGTCTTTTCTCAGAGAAGGCTGCCTCGTCGCCGCCGCAAGTTTCAGGTCGTCGAACGTGATCCGCTTCGAAAATGTCGGCCTCCGCTATGGCATGGGTCCGGAAATCCTCCGCGACATTTCCTTGCACATACCGGAGCGCTCCTTCCAGTTCCTGAGCGGCCCTTCGGGCGCCGGCAAGACGACGCTGCTGCGGCTTTTGTTCATGTCGCTCAAGCCGACGCGTGGGCTGATCACCATCTTCGGCAAAGACCGCTCGCGCATCTCGCGCGCCGAGCTGCCGCATCTGCGGCGGCGCATCGGCGTGGTGTTCCAGGACTTTCGCCTGCTCGACCACATGACGACCTATGAGAATGTGGCCTTGCCGCTGCGCGTGCGCGGGCGCGAGGAGGCCAGCTACCGCACCGATGTGACCGAGCTCTTGAAATGGGTCGGCCTTGGCGAGCGCATGCATGTGCTGCCGCCGGTGCTGTCGGGTGGCGAGAAGCAGCGCGCCGCAATCGCCAGGGCGCTGATCGAGCAGCCCGAAATCCTGCTTGCCGATGAGCCAACCGGGAATGTCGACCCGCCGCTGGCGCGACGCCTGTTGCGGCTGTTCATCGAACTCAACCGGCTGGGCACCGCCGTGGTGATCGCAACGCACGACCTCGGCCTGATGGAACAGGTCGACGCACGCCGCATGATCCTGTCCGGCGGAAGGCTGGATATCTATGACTGACCTTTCCGCTCGCCATGTCGAAGACCAACACGCTGACAGGGCTGGGACGCAGCGCGTTCAGCGCAAGATGGCGCCGATCGTGCCCGCCCAGAACATCGCCGGCCGGGCGCTGGTCCTGGTGATCGCCATCATGACATTCCTCTCCTGCCTGACCTTCGGCGCGGTGACGCTGGTGCGCGACACCGCCTCGGTCTGGGAGAACCAGATCTCACGCGAGGCGACGATCCAGATCAAGCCGATGGACGGCCTCGACATCGAGGCAGCACTTGCCCAGGCCTCGCAGATCGCCGGCGAATTCTCTGGCGTGAAGAGCGCCAGGATCGTCGACCGCGATGCCACGGCGCGGCTTTTGGAACCCTGGCTGGGTTCGGGTCTCAACATCGACGAGCTGCCGGTGCCGCGTCTGATCATCGTCACCATAGACGAGACCAACCCTCCCGATTTCGCCGCAATGCGCGCCGCGATCACGCCGAAACTGCCCAGTGCCTCGCTTGACGACCATCGCACCTGGGTCGACCGGCTGGTCGCCATGGCCCGCACCACGGTGACCATCGGCATCGCCGTGTTGGCGCTGATGCTGGCGGCAACCGTGCTGACCGTGGTGTTCGCGACGCGCGGCGCCATGGCCGGCAACGGCCACATCATCGAGGTGCTGCATTTCGTCGGCGCCGAAGCGCGCTTTATCGCGCGCGAATTCCGCCACCACTTTCTCGTCACCGGCATGAAGGGCGCCGCCGCCGGGGGTGCGGCGGCGGTGTTCGTCTTCATCGTCTTCTCGTGGTGGTCGTCGCGAAACATGGCGACGCCGCAGGCCGATCAGGCGACCGCCCTGTTCGGCAATTTCGCCATCGGTTCGGCGGGCTATCTCGGCGTTGTTCTCATGGTGCTGGTCATCGGTGCGCTGACGGCGGCAACCTCCCATGTCACCGTCGTCACCTATCTCAGCGACATCGATGTCCGCCAGCCGGACGCAGGGTGATCACGAATAGAGAATTAGCGTAACGAAATTTGTGCTTTCCGACCTACTAAACGCCGTATTTCGGAGTTAACGATAAGGACGATGGACGCGCGCGACTCGACCGGAATGGCTGGACAGTTGCCCTTGGTGATCACGCGTTCTAGCGAGCGCGTCAAGCCCCGCCGATTGGTGAGCGCGCTACGCATCTCAGCTTTCTTTCTGCTCGTGCTGGCAACGTTGTTTGCCGGCGGCTTTGGCTGGTTCGCCAGCACCGTCAGCCGTCTCGCGACGCCCGCCAATCCGGCAAGGGCCGATGCCATCATCGTGCTGACCGGCGGCCATTCGCGTCTCGACGCGGCCATGGGCCTGCTGGCGTCCGGCAAGGGCGAGCGGCTGCTGATCAGTGGCGTGCATCCTTCCGCCAGCCGCCGCCAGCTTCAGGTCGCGACCCGCGGCGACAAGGAATTGTTTTCCTGCTGCGTCGACATCGACCGTGCCGCGCTCGACACGATCGGCAATGCCGAGGAAAGTGCCAAGTGGGTGGAAGACCACGCCTATGGCACCGTGATTCTCGTCACCAACAACTATCACATGCCGCGCAGCCTGCTGGAAATGGGCCGGCTGCTGCACAAGGCCAAGCTCGAGCCCTATCCGGTGGTCAACAGCAATCTTGGCAATGGCGGCTGGCTGACCAAGCCGAGAGCCTTGCGCGTGCTGTTCACCGAATACAACAAATATCTGCTGGCGCTGGCGCGCGGCATCGTGCCGGTCAAGCCAACGCCAACCGGCATCGCGCTGGCCGAGGCTGTTGCGCCGAACTGAGCCGATCTGGAACCGGCAGCGCTATCATTCCTTGAGCGTGGCGCTTGAGACGCTGCGCAGCCGCGTGATCTCGTGTTCGAGACGTTCGATACGCTTGTCCCGCTCAGCCAGCGCCGCCGCCACATCGGCCGCTTCGAAACGCTGTGGAATGTGCTGCGGGCAATTGGAATCCCAGGCCGAAACCGTGAACAGGATGATCTGCTCCGGGCGCGCCTTGTAGCCTTCCGGCAGCAGCTTCGCCATCAGTTCGGCGTCCTGCTCGACGACCCGCGCGGTGCCCCAAATCTTGATGCGCTGCCGATGCGCATAGTCGATCAGGAACAGGAAAGCGCGCGGGTTGTCGTCCAGATTGCCCTGGGTGATGAATTGCCTGTTGCCAGAGAAATCGACGAAGCCGATCGTCCGCTCGTCAAGCACCTTGAGGAAGCCGGCCGGCCCGCCGCGATGCTGGATGTAGGGCTGGCCCTCACCATTGGCCGTCGACAGGAAGACGCTGGTCTGCGCCTCGATGAAGGCGGCGAGATCGGGCGTGATATCAGCTTGCCAACTGCCGCGCTGTTCGACGCGGGCATAGGCCTCGCGTGAGCCTTTGCGGGCCTGGATCGCCTTGACGGTTGGCGTAAAGGCGACATCGCTGGTGATGACTTGAGCATTCATCGAAAGCCTCCTTCAAAGGCCGAGTTCCGATAGAGAGGGATGACCGTCCGGCCGGCGGCCAAGCGGCCAATGATATTTGCGGTCGGCCTCGAGGATCGGCAGGTCGTTGATGCTGGCGATGCGCAGGCGCATCAATCCAAGCTCATCGAACTCCCAGTTCTCATTGCCGTAGCTGCGAAACCACGAGCCGCTGTGGTCGTGCCATTCATAAGCGAAACGCACGGCGATACGGTTGTCGCGGAAGGCCCAGACCTCCTTGATGAGCCGGTAGTCGCGTTCGCGACCCCATTTGCGTGTGAGGAATGTCTGGATAGCCTCGCGCCCTTGCAGGAACTCGGCCCGGTTGCGCCAGCGGCTGTCGATTGTGTAGGCAAGCGCGACCCGTGCCGGATCACGGGAGTTCCAGGCAGCCTCAGCCATGCGTGCCTTCTGCGCGGCGGTCTCGGCGGTGAATGGCGGGAGCGGCGGGCGGCTTTCAGACATGGGAACTCCCTTGCGACTGACTCAGGCTGCCCTGCGGGCAGAAACGACCGGAAAGTCGATTTCCGTCCTGGCGACCTCATTGACATAGTTGGTCCAGACATTGAGAGCGACATGCTGGACGATCTCGATGATCTGCGCATCGTCGTAGCCTGCGAGCCTGACGGCGCTGAGATCCTCGTCACCGATATGGCCGCGGTCGCGCGCAATCTTGGTGGCGAAACGCACGGCTGCGGCGGCCTTGAGATCGTTGGAACTGCCCGCGCGATTGGCGACCATTTCGGCATCATCAAGCTTGGCGAGATTCTTGCCGAGATAGGTGTGAGCGGAAAGGCAGTAGTTGCAGCCATTGACCTCCGCAACCGCCAGAGCAATGCGCTCGCGCGTCGGCGCGGGCAGTCGGCCTTTGGCAAGCGCTCCAGACAGGCTGAGATAGCCTTCAAGCGCAGCCGGGCTATTGGAAACAAGCCTGAAGAGGTTAGGCACGACGCCGAGTTGCTTCTCGACGGCATGTAACATCGGCTGCGACGCAGCAGGCGCGGCCTCTATGGACGCTGGTGTAGGGATACGGGGCATCGGCATTCCTTCTCGTTGATCAGCTCGCCGCCAAAACATGGCCCCTTCCATCGCTCGGATGTAGATGCCATATTTGCAACCTATCCTTCCATTTTCCGGGAGAAATATGGATCGCCTCGAGGCCATGTCGCTTTTTGTCGCCGCGGAGGAGGCCGGCAGCCTTTCGGCCGCCGGACGCCGTTTCGGCATCCCGCTTGCAACGGTCAGCCGCAAGGTCTCCGACCTGGAGCGGCATCTGAAGACGCGTCTTCTGAATCGATCGACGCGGCAGCTGACGCTGACCGACACAGGTCACGCCTACCTCGCTGCCTGCCGTCGCATTCTCGACGAGGTCGGCGAGGCCGAGCGGACTGCCGCCGGCGAATACAGCGCCCCGACAGGCGAACTGATCATCACCGCACCGATCGTCTTTGGCCGCCTGCATGTGCTGCCGGTCGTCACCGGCTTTCTCGCTGCCTACCCCGACGTGGCTATTCGGCTGATGCTTGCGGACCGGATAACCCAATTGACCGAGGAGCACATCGATCTCGCCGTCCGCATCGGCCAGCTTCCCGACTCCAGCCTGGTGGCCACCCGCATCGGCTCGATTCGGCGCGTTGTTTGCGCGAGCCCTGCCTATCTGGCCGAGCACGGCACACCGCGGACGCCGAAAGACCTCGCGGCACACGACTGCGTCACCTTCGAGGGACTCACCGCTCCCGCCGCATGGACTTTTGCCACGGGCAAGACCGAACTCACCATTCCGATCCGCTCACGGCTTCGGGTCAACACCGCGGAAGCGGCGATCGATGCCGCGATTGCCGGCATCGGGTTGACGAGGGTGCTTTCCTACCAGATCACAGCTGCAGTGCGGTCGGGCACCCTCCGCACCGTGCTGGAGGCATTCGAGCCGCAGCCATGGCCGGTCAGCCTCGTGCATGCCGGCCAGGGTCTGCTGCCGGTGAAACTGCGTGCGTTCTTCGATTTCGCCGCCCCACGCCTGAAGAAACGGCTGGTGCAAGAGACGTGGCAGACCTGACGAACGGGCCATCGCACCGTTTCCTTTTTGCCCGCGCTTGGTGTAACCAACGCACACCTCCTCACCGGGCTCTTCCTGCATGCTTTATGTCCGCTCGCTGGCGTTCAACTTCGTCTTCTACGTCAATCTGATCGTCCAGATGATCCTCTGGACCCCGTACTATTTCCTGTCGCCGCGCCACCGCGCCTGGTTCGTGCCGAAATTCTGGTCACACACCAGCATGTGGCTCTATGACAAGATCGCCGGCACCAAAAGCGAGATCACCGGCCAGGAAAACCTGCCCGAGGGTTCCTTCATCCTGGCGCCGAAGCATCAGTCCTTCTGGGACGCGATCGCCTTTTTCCCGTTCCTGCAGGATCCGATCTACATCCTGAAGCGGGAACTGACCTGGATCCCGTTCTTCGGCTGGTACATCCTGAAAATGCGGATGATCCCGGTCGACCGCGGCAGCCGCTCGAAGGCGCTGAAAGCGGTGGTCGCCGCGACCAGGCAGGAACTGGCGCGCAATCCCCGCCAACTGATCATCTATCCCGAGGGCACGCGCCGGGCGCCGGGCGACGAGCCGGCCTATAAATACGGCATCGTCGAGCTCTATATCCAGCTTGGCATTCCGGTGGTGCCGGTCGCCCATGTCGCCGGCCTCTACTGGCCGCGGCGGAAATTCCTGCGCTATCCCGGCACGATCAAGGCCCGCTTCCTGCCGCCGATCCCGGCGGGTTTGGGCAAGGAAGAATTCATGGAACGGCTGATCGGCGAGACGGAAGCCGCCTGCGACCAGCTGCTCATCGAGGCGTCCCAGGCGCCCAACCCGCCGCCAATGCCGCCGACGGCGGTAAAGCGGCTGAGGGAACTTGGCTCCGGTACCCCGGCCTGAACCATCTGCTTGGTCGGCTACTATCCCCTAAGGAATCACAGCCAGCGCCGTGGTCAAAACCAGTGTTGCCGCGAACGTCAGATTGATGATCCGCGAGGCCAGCGGCTTGCGCAGGAAGCGCGCAAAGGCCGCCCCGGCGAGAAGCCACAGGACATGGATGGCGACGATCATCGAAGCGAGGACCGCCAGCCTGAGCCCTGCATCGAGCTCACCGGCGGACGACGTGCCGGCAAATACGGCGGCAATCGCCACATAGGCTTTCGGGTTGGCGACGGCCAGCAGAAACCCGCCGAGAAATGTGGGACGTGCCGCCCCGCCGCTACGCGCTGCCAGAGGCGGGGCCGTTGCTATCTTGAAGGCGAGGTAGAGGATGTAGGCTGCGGATGCCACCGCCAGGAGCGGTGTGAGCGTCGGCACAGAGGCGAGCATGGTCGTAATGCCCGTCGCCACGACCAAAAGCACGGCGACCGTACCAAGAATGATACCCGAGGCATAGCGGAGCGAATCGCGCAGGCCGAAGGCGGCGCCGACGGCGGTGACGCTTATCGTCGTCGGCCCCGGACTGCCCATCACGACCGCCGATGCCAGCACAAGCGCGAGCAATTGCTGCCATAGTTCCGGATGGGAAAAGACCTGTTCGGCCATCTGTACACCAGTATCCAGGCGATGCCGGCAATGGTATGGCAGGGCACAACAGGGTGTCTTGAACGATCGTGCAGGGAGCCTTTCCGGCGCAGGCCGCGCCCGGTTCTTGGTTGCTGTTTGATCAAGCCACCGCTTCGCGCTGGCGTCTAAGCACTCGCGCTGTCGAGCTCGACGATATCGTCCGGACCGAACTCCAATGATGCGGCGCGGACGAGGCTGTCTACCTGATCCAATGTCGTGGCACTGGCGATCGGCGCGGTGACGCCGGGCCGCGCAATCACCCAGGCGAGCGCCACTTCCGCCGGCTTGGCCGCGTGACGTGCCGACACGGCGTCGAGTGCCGCCAGGACGCGCATGCCGCGCGCGTTGAGATAGTTCTTCACGTCGTCGCCACGCGCGCTTTTGCCGAGATCGGCTTCGCTGCGGTACTTGCCGCTCAAAAACCCCTTGGCGAGGCTGAAATAGGTGATGACGCCGATGTCCTCGGCCATGCACAAATCGCGCAGCGGTCCATCGAAAGAGGCGCGATCGTAGAGATTGTATTCCGGCTGCAGCACCGAATAGCGCGGCAGGCCCCGCAAGCTTGCCACGTCCAGCGCGGCGCGCAACTGGCCAGCATCGAGATTGGAGGCGCCAACGTGGCGGATCTTGCCCTTGTCGAGCAGCTTTTGATAGGCGCCGAGCGTTTCCTCGTAGGGGGTGGCCGGGTCCGGCCAGTGCGACAGATAGAGATCTACGACTTCGGTCTGCAGCCGCTGCAGCGACGCATCGATGGCCTTTTCGATATAGGCCGCGGAGAGGTTTTTCCTGCCCTGCCCCATGTCCGACCCGACCTTGGTGATCACCACAACCTTGTCGCGATTGCCGCGGCTTTTCATCCATTTGCCGATGATCGTTTCGGATTCGCCGCCCTTGTTGCCGGGAACCCAGCGCGAATAGGCATCGGCGGTGTCGATGGCGTTGAGGCCGGCGCCGACGAACCGGTCGAGCAGGTCGAAAGAGGTTTTCTCGTCGGCGGTCCAGCCGAAGACGTTGCCACCCAGAACCAGCGGCGCGATGGACAGGTCGGTTTGACCGAGACGACGTTTCTGCAAGACTGATCTCCGTGGGGAATGGAAAGAAGCGGGCGAAAAGCCCCGTGACCGGCTTAACCTATGGCGGGTCGCACCAACGTCAAAGGGCCGGCGGACTTTTCCACCGACCAGCGCTTCACAAAGGCGCGATCCGTTTCGCCACCTCTTCCAGCCAATGGTCGCGGATCCCCAGCGCCTCGAGGTGCTCCAGCGTGCTGGACACGTAGTCCTCATTCTTTCCCGACTGGCCGACGGCGCCGCGAACGACGCTCGCCGCATCGGCCGCATCGAGCGCACCGGCATATTGCTCGTGGGTACGGTCGACGACATAGGCGACAGCCTCGACCGTCTCGCCTCCGTCTGTGTCGCCCCCACCCTTGTCGGCCTCACGCGTGTCCCCCTTGTCGAGGCGAATGCTAAGCATGCGCTCGAGATAGACATTGGTGACCAGCTCGCGTTCGCGCAGATAGGTGATGACCTCGTTGCGCAGATCGCCGGGGACGCGGAAAGCCAGCCCGATGCAGGAGCCGCCACGGTCGAGGCCGAGCACCAGGCCGGGCCGTTCGCGCGTGCCGCGATGCACGAAGGAGTAGACGCACAGCGAGCGGCGATAGCCATGGAGGCGGGCCCGCCGCGTCTCGACATGCGCAAATCCCGGCCGCCAGATCAGCGAGCCGTAGCCAAAAACCCAAAAATCGCCCATATCGCCAAGCCTGGTTGCAGCACCGCACTGGAATCGGTGTTTTTTTCAATCCGTCTCCGTCTACCCGATCTTGCCGGAAACGACACCTCTGCAACACGCGCCAACGAGAGCCGCAGCATGACGTCAAATGACGAACGCCCGCCGAATTTTCTCCGCCGGCTGTTCTGGCTCGGCGTTTTCATCGTCGTGCTGTTTGGCCTCTACAGCGCCGGCTGGTTCTACCTGGCAGACAAGGTCAAGAGCGAAGCCGGCAAAGCGGTGGCCGAGTTCAACGGCAATGGCATCGAGGCGGACTGCGTCAATCTCACGGTCAGCGGCTACCCCTTAAGCTTCGCCGTTACCTGCGACAGCCTGGCTTATCAGGACGACAGCAGGAACGTCGCCGCCTCGCTCGGCAGCCTTAAAGCAGTCACGCACATCACCCAGATCCTGTCCCCTGGCGCCGACCTGCAGGGGCCGCTCAGGACCTCCGTGCCGGGGATGGCGCCGCTGTGGATCGACTGGGATAATCTGCGAGCGAACGTCAAACTGTCCTGGCCCCTGCCCCAGCGCGTTTCACTGGAGGCAGAGGCTCTGTCAGCCCAGACCGATCCCGCCGATGGCACAGACCCGGTCGAGCTGTTCAGCGCTGGGACAGCGGTCGGAGAATTGCGTCCGAACGGCCAGGACATCGACTATGCCGGGGGTTTTACCGATCTCGAAATCGATCCGGGCGCGATCGATGGCCGCGTGCTGCCGCCGCTCGACGGCAGCGGCGACGTGACGCTGAAGAACGGCGTGGCGCTGATCAAGACACAAACAGAGAGCCTGCGCGGCCAGGCGGTGGATATCGGCAAGCTCGATCTGTCGTCGGGAAGCGCGCGCGTCACCGTTTCCGGGCCGGTCTCGGTCGATGCCGACGGGCTGATCGACGCCGATTTGATGATCAGGTTCAGCGATCCGAAGGCGGTGGCGGAAATCCTCGGCAAAGCCATTCCCGAGCAGAAGAGCCAGATCAAAACCGGCTTTGCCGGGCTGGCGCTGCTTGGCAACGAACCGTCGATGCCGCTCAAGATCGTCAAGGGCAAGGCCTCGCTCGGTTTTATCCCTCTGGGCAGCATCAAGCCGGTTGATTAGGCGATGATTGCGAACCTCCAGTTCGGAAAGACCATGGCCAAACAGGAAGATAGATGAACCGCCCGGTGAAGCTCCTGAGTGTTGGCGCGCTGACGCTCGATACGATCCTTCGCGTCGACACGCTTCCGGCGCGTCAGGGCAAGTTCATCGCGTCCGACGGCGTCCAGATCGCCTCGGGCATGGCTTCGAGCGCGGCCTGCGCCGCACGCCGCCTCGGCGCGGAGGTATCGCTGTGGGCGAGCGCGGGAGACGACCTCGTCGGCGATCAGCTGGTCGCAGGCATTGAGGCCGAAGGCGTCGATTGCAGCTTTGTCCGGCGCGTCGCCGGCGCGCGGTCGGCACTGTCGGCCATCCTGGTCGACACCAATGGCGAGCGCATTATTGTTCCATTCTATGACAAGCTCGCGCAGGCCGACCCCGAAGCGCTCCCCATTCAGGATCTCACCGCATTCGACGCCGTCCTGGTCGACGTGCGCTGGCCGGGCGCGGCAGCTCTGGCCCTGACGGCGGCGCGCGCAAACGGCCGTCCAGCCATACTCGATGCCGACACCGCGCCACGGGCCGTGCTGGAACGGCTGTTTCCGCTCGCCTCGCACATCGTCGCGTCGGAGCCGGCGGCGTTCATCCTCTGCGGCGAGGAGCGAGGCCCGCAGGAGGCCTGTGAAGCGCTGGCCAGACGCACCGATGCATTCGTAGCGGTGACCGGCGGCGCAGCGGGAAGCTGGTGGTTCGACCGTTCGGTGGCGTCGGTGCGCCACGTCGCCGCGCCAAGGATCAAGGCAGTGGATACGCTTGCCGCCGGCGACGTGTTTCATGGCGCCTTTGCCGTCGGGCTGGCCGAGGCCATGCCGATCGAACGGACATTGCGCTTTGCCAGCGCCGCCGCCGCGCTCAAATGCCTGCGCTTCGGCGGCAGGCTGGGCGCGCCGGACAGGGCCGAGACACTGGCGATGATGGCGGCTCACTGGCCGGATTGAGCGCGAGGCGGCCTTCAAATCGGATGGTACCGCCGCTCTATCTTTTGCTTGAGCATCGGATTTCACCTAAAACCGGTTCGGGTCCGATGCTCTATCCCTTGGCCGGATGCTCGACTGCCTGCCGGCCAAAGTCCGGCACGTCGATGTCCTGGCCGGCCTCGATGATCGAGCGGCGCACGGCGCGGGTGCGGGTGAACAGGTCGAACAGCTTTTCGCCGTCGCCCCAGCGGATCGCCCGCTGCAGCGAGGCCAGATCCTCCGAGAACCGCGCCAGCATTTCGAGGATGGCATCCTTGTTGTGCAGGCAGACGTCCCGCCACATCGTCGGGTCGGAAGCGGCAAGGCGCGTGAAGTCGCGAAAGCCGGAGGCCGAATATTTGATGACCTCGGACTTGGTCACCGACTCCAGGTCGTCGGCGGTGCCGACGATATTATAGGCGATGATGTGCGGCAGGTGCGAGACGATGGCCAATGTCATGTCGTGATGCTGGGGATCCATCGTATCGATGTTGGAGCCGCAACGGCGCCAGAATTCCGAGAGCTTTTCCAAGGCGGCCGGATCGGTGCCGGGCAACGGCGTGAAGATGCACCAGCGGTTTTCGAACAGTTCGGCAAAGCCGGCGTCCGGACCCGATTTTTCAGTGCCGGCCAGCGGATGGCCGGGAATGAAATGCACGCCGGCAGGCACATGCGGCTGCATCTGCGCGATGACGGACGCCTTGGTCGAGCCGACATCGGTGAGGATGGCGCCCGGCTTCAGCGCCGGCGCGATTTCCTCGGCGACCTCGCCTGAAGCACCGACCGGCACCGAAACGATGACCAGGTCGGCATCGCCGACCGCCTCTTTCGCATCAGTCGTGTAGGAGGAGCCGAGGCCGAGTTGCTTCGCCCGCGCCAGCGTCGTTTCGCTGCGCGTCGAGATGGCGACGTGACCGGCAAGGCCTTCCCGATGGATGACGCGGGCCAGCGACGAGCCGATCAGGCCGATGCCGACCAGCGCGATCTTTTCGAACATCGGTGATGTCATGGTGTTCTAGCTTTTCAGAAATGTCGCGAGGGCGGCGACAACGCCGCGATTGGCCTCTTCGGTGCCGATGCTCATGCGCAGCGCATTTGGGAAGCCGTAACCGGAAACGCGCCGCAATATGTAGCCGCGCGCACAGAGGTAATCGTCCGCGGCTGCCGCAGAATGTTTTTTGTCCTCGGGAAAGTGGATGAGGACGAAATTGCCGACGCTCGGCGTCACCCGCAGTCCGAGCCTGGTCAATTCCTCGCTGACCCAGGTCAGCCAGGTCTCGTTATGCGCCACGCTTCGCTCGACATGGGCGCGGTCGCGGATCGCGGCAATGCCGGCCTCGATTGCCGTCGCGTTGACGTTGAAGGGACCCCGCACCCGGTTGATCGCATCGATGACATGCATCGGCGCGTACATCCAGCCGATCCGCGCACCGCCAAGGCCGAGCTTGGAGAAGGTGCGGGTCATAACCACGTTTTCCGCACCAGCCACCAGTTCGACGCCGGCTTCATAATCGTTGCGGTGGACATATTCGGCATAGGCTGCATCCAGCACCAGAAGCACGTTTCGAGGCAGGCCAGCATGCAGGCGGCGCACCTCCTGGAACGGCAAATAGGTGCCGGTTGGGTTGTTGGGATTGGCGAGGAAAATGATCCGCGTACGCGGCGTCACCGCAGCGAGGATCGCATCGACGTCGGCGCGCTCCTTGGTTTCCTTGACCGAGACCGGGACAGCACCTGCCGACTGGATGTAGATCTTGTAGACCATGAATCCGTGTTCGGTGATCACAGCCTCGTCGCCCGGCGCGAGATAGGTCTGCGCAAGCAGGCCCAGAATCTCGTCGGAACCATTGGAACAAACTATGTTCGCCGGGTTGAGGCCATGCACCTCGGCGATCGCCTCCCGCAGGCGCCTGGCGGTGCCGTCGGGATATATGTCGAGCTTGGCCGCGACGTCGCGCGCGGCTTCTATTGCTTTCGGCGAGGGGCCGAGCGGGTTCTCGTTCGACGACAATTTGTGGACCTTGGCAACGCCGGCCGGCGCCGTGCTTTTGCCCGGCACATAGGCTTCGATGTCCATGATCCCCGCGCGGGGCGTTGGACGTGCCTGATCCGATACTTGGTTCATATTGCAAAAATCCGTCGAGAACGCTTCCGCTGCTCCAACGCGATGCGAATTTCGGATCCGCCACACTGGAAGCCGCCGCGGAAATACAAGCCGTGGCCTGGAATGTCGAGAGGCGGCAATGATCGGTGCGTGGCTGGCCGTTGACGGCGAGGCGCGCCGGTCCTAGAAGAAGGCGAAATCCCGTGGTGATTTGGCCGGTCGGCTTGCAGCCACGTTAAACAACTCGCTAAAGGGCCGTTTGCATCTTGTAACCGGCTTTGCGAAGGCAATGCCGGTTTTTTTGTTGTCCGCAGCCGGCCGGACAGTCGCATCGACCCGAAAATCTTAATCGACTTTCGGAAAACACGATGGGTTAATGTAAGAGGATGCGATGGTCGCGCTGCGCACGAAAAGAACCAACAACGAGGCCGACGAGCCGTCGAGCCCGGTGTTGCGGTTCGGCGCCGACAAGCCGCTCAAGCTCGATGCCGGCACGCTGCTGTCGCCGTTCCAGATCGCCTACAAGACCTACGGCACGCTCAACGACGCCCGCTCCAACGCCATCCTCGTCTGCCATGCACTGACCGGCGACCAGCATGTCGCCAGCACCAATCCAGTGACCGGCAAGCCGGGCTGGTGGGAAGTGCTGATCGGCCCCGGCAAGATCATCGACACCAGCCGCTTCTTCGTCATTTGCTCGAACGTCATCGGCGGCTGCCTCGGCTCGACCGGCCCCGCCTCGACCAATCCCGCCACCGGCAAGCCGTACGGGCTCGACCTGCCGATCATCACCATCCGCGACATGGTGCGGGCGCAGTTGATGCTGGTCGACCATTTCGGCATCGAAAAACTGTTCTCGGTGCTCGGCGGCTCGATGGGCGGCATGCAGGTGCTGCAATGGGCGTCGAGCTATCCGGAGCGCGTTTTCTCAGCGCTGCCGATCGCCACCGGCGCGCGCCATTCCTCGCAGAACATCGCCTTCCATGAGGTCGGCCGGCAAGCGGTGATGGCCGATCCCGACTGGCATGGCGGCAAGTATTTCGAGCAGGGCAAGCGCCCGGAAAAGGGACTGGCTGTGGCGCGGATGGCCGCTCACATCACCTATCTGTCGGAGGCGGCCCTGCACCGGAAGTTTGGCCGCAACCTGCAGGACCGTGAAGCGCTCACCTTCGGTTTCGACGCCGACTTCCAGATTGAGAGCTATCTGCGCCATCAGGGCATGACCTTCGTAGACCGCTTCGACGCCAACTCCTATCTCTACATGACCCGGGCGATGGACTATTTCGACCTCGCCGCCGATCATGGCGGCCGGCTGGCCGACGCCTTTGCCGGCACCAGGACCCGTTTCTGCCTGGTCTCCTTCACCAGCGACTGGCTGTTCCCGACCGAGGAGAGCCGCTCGGTCGTTCACGCGCTGAACGCGGCCGGCGCCTCGGTGTCCTTCGTCGAGATCGAGACCGATCGCGGCCACGACGCCTTCCTGCTCGACGAGCCGGAGCTGTTCGCCGCCATCAACGGCTTCATCGCGTCGGCGGCCCGCGCCAGGGGGCTCAGCGCATGACCCCCAAAGATTACAGCCTGTTCGAACCGGCATCTTGCGCCAGGCATCAGCGCATGGCCCCGAAAAGTTGCAGACTTTTCGGATCAAGGTCATGCGCCAGTCAAGAGGCACGATCATGAGTGTCAACCACGCCCAGCGCGTCGACCTCGAAGTCGTCGCCGATCTCATCCCGCCGCAGTCGCGGGTGCTGGACGTCGGCTCCGGTGATGGCCTGCTGCTCGAATTGCTGCAGGCAACGAAGCAGGTCGACGGCCGTGGGATGGAACTGTCGCAGCGCGGCGTCAACGAATGCGTGGCACGCGGCCTGTCCGTCATCCAGGGCGACGCCGACAAGGACCTCAAATTCTATCCCGACAAGGGTTTTGATTTCGTCGTCCTGTCGCAGACCTTGCAGGCGACCCGCAACCCGAAGCTGGTGCTCGACGAGTTGCTCAGGATCGGCAACCACGCCATCGTCTCCTTCCCCAATTTCGGCCACTGGCGGGTTCGCCTTTCGCTGTTCGTCGAAGGGCGGATGCCGGTGACCAAGGACCTGCCCTATTCCTGGTACGACACGCCCAACATCCATTTCTGCACCATCCGCGACTTCGTCAATCTCTGCGAAGAGCTCGGCGCAACGGTGGAAAAGGCAACCGCGCTCGACGCCAATGGCCAGAAAATCGGCCTGTCGATGCCATGGTGGTTCTGGAATTTCTTTGGCCAGCAGGCGGTGTTCCTGCTGAAGCGATAACGGCGACCCGTCGCTTCGGCCAGCCGGCCCGAGTCCGGAGACATCTGGGACTGATCGCCGTTCGTCGAGGTCTAACGATCAAGTTCCGGAAAATACGGATCGGAGAAAAACCGCCGACCGCGCTCGCCTTGCAAACAGTCGACCGGTGCTGCCGCGTCGACCGGGACGGACCCGGGATCGGCCCCGGGACCGGCATTAGGATCGGTAACACCGCTGACCTCGAGGACCAGCTTGCGGCGTATGGCGGTCACGAATTCCGAAGCGGCATAGACCGGCAGCACGAAGGAGCCTGGCCCGCCAGTGACGCACTCGGCATAGTATTGGTCGAGATGGCTGAAGCTGGGCGACGGGCTCATCAGGATCGGCAGGCCATTGATGACGATGCCCTTTGCTATCGCGGCGTCGCGTGTCGTGGCGACGGGCATCCCGATATTGTTGGGGCCATCGCCTGAGATGTCGATGACGCTGCGCGTCGCGTCGAAGGCGGCTCCATCCAAAAGCTTGGCGCCGAAGGCGAGCGCACTGGAAATCGAGGTGCCGCGAAAGCTCCTGAACGGGCGCGCCTCGATCTTGCCGGCGAATACCTCGGCGCTCTCGGCATCGTCGATGACCTGCCAGGCAATGACGGCGTCGTCGCGGACGGTGCCTGCCCATTCGAAATAGGCCAGCGCAATGCGGCCGTTCACGCCCGAACGCACCGCATTGATGAAGTCGGGGTGGCGCAGCGCCTTGACATAGCCGGCGCGCTGCAGGGCGAATTCCTTTTCGTCCATCGAGTGCGAGATGTCGACCGCCAGCACCAGTTCGACGTCCACGGCAATGGTGTCGGCAGGCGCGGCCAAAGGTGCTGCCTGGGCACGGGCAAGGCAGGCAAGCAGGCAGACGCAGGTCGCCCAAAAGCGCGCAGCGGTTTTGGGGTAACGACAAGCATCGAAGCAAAGACTCAAAGCGTGTCGCATGAATCCAACGCCGCAGGCTTCCGAACGATGCCGGCAATCTTTCGCCGCGATCACGGCAAAATAAAGCTTACGGCCGGCTATGCCTGTTGGTGGGCTTTGGCGACGGCCGGGGGTGGTTCGATCGCGCCGGCCCTGACGCGGACTGGCTTGAGAGCCGGTCGCTCGAAATCTTTCACGATCGCCAATGAGCGCGGGAAGAATTCAATATTCTGCTGGCCACGGCCGATATTGAGGATCGCGGCGTCGGCAAGACGCGCCTCCAGCATCGACAGCACCCGCCGCAGCGTCGCGCCGTCGAACGTGTCCAAAGCCTCATCGATGATCACCCATTTCGGCTGCCGCAAGACCAGCCGGGCAAAGGCAAGCAGGCGCTGCTCGTCATCGCTCAATTCGCGCTCCCAGCGCGCCGGCCGGTCGAGCGAGGATGACAGCCGCCCGAGACCGACCTCGGCAAGCACCGCCGAGATCTCGGCGTCGCTGACCGCGGCATCGGCGTGGTCGAGCACCTCGCGCAGCGTGCCGAGCGGGAAATAGGGTTTTCGGGGAACGAAGGCCGGCACCTCTCCGGCCGGCATGCCGATCCGCCCGCTTCCCCACGGCCACAGACCGGCAATGGCGCGGAAGAACAGCGTCTTGCCGGCGCGCGGATCTCCGGTGATCATGACGCGCTCGCCGGCGCGGATCTCGACATGGGGCTCGGCGAGCTTGGTGCATCCATCCCGCGACGCAATTTCGAGCTTGTCGAATGTCAGCCTGCCGTCCGGATTTTCGCCGAACTCGATGCGCCTCTCGCTATGGTGGAGCACATCCGTTTCGGCAAGCGCGATGCGGAAATCGGCGACGCGCATCAGCGTGGCGCGCCAATCGGCGATGCCGCCGATATTGTTGATGAACCAGCGCAACGAGGAATGCACCTGGTTGAAGGCGCCGACAGCCATCATCAGCCCGCCGAAGCTGATGTCACCGGCGAAATAGACCGGCGCGGCGACGAGGATCGGCGCGACGACAGTGATCCAGCCATAGGTGTCGGTCACCCAGGAAAGATTGATCTGGGCGCTGTAGATGCGCCGTATCGCGCCCAGCACCGTGCCGAGGTCGAGCTCAAGCCGCCGTCGCGCGTCGGCCTCGCCGTGCGCAAGCGCGATGGCATCGACATTCTCGTTGACGCGGACCACCGAGGAGCGCAGCTCCGCCTCGCGCGTATAGCGGTCGCTGTTGAAGCGGATGAGCGGCCGTCCGACCAGCCAGCTCAGCCAGGAGGCGGTGCCGGCATAGAGGATTGCGGCCCACACCATGTAGCCCGGAATCGCCAGCGAATAGCCGCCGACATGGAAGACGAAGCCGGAAGACAGCGACCATAGGACGCCGACGAACGAAACAAGCAGAATGAACGACTGCAATAGCCCTATGCCGAGACCTGTAGAAAGATCGGAGAGATGCCCGGCATCCTGCTGCAGGCGCTGGTCGGGGTTGACGCCGATGGCGCCGGCGTTGGCGAGCCGGAAAGCCCGCGCCGGCCGCATCCATTCACCGATCAGATCGAGGGTCAACGCCTCACGCAGCTTCAGCCGGATCGTCTGGTCGAGCCAGGTCTGGCCGACATTGAGCACCACAAGCCCGCCGGCGATGGCGGCAAACACCAGAAGCTGGTGCAGGAAACCCTGCATATCGCGCCGAGCCAGCGCGTCATAAAAGGGCTCGTTCCAACGATTGAGCAGAACCTGCCCGATCGAGGTTGCCACAATGACGGCGACGATGCCGAGGCAAGCCCAGAGCAGTTGTTTGCGGATCGGCGACTTCGCCAGCGCCAGCCTGATTGTCGCCAGTTGGTCGCGCAGGCTGCTGGCTTCGACCGACGCGGCAATCGGCTTGGCGCTGGCCTCGAAATCCGGATGATCGGCCATTGATGAAGACCCTTCGCAAGCGGTGCTGAAACCGGTGAACAAGTCGACTCAATCGGGTAGCAAACCCGCCCACGACAGATAGGTGGGAAAAAGCGCGATTCCGATCACGAAAACGTCATCGACGGCCCGGCGACGGCGCGTTCCCGGTCGGCGATATCCGGCCGAGCCTTGTGGCCCCATGCGGCGAGAAAACCGGCACGAAGACGCGGCGAGAGGCGCGCTGGACGACCGGCACACCCTGATAGAGCCGCTTCTGCGCCTCGACGACGATGACGCCGGAAAAGATCGGCCAGAACCTGCGGCCGGCGCGCTCCAGCACATTGTGGAACCGCATCATGAAGCGTCGCCGCGATGGCGGGAAGAACAGTGCGTCGGACCAGGCCGCGGGCGTGAAATTCGCTTCGCGCAGCAATTCGGTGAGTTGGCCGCGCGAGAAAGGCCGGCCGCTGCCGAACGGCGTATGCTCGAAACGGGCCCAGACACCGCGCCGGTTGGGCACGACGATGACGACGCGGCCGGCGGGCGACAGCACCCGCCAGATTTCGTTCAGCGTCTCGCGCGGGTTCTCGGCATGTTCGAGTGAATGGACGAGCAGCATGCGGTCGATGGAGGCATCGACCAACGGCAATTCCTCATCGAAGACCAGCGCGGTCGCGGTCGGCCCGGTGGCCGGCCAGACCACCGCGCCTTGCGTTGCCGGCATGAAGGCAAAGACACGTTCGGCATCGGTGCCGAACCGCTCCAGCCACGGCAAGGTGTAGCCGAGGCCGACCAGCCGCTCATTGGGCACGACAGCCCATATCGAGGACAACGCCATGGTGATCGAGCGTTCGGCCAATCGCCCGAGCGTGGTCGAATAAAAGGAGCGAAGGTCGACGATATCGGAATGCATGCGCGGCACGCTATCTTCGATGCTGTCCAAGTTCAACAAAGGCGCCCAGTTCTACAAAGACGGATGACATTCGCGGGCAAGCGCCCTATGTCTGCGGCGACTGCTGCATCGGCAAGAAATCGGTTTCGATTTCGGAAGACACGATGCAGCAGGTGAAAAGTGTCAGAAGCGTCCTTTGTGCGTCCAACTGGACGCGCGGCGCTCTAGAGCAATTCCAGGAAAAGTGTGAAACGGTTTTCCGTCCGGAATTGCGCAAAACAAAGAGATAGAGCGGTTCGGCGCTTCCGTGAAACGATGAACCGCTCCAGTGGAGAGATGCGATGCCGGTTGAAATCGAACAATTCATGTGCCGCAGCGACAATTTCGGTGTGCTGGTGCATGACCCGAAAAGCGGCCAGACCGCGATCATCGACGCGCCCGAGGAGGCGCCGATCCTGGCCGCGATCGAGCGCACCGGCTGGACGCCGACGATGATCCTGACCACGCATCACCATGTCGACCATGTCGAGGCCAATCTGGCGTTAAAGGAACGGTTCAAGCTGCGCATCGTCGGACCGGAGGCGGAACGGGCCAAGATTCCCGGCATCGACGAAACCGTCGAGCAGGGTTCGGTTATCCACCTCGGCGAGGAGAGGATCGACGTGATCGCCACGCCCGGCCACACGGCGGGCCATGTCTCCTATCATCTGCCGGCGTCGAAAGTGGCGTTTACCGCCGACACGCTGTTCGCGCTCGGCTGCGGCCGGCTGTTCGAGTGCAAGCCGCCGGTGATGTACGATTCGTTGAAGAAGCTCGCGGCGCTTCCGGCCGAGACGGTCGTCTATTGCGGCCATGAATACACGCTTTCCAACGCCCGCTTCGCGCTGACCGTCGACCCGACCAATTCGGCGTTGAAGGAGCGCGCTGCGAAAATCGAGGCGCTGCGCGCCGACGGCAAGCCGACGCTGCCGACCACCATCGGCGAGGAGCTGTCGACCAATCCGTTCCTACGCTGGCACGATCCGGCAATCCGAAAGCATCTCGGCATGGAGAACGCCTCCGACGCCGAAGTGTTCGCCGAAATTCGCAAGCGCAAGGATAATTTCTGAGCACCGTTGATGGTCTGGCATCCATGATGTGCTGGAAATAATGACCAGTTCCGCCGAAATCATCGCGGCGCTCGGCCTGAAACCGCATCCGGAAGGCGGCTGGTATGCCGAGACCTTTCGCGATGGCGCGGAAGGCGCTCGCGGCCATTCGACCGCGATCTATTTCCTTTTGGAGCAGGAGCAAGTGTCGGCCTGGCACCGCGTCAAGGACGCCGCCGAGGTCTGGCATTTCTATGCCGGCGCCCCGTTGGCACTGTCGATGCATCGGGAAAACGGGCCGGTGATCGAGCAGGTGCTCGGCACGGCACTGGCGGCGGGCGAGCGGCCGCAGATCGTTGTGCCGGCAGGCTGGTGGCAGTCGGCGCGCAGCTTGGGCGAGTGGACGCTGGCCGGCTGCACCGTGGCGCCGGGCTTCGATTTCGCCGCCTTCGAGCTGGCCGAACCGGGCTGGAGTCCTAATCCAGCAGGAAGCCCATCGTGATCGCCAGCTGGGCGGCATAATACAGCATCCAGACCGCGTGGCGCATCCAGATACGGTGCGGCGAGATAGCGGTCAGCAGGAACTTTTCCGCGGCGAGCAGCCCGTCGGACGCCATGAACAGCACGGCGCCGCCGACGACCCAGAGATTGCTCAGAGTGAGAGCCGAAATGCCCATGAAAAAAATTGTCGCGATATAGACGCTGATCGGAAGGCGCAGGGCGGGGCCGACACGACGCCAGAGCGCAAAATGCATGGTGAGCGCGAACACGGCCATTGCCCCGGCAATCGCCGCGCGCCACGGCTCGGCCGAGAGCAGCCGGACCCCCTCGCCGGAGCGCAGGAACAGCGCGATGTAAAGCCCATGCGCCACGAGAAAACTGGCCAGCCCGCCGACAAAAACCTTTTCACCGTCGCGCGACAGCAACGCATCGCCGATAGCACTGAGCGCCAGCGCAGCGATGAGCAGCCACGGACCGCCCTGCAGCGACGCCAGCACGGCGAGCATTGCCACCGCCAGCGTCTTGACCGCGGAACGCGCAAGCTTCGGCGGCATGTCGATGGTGAAGGCGTAGATCACCGCGGCGGCCAGCGAAAACAGCAGCGTCGCATTGGCGTCGGCGTCGATGCCGCCGGGAAACGGCATCACGCCCCTGCCTCGCTCGCAGCCCTCTTGCGCAAGAACAGCGATTTCGCCGCAAGCGCTGCGCCGCCGGTGATCAGCACGCAGGCGGCGAGGATGCGCAGGGACGGTTCGGCGAAACCGGCTGATATCAGCACCAGCGTCGACATCAGCGGCGCGGCATAGCTTGCCGCGCCCAGCACCTGGATGTTGCCGCGCTTGACGCCGATATCCCAGGCATAGAAGGCAGCGCCCACCGGCATTAGCCCGAGGCCGAGCACGGCCAGCCATTGGCCGGCGCCGACAGGCAGCACCGTTTCTTCCAGCATCAGATGGCAGACAAGCGAAAGCGCTGCCGTGGCCGCACAGAACCAGGTGACGATGCTGGTCGGCACCGACGGAAAGCGGCGCGACAACAGCGAATAGGAGGACCACAGCACGGCGCAGACGCCGGCCATCGCATAGCCGAATGCATAGCGCGCGTCGAAGGCAAGCCCGCCGCCCTTGGTGACGATCAGAAAAGTGCCGGCAAGGCCAAGCAGTGCGCCGGCGACATGGTTCCAGGCCAGCCGCTCGCCCGGCATCAGCGCCGATCCGAGCACGATCAGCAGCGGCCACAGATAGGCGATGAGGCTCGCCTCCACCGCCGGCGCGTTGCGCAGCGCAGTGAAATAGAAGAAGTGATAGCCGAACAGGCCGGCAATGCCGATCAGCCAAACTTGCGGCGGTATCTTCTCGCTCCCGGCGGTGGCCGGCATGAACAGCCGCGCGACGAGCCCGACGCCAGTGCCGATCGTGAAGGTGATCGCCGAGAGCAGGAATGGCGGCACCGCGCCGGAAGCGTCCGTGAGCAGCGCCAGCAGCGCCCACATGGCGACCGCCGAGAAGCCGATCAGTGTTGCGCGCCCCATGTCCGTCTCCGGCGGCGCGCGATCGCGCCTATTCTGTCGCTTCGAACCGCTCCGCGCTGACGGTGAGGGTGCCGATTTTCGTGCCGACCGTGGCGTGGATCGGCGCATATACGCCGGTTTGGCCGACCGGTGCAAACGTCACCATGATGCGGCTGCGCTTCCTCAGGTAATCCAGGGATTTGCGGTTCTTGCGATAACCCGCCACCGGCTCAAAATCCAGCCGGCAAGTGACGGTATCGCCCTCGTAGCCGCGCACCGACGTCGAGCCTTTCGACTCGTAGGTCAGCCTGAGATCGGCGCGCATCTCGCCGTCATAGAGCTTCACCGTGCGCCCGCAGACCTTGTCGAGACTATCGGCATGGATGACGGTGGCGGCCATCGGATCGAGCACCGAGGCGAGATGGCTGGCGGCCAGCGGTATCCATTTCTTGGAATTGCGCTTCTTCGGCGCAGGCACGACCTTGGTCGCGGTAACAGTGCCGTTGGCGAACTGGATATCGATCATCGATGCCTTGTCGCCCGATTTGTAGTCGGCGCGGAACGCCTGCGGCTGCAATTGCTTGCCCAAAATCTTGCCCTTCGACGAGACCGTGCCACGCGTGTCGTCGAATATTGTGGCGAGGCCGGCGCTGGAGACGCTGCCTTCGATCGAATAGGTATCGCCTTCGTAACTGCTGGAAAAGCTTGCCTTGGCGACCGAGAAGCCGTGGACCGAAACCGTATACTCGCCCTTGAAGGATTGTTGCGTGGCGGCAGAAATTGCCGTCGGCAGCGCCACGGCGAGCGATGCAAGGAGAGCATGAGACGAACGAAGCATGGCGGGATCGATCCTCGATTTCAGCAGAAGCGCGCAACTCCAGCCTGGCATCTCCTTGTGCGACCGCTTATAGACTGAATTTCGGCCTTTATGTGAAAGACGTCGTCACACCCGGGCGCAAGCCGGAGCTTGACGCATCGCCGAAATGCAACTATGGAACGCCAACTTTTTCCATAAGGCCGCCTGACCGAAACCGCGCGCCACCCGGCGCGGGTTGAATGTTTGGCCAGACCGAGAACTGAAGGTTTAGAACCATGTCCCGCACCTGCGAACTCACTGCCAAGGCAGTCATGTCCGGCAACAATGTGAGCCACGCCAATAACAAGAGCAAGCGTCGCTTCCTGCCCAATCTCGTCAATGTGACGCTGATCTCGGAAGCGCTGAACCAGAATGTGCGCCTGCGCATTTCGGCCAACGCGCTGCGTTCGGTCGAGCATCGCGGCGGCCTTGATGCGTTCCTGGCCAAGGCCGACGCCAAGGAGCTGTCGCAGCGCGCGCGGCTGCTGAAGAAGCAGATCGCCAAGAAGCTCGCCGAACAGCCGGCCGCTTAATTTTTCAGGCAGCCGCCTTCGGCATCGGACCGAAAAGTGCGAAGCGGTTTTCGGAGAAATCCGATGGCCAAACAGCAATGGAGTGTCGTCCGAACTCGGCATGACACCCCGCTGGTTCCATTACCCAGGATAAAAAAATGAGCTTTTTCTCCCGATATCTGCCCTTTGTTGCGGCCATGGCGCTTGTCGTGGTGGCGTCGAACGTCCTCGTGCAGTTCCCGCTGCAGGGTGCAGTCGGCGGCCTGTCGCTGGCCGACATTCTGACCTGGGGCGCCTTCACCTACCCGTTCTCCTTCCTGGTCACCGACCTTGCCAATCGCCGCTACGGCCCGGCTGTGGCGCGCCGGATCGTGTTTGTCGGCTTCACGGCGGCAGTGATCTGCTCGGTCGTCATCCCGCCCTTGCTGTTCCGCTACGGCCTGATCGAATTCGAAACGGCCGCCGACCGGCTGGTGCGCATTGCGGCGGCTTCCGGCACCGCGTTCCTGATCGCGCAGCTGCTCGACGTGACCGTGTTCAACCGGTTGCGCCGGCAGAGCTGGTGGCGGGCGCCGATCGTCGGCACGCTGGTCGGCTCGGTGTTCGACACCGCCGTGTTCTTCACGGTCGCCTTTTCGGCGGCTTTCGCCTTCGCTGGCCCGAACGATGGCTTTGCGCTCGAAACCGCGCCGCTGATCGGCGTGCTGCCGGTCGAGGCCATGCGCTGGGTGTCATGGGCGCTCGGCGACCTCGGCGTGAAGCTGATCATCGCCGTGGTGGCGCTGATCCCCTACCGGCTGCTTGCCGCCCGCTGGAGCCAGCCGGCACTGGCGGCATAGAGCATGATCCCTGAAAGTGGGAACCGGTTTTCGGAAAAGATCATGCTCACAGGTTCTCAAGCATGATCCCATGGGTCCAACTCGATACCGCGAAAGCGCCTGACGGCGACCATGAGCTCCGCCTGAAACAACGCGGCGCCGAATTCTCGATCATGCTCGGCTCGAACGAGCTGATGAACAGTCGCCTCAGCGGTTCTGAGGAAGCGCTTGCGAGGCTGTCCTGCCAAAGGATTGCCGGCCGCAGGCAGCCGAAAATCCTGATCGGCGGGCTGGGCATGGGTTTCACGCTGCGCGCCGCGCTCGCCGAGCTTGGCGCCGCTGCCGGTATCGTTGTCGCCGAATTGGTGCCCGCCGTGGTGGCGTGGGCGCGCGGCCCGATGGCCTCGCTGTTCGGCGGCTGTCTCGACGATCCGCGCGTGACCATTCGCGAGGCGGATGTCGGGCAGATCATACGATCGGAAGCCTCGGCTTGGGATGCCATCCTGCTCGACGTCGACAATGGGCCGGAAGGGATCGTCCACAGGGCCAACGATGCTCTTTACAGTATAGCCGGGCTGATCAGCGCGAGAGCAGCGCTCAAGCCCGGCGGCGTGCTGGCGGTCTGGTCGCAGGGACCCGACAGCGGTTTTACCCGCCGGCTCAAGCAGGCGGGCTTCGCGGTCGAGGAGGCCAAGGTGCGAGCCAATGGCAAGCGCGGCGCACGCCAAATCATCTGGATCGCGACCAACGGACCCCGGCCTGCTGCAACCGGCGCCAAGCTGTAGCTTGTTATCGGCCGTCCTTTGCCGACCGCCTCTCAATCCTCGTGCAGCACAAATTCCAGATACAGATTACGCTGTAGCATCGAGTGGTTGTCGTCCGAGACCAGCGACACCATCAGCGCGCCGTCGTCGCGGGTCCAGACGTCGAGCCCTTCCATATTGTCGATCTGGTAGCCCATGTCGGCTTCCATCAGCATCGGCCCGTCGGCAACCGCGCCCTTCTCAACGCTTTCGCCATAGATGCGCCGCAGCCGCATCTTGACGCCGCCGGCCATCGAAAAGCTGCGCTCCAAAAGCAAGAGGTCGCCGTCCGGCAGGAAGGCGCCGTCGGCAATGTCGAAATTGCCGTTGCGCTTGACAGTGAAGACGCCCTTGTGCGGCCCTTCGATAACGGCCGCATAGATGTTGCCTGCCTTGTCGAGGCTCTTTTCCGAGACCACGACCAGCCCGCCTTGGTGCTGGCCGTCAGGATTGGCGTGGGTGACGGTCTCAAAGCCGCGATTGCGGCGAAGCTCCCAGGCTGGAATCAGGAAGTCGAGCTGCCTGAACGGCGGCTTCATGTCGCCCGGTTCGATCTTGAACTGTGCAATGCGGTGATCGTGCTCGAAGCCGACTGTGGCAATGCCGTTCTTGAGCGCAAGGCCTTCGGTGTCGACCTCCCATTTCTCGGCGATCAGCTGGCCCGCCTCGTCGGCCATCTGCTGCATACGGAAATTCCGGATGCCGGATGGGCGCTTGTCGGCATCATGGGTGATGGTGCCGAAGAACCAGAAACCGGTGTCGGCGACGCCGATGAAATCACTGCCGGGCTTGCGGAAACGAAACGCCGACAGCGCGCCGAAATCGCGTGACGGCGAGGTCATTTCCAGCCCGCCGACGAATTCGAGCGGGCCGAACCGCTTTTCGTCACCGCCGATATGAAACCGGTCTATCAGCCGTGCCGAGATTTCGATCGGCTCGACCGAAGCGGTGCCGGCAGCGATGGGAGGCGGCAAGGCGATGCCGGCAACGAACAGGGCTGTGGCGGCGAAAAGCGTCTGCCGAAAGCCGCCCCGCGAAACAATCATCCGGCGCGCCGCATGCCGCCGCGTCGCGTGTCGCGCATGCTTTCCTCGCCAAACAGCGAGGCCAGTTGCTCGGTCATGGCGCCCGCCAGTTCCTCGGCATCGACGATGGTGACGGCGCGGCGATAGTAGCGGGTAACGTCGTGGCCAATGCCGATGGCCAGGAGCTCGACCGGCGAGCGCGTCTCGATCAGTTCGATGACGGCCCGAAGATGCCGTTCGAGATAGTTGCCCGGATTGACCGACAGCGTCGAATCGTCGACCGGCGCGCCGTCCGAGATCATCATCAGGATCTTGCGCTGCTCCGGCCGGGCGATCAGGCGGTTGTGCGCCCACAGCAGCGCCTCACCGTCGATGTTTTCCTTGAGCAGGCCCTCGCGCATCATCAGGCCGAGATTGCGCCGCGCCCGCCGCCATGGATGGTCGGCGGATTTGTAGATGATGTGGCGCAGATCGTTGAGCCGCCCAGGATTTGGCGGCTTGCCTTCCTTCAGCCATTTCTCGCGTGCCTGCCCGCCCTTCCAGGCGCGGGTGGTGAAGCCGAGGATCTCGACCGAGACGCCGCAGCGTTCCAGCGTGCGCGCCAGAATGTCGGCGCAGGTGGCGGCGACGGTGATCGGCCGGCCGCGCATCGAGCCCGAATTGTCGAGCACCAGCGTCACCACCGTGTCGCGGAATTTGGTGTCGCGCTCCTGCTTGAAGGACAGCGGCTGCATCGGGTCGATGACGACGCGCACCAGCCGCGCCGGATCGAGATAACCCTCTTCGAGATCGAAATCCCAGGACCGGTTCTGCTGCGCCATCAGGCGGCGCTGCAGCCGGTTGGCCAGCCGGCCGACGACGCCGGACAGGTTGGCAAGCTGCTTGTCGAGGAAGGCGCGCAGCCGATCCAGCTCTTCCTCTTCGCACAGATCCTCCGCACCCACCGTCTCGTCGAAGGCGGTGGTGAAGACCTTATAATCGATGTCCTTCGACAGATTGGTGAAGGGATTGTCGTTGCGGCGCGCCTCGCCGGGCGTCTCGGCATCGGCGTCGTCATCGTCGGACAGGTCGTCGGCGGTAGCATCGGATGCCTCCATCTCGGCCGATTGCTCGTCGTCGGACGACGCCTCGGTATCGTCCGACTGCGACTGCTGGGAGCCGGAATCGTCTTCGCCGCCCTCCTCGCTCTGGTCCTCGCCTTGCGGCTGGTTTTCATCGTTGTCTTCGGAGTCTTCGGTCTCCTGGTCGTCACCGAGTTCCTCGGCCATTTCCATGGAAGCCAGCATCTCGCGCACGACACGGGCGAAGGCCTGCTGGTCGTCGAGCTTTGCCGACAGTCCGTCGAGATCGGCACTTGCCTTCTCCTCGACCCAAGGGCGCCAGAGGTCGACCAGCCGCTCGCCGCTCTTCGGCACGGCGCGGCCGGTCAGCTTTTCGCGCACCATCAGGGCCAGCGCTTCCTCGATCGGCGCATCGGCCTTGTCCTTGACATCGATGAGGTTGGCCCTGGCGTATTTGTCCTCGAGCATCGAGCCGATATTGTTGGCCACACCCTGCATGGCGCGCGAGCCGATCGCTTCGACGCGGGCCTGCTCGACCGCATCGTAGATGGCGCGGGCCTGTTTGCCCTCCGGCGCCAGCCTGGTGTGGATGCGCGTGTCGTGGCAGGCGCGCTTCAGCGCCATGGAATCGCCGAGCCCTCGGGTGATGGCGATGTCGGCCTTCGAGGCTTTCTTCGGCAGTTCAGGCAACCGGGCGCGGCTGCCGGCGAGCGCCGGCCGATCCTTGGCGAAACCGACCTCGAGGTCCTTGTCGCCGGCAATCGCGCGCATGCAGACGGTGACGGCGCGCTTGAAGCTGTCGGCTTCAGACCCCGTCTTCGACTTGTTACGCGTGTTGTCGCCCGGACCCGCCATCGATCATTCCCCGACGCATGACCCCGAAAATCGGAAACGATTTTCGGAAAGGATCATGCGCGAAATCAAAGTTCTACAGCGTCCGTCGCGCGTCCAATTTGGCGCGCGGCGCTGTAGCGCACGACCTTGTCCGAAAAGCGTTGCGACTTTTCAGAGCCATGCTTAGCCCAGAACTACGTTGGCGGCGCTCTCCGGCAAATCCTGGCCGAAGGCGCGCTGGTAGAACTCGGCCACGAGCGAGCGTTCCAGCTCGTCGCACTTGTTGAGGAAGGTCAGCCTGAACGCCATGCCGATATCGCCGAAGATCTCGGCATTCTCAGCCCAGGTGATGACCGTGCGCGGGCTCATGACGGTCGACAGGTCGCCATTGATGAAGGCCGAACGCGTCATGTCGGCGACACGCACCATCTTGCTGACGATCTCCTTGCCCTTGGCATCGCGATAGTGCTTGGCCTTGGCCAGCACGATGTTCACCTCATTGTCGTGCGGCAGATAGTTCAGCGTGGTGACGATCGACCAGCGGTCCATCTGCGCCTGATTGATCTGCTGGGTGCCGTGATAGAGGCCGGTGGTATCGCCGAGACCGACGGTGTTGGCGGTCGAGAACAGCCGGAACGCCGGATGCGGGCGGATGACCCGGCTCTGGTCGAGCAGCGTCAGCCGGCCGGACGATTCCAGCACGCGCTGGATGACGAACATCACGTCCGGGCGGCCGGCATCGTACTCGTCGAAGCACAGCGCGACATTGTGCTGGTAGGCCCAGGGCAGGATGCCGTCGCGGAATTCCGTGATCTGCAGCCCTTCCTTGACGACGATCGCGTCCTTGCCGACGAGGTCGATGCGGCTGACATGACTGTCGAGATTGACGCGCACCATGGGCCAGTTGAGGCGGGCGGCGACCTGCTCGATATGTGTCGACTTGCCGGTGCCGTGATAGCCCGACACCATGACGCGGCGGTTGTAGGCAAAGCCGGCGAGGATCGCCATCGTCGTGTTCTTGTCGAACAGATAGTCGGGATCGATGTCGGGCACATGCTCGCTCGTCACGGAATAGGCCGGCACCACCATTTTGGACTCGAAGCCGAATTTCTCCTTCACCGGCACGGTGGTGTCGGGCAGGTTGGCGATGTCGCGATCGACCTTGTTCATCTTTATCAACGTCTCCACGGGCGAAGCGCCTGATTTCGCCGGCAATCGATTTTGTCCGGGGGCGGTCTTAGAGCCTTTTCCAACCTTATGAAAGTTGGAAAACGACACGGACCGTAAGGTCGCTCAGCACAATCCTGCCTGCTTGAGCACGCGATAGGCCTGGAGCACATCGCGGAACCGGTCTTCCGAACCTCTGTCGCCGCCATTCGCATCCGGATGGTGGCGTTTCACCAGTTCCTTATAACGCGCCTTGATATCCTTGCCAGTCGCCTTTGTATCAAGGCCAAGCGTTTCCAGCGCCTTGGCCTCAAGCGGCTTGGCCTTGCGCTCACGCGCCTCGCGCGGGTCCTTCGGGCCTTTGAACAGGTCGAACGGATCGCGCATGCGGTTGTAGTAGCCGGCGCGGCCGGAACGCTGCTGGGCGAAATCGGGCGAGGAGCGCGTCGAGGCGCCGTTGACGCCCATCTTCCATGTCGGCCGGTGGCCGGTCATCGCTTCCTTCTGGAAGCGGGCGATCTCGGTATCGGGGACACCGGAGAAATAATTGAAGCCCTTGTTGTACTCGCGCACATGATCGAAGCAGAACTGAAAATACTCGCCCTCCTTCATGCGCCCGACCGGCGCGCGATGGGTGCCGGCCTCCTTGCAACCGTCCCACTGGCAGATCGGCGAACGAGACTTCAGCTCCGCATCCTTCTCAGGGCGGATGCGAATTTTCTCGAAATATTTGGGGTACGGTTTCATCTCACCCATTTATGGGCTGTTCGCCGGTGCGAAACAAGAATTGACATTTTCGCGATGATCGCCCTAACCGCTGAATCGCGGCATAAAGCGGGCGATCGGCGAATTTTGTCGCGACGGCGGCGCCGCGCGTCCTTCCAGACGCGCAAAGGCCGCCGATTTTCGGGGGTTGCACCCGCCATATGTGGTGAAGGGAAGTAAGAATGTCCATACAGTCGACGATGGAAGGCAAGTTGAAGAAGGCGTTCTCGCCGGAGCGGCTGGTCATCATCAACGAAAGCCATCTCCATGCCGGCCATCACCATCAGGACTCCGACCATCACGGCACCTATGACGGCACCGGTGAGACGCATTTTCGCGTCCGCATCGTCTCCTCAGCCTTTGCCGGCATGAGTCGCATCGAGCGCCACCGCGCGGTCAACGCATTGCTGGCCGACGAATTGAAGGCTGGTGTCCATGCGCTGGCGATCGAGCCGGCCGCGCCGGACGAAAAGACCAGGTGGTAGACCTCAGCCGAGCGCTGCCTTCAGGAAAATCATCACCGCACCGGTCAACGCGTCGCCTTCGTCGCCGAAATTCCGATTGATCGACACGTGCGAATAGGCGCTGCCATCGAACAGTGTCACCTCCGTTCCAGTCGCCCGCAGGCGCTCGGCGAAGGCCCGTGAGGCTGCCGCACGACCCGCTGCGCGCGAATAGCCGATGAAGGTCGCCGGATGTTTGCGGCTCCCGACATGGGTGGCAGGCGACAGCGTTCGCCACTGCGCCGGGTCGGGAAAGGCCTTCGCATAGGCCCGTGTCATGCTGCCGCTCCTCGCAAGCGCCTCCAGGTCATAAGCCCTGGTATCGTTCAGAACCAGCGCCGCGACGCCGGGCAGACCGCCGCGCAGCCCGGTCAGTGCGGCGAGATGGCTGCCGGCCGAATGGCCCATCACCGCAATCCGGTTCGGATCGCCGCCGTATCTGGCGATGTTGGCGCGCACGTAGCGATAGGCCTGCTCGACATCGTTGGCCTGGGTGGAGACATCAGCCTCAGGCAGCATCCGGTAGTCGATCGAGACGAAGCAGAAGCCATTGTCGAGCAGGAAGTCCGGCTTGACGTCGACGTTGGTGCGATTGCCGGCTCGCCAGGCACCGCCATGGATGAAAACGATCACAGGCAGGGAGCTGGCGCCGGCGCGCGCGTAGATGTCGAGCCTGGCCGGACCGTAGTCGACAGTTTGCGGAGATGGCGAAAGCCGGCGCGATGCCGCCGAAGCGCTGGCCGTCGACAAAGCCATCGTCATCAAAAGCAGGGTTCGCCGATCGATCACCGTCACCTCCAGACAGCCCGGTCGAAAGTGCACGCCGGCGCGGCGAACGTCCAGGATTGATTAGCCGCGAAAGAACCTATTAGAACTAAATCTCGCCGGCCGGCCTGATCCTCAGCCTTGCAATCCGGTTCTTGTCGCGCTTCATGACGACGAAGCGCTTGCCGTGAAAGGTGAAAGCCTGCTTCTCGTCCGGGATCAATTGCGTCTCGTGGATGACGAGACCGGCAATGGTGGTGGCTTCTTCGTCCGGCAGGTCCCAGTCGAGCGCGCGGTTCAGGTCGCGGATCGACACAGTGCCGTCGACGACGACGGAGCCGTCGGCTTCCTGCTTGACGCCCTGCATGTCGATATCGTGCTCGTCGGCGATCTCGCCGACGATCTCCTCGATGATGTCCTCCAGCGTCACCAGCCCCTCGACCTCGCCATACTCGTCGACGACGATAGCGAAATGCGCCTTGCGCCGCAGGAAGGCGTTGAGCTGTTCCTGCAGCGTCGTGGTATCGGGCACGAACCACGGTTTTGAAGCGATCTTCATCACATCGATCTTGGAAAAGTCGTTGCCGACATCGTTCAACGCGCGCAGCAGGTCCTTGGCGTGCAGCACGCCGACGATGTTGTCGAGCGAGCCCTTCCACAAGGGCATGCGGGTATGCGGGCTCTGCAGGATCTCGCGCACCACCGCTTCCGGCGGATTGTCGGCATTGACCGAGCGCATGTTGGTGCGATGGACCATGACATCGGACACTTCGAGCTCATCGAGATCGGACAGGCGACCGATGCGGGCGCGATCCTCGCGCACCACCTGTCCGTCGCGACGAAAATCGTCGACGGCGCCCCGCGATTCATCATGGTTCGAATGCTGCGGCTCGATGCGCTGCAATTCATAGCCGAAGGCGGCGAGCAGGCGCGCGCGAAAGGCAAAGGCGAGCAGGCCGAGCCCGGCAAGGACAGCAGCGACAATCCAGCCGGCCTCGCTCATCCCGGTCGGCCTCTCGGCTGACCCGGTCGGCCTCCCGGCCGACCCGGGCGGCTGTTCTGCTGACCCGGATGGTTCTCCCTCAGAAACGACAGCACTTCCGACGCCGGCACATCCTTGGCGATGAAGGCCTGGCCGATGCCGCGCGTCAGGATGAAGGTCAGCGCGCCGCGCGACACCTTCTTGTCCTGGGCGATAAAGGCAAGCAGCGCCTCGGCGTCAGGCAATTCACCCGGAATATCGGCCATGCGCCAGGGCAGGCCAACGGCGCGAAGATGCGCCTCGACGCGCGCCGCATCGTCGGGACTTGCCAGGTTGAGGCGTGACGAAAAGCGATAGGCCAGCGCCATGCCGATGGCGACGCCCTCGCCGTGGACGAGACGGGCGCTGTCATATCGGGTGGCGGCCTCGAGCGCGTGGCCGAACGTGTGGCCGAGATTGAGCAGCGCGCGGTCGCCGGTCTCGAACTCGTCGCGGCCGACGACATCGGCCTTGGCGCGGCAGGCCTCGGCGATGGCCTCGGTCCGCTGCGGGCCGCCGGCGAACACCTTGCCCCAGTTTTCCTCCAGCCACGCGAAGAAGTCGGGGCGATCGATGAGCCCGTACTTGGCGAGTTCGGCATAACCCGCCCGGAATTCCCGGATCGACAGCGTGTCGAGCACTTCGGTGTCGGCCAGCACCAGTTTCGGCTGATGGAAAACGCCGACGAGGTTCTTGCCGCGCGCACTGTTGATGCCGGTCTTGCCGCCGACGGAAGAGTCGACCTGCGCCAGCAGCGAAGTCGGGATCTGCACAAAATTCATGCCGCGGCGCACGATGCCGGCGGCGAAGCCGGCCAGATCGCCGATGACACCGCCACCGAGAGCGACGACGACGTCGCCGCGTTCCAGTCTCGCGGCGAGCACGCCGTCCACCACCTCTTCGAGATGCGCGAAACTCTTGGTCTTTTCTCCCGCCGGCAAAGTAATGACCGCAGGCTGGATGCCGCCCTTTTCGAGGCCGGCCTTCAACGTCTCGAGGTGGGCGGCGGCGACATTGACGTCGGTGACCACCGCGGCGCGCGTGCCGGGCAGGCGGCGCGAAATCTCGGTGCCGGCGCGCAACAGCAGGCCGGAGCCGATCAATATGTCATAGGCGCGATCGCCGAGCCCGACTTCGACGGTGACTGTCGCGTTGCTTTTCACGAGCGCACCTCGCCTGTCGCGGCTGCCACGCCGAAATACCCGCAAAGCGCGTTCACCACCTCGGCGGCGATGACCTCCTTGCGATCGTCGCGGGTCGGCACGGTAACATCGGCGGTTGCGTAGACCGGATAGCGCTCGGCCATCAACCGCGCGATCACGGCACGGGGATCGGCGCTTTTCAGGAGCGGCCGGTTCTGCTTCTTGGAAACGCGGTCCATCAACAGGTCGATCTCGGCCTTCAGCCATACCGACACGCCATGGCCGGCAATGGCCTCCCGCGTCGGCGCGCTCATGAAGGCGCCGCCGCCCGTCGACAGCACCTGCGGGCCGTGTTCCAATATGCGCAGGATGACGCGCTGCTCCAGCGCCCGGAACTCGGGCTCGCCATAGCGTTCGAACAGTTCCGGGACGCTCATTCGCGACACGCTTTCGATTTCCTGATCACTGTCCATGAAAGGCAGTCCCAGCATCCCCGCCACCTTGCGGCCGATCGCCGTCTTGCCGGCGCCCATCAGGCCGACAAAGACAATGGAACGGCTGCCCAGCCGGCCGAGCAGCGCGGCATGGCTCTCATCGGGAGGATTGGCTGGCAACGCGTTCATGACACCATTATGTTTCTAAGCAGGTTCCGCAAAGCTATCCCAGGTTTTGCGACAGAACCTGCGACAAGCCAAAGAATCCAGGCAGGCATTTTCGGGCTAGCCCACGAATGCCTGCTTAGACCCCTCTTTGCCGGCGTATCGACATCAAAAGCCTGATTGCGTCAAGCGTGGCGCCGCCGCACGTCGTCCGCGCTTCGCCCTTGAATTGGCCGGATTGGCGTCTCATAAGGGCACTGGGTTTGGAAACGCAGAACAACAAGACGGGCGAAAATTGATGCCGACACTGTTCCGCTTTGTCGTGACGCTCACGATTCTGGCCGGCATTGTCTATGGCGCGATGTTCGCTCTGGCGATGTTCGTCGAGCCGAGAAAGGCCGAAATGAGCGTGCGCATCCCTCCCGAAAAGCTCATTCCCAAGAAGAACTGAGAGACATGAACAGCGCGGCCCGCATCGAAGCCTTTCTGGAAATGATGAGCGCCGAGCGCGGCGCTGCCGAAAATACGCTTTCCAGCTATCGCCGCGACCTCGAAGACGCGTCAGCCGAGATCGACGGCGGGCTCGCTGGTGCCGCCGCTGCCGATATCCGCAACTATCTCGACGAGATAGCCGCACGCGGTTTTGCCGCCACCTCGCAGGCACGCAAGCTGTCGGCGATGCGCCAGTTCTTCAAGTTCCTCTACGCCGAGGGTGTGCGCGGCGACGACCCGACCGGCACCCTGGACAGTCCGAAGAAGGGCCGGCCGCTGCCGAAGACGATGAGCGAGGCCGACACCGGCCGGCTGATCGACCGTGCGGCGCAGGAGGCAGCTGACGCCTCGCTGAACGATGGCGACGGCCTGGCGGCGCTGCGCCTGCATGCGCTGGTCGAGGTGCTCTACGCCACCGGCCTGCGGGTTTCCGAACTGGTCGGCCTGCCGGTGACGGTGGCGTTGCGCGACGATCGTTTCTTCATGGTGCGCGGCAAGGGTGACAAGGAACGCATGGTGCCGCTATCGGCAAAGGCGCGCGTGGCCATGCGGGCCTGGCTCGCTGCCCGGGCAACGGTGCCGGCTTTGGCGGATAGCCCGTTCCTGTTTCCGGCGGCAAGCGACAGCGGCTATCTCTCCAGGCAGGTCTTCGCCCGCGACCTGAAGGGCCTTGCCGCGCGGGCCGGCATCGCCTCGGCGAAAATATCGCCGCATGTGATGCGCCATGCTTTTGCCAGCCATCTCCTGCAGAACGGCGCCGATCTCAGGGCGGTGCAGCAGTTGCTTGGCCATGCCGATATTTCAACGACGCAGATTTACACACATGTTCTGGAGGAGCGGCTGATGCGGCTGGTCAACGATCATCATCCGCTTGCCGACTAGGCGTCATATCGCTATGTGAGGACGACGTTCCACCGCCCGGAGCCCCTATTTCCCAGGTTCCGTCAGTCATTGCCTCCCGGCTTATCGGTCCGCTCAAGAATGTACAATTACCTCGATTTCGAAAAGCCGGTCGCCGATCTTGAAGGCAAGATCCTCGAGTTGAAGAAGCTCGCCGAGAATGGCGAGGCGGTCGATGTCGGCGATGAGATAAGCCGGCTCGAGAAACGCGTGCGCGACGCATTGCGCGACACTTATAAGGCACTGACCCCGTGGCAGAAGGTGCAGGTGGCGCGCCATCCGGACAGGCCGCATTGCGTCGACTACATCAAGGGGCTGTTCAACGATTTCACGCCGCTTGCCGGCGACCGCAATTTCGGCGAGGACCAGGCGATCGTCGGCGGCTTCGCCCGCTTCCGCGGCGAGCCGGTGGCGATCATCGGCCAGGAAAAGGGCTCGGACACGGCCAGCCGGCTGAGGCATAATTTCGGCTCGGTGCGGCCGGAGGGCTATCGCAAGGCGGTGCGGCTGATGGAACTCGCCGACCGCTTCAATATCCCGTTGCTGACGCTGGTCGACACGGCCGGCGCCTATCCGGGCGTCAATGCCGAGGAGCGCGGCCAGGCCGAAGCCATCGCCCGCTCGACCTCGGCCTGTCTTCACCTGAAGGTGCCGTCGATCTCGGTGGTCATCGGCGAAGGCGGCTCGGGCGGTGCCATCGCGATCGCCACCGCCAACCGCGTCTACATGCTCGAGCACGCCATCTATTCGGTGATCTCGCCGGAGGGCGCCGCCTCGATCCTGTGGCGCGACACCACCCGCTCGAAGGATGCGGCGACCAACATGAAGATCACCGCTCAGGATCTGCTGGAGCTCAAGATCATCGACGCCATCGTTCCCGAACCGCTCGGCGGCGCCCATCGTGGCCCGGATACGGTGATTGCCGCCACCGGCGATCTCATCGCCAAAACGATGAAGGAATTCTCCGGCGCCAACACCGATTTTCGTGAGCAGCGCCGCGAGAAATATCTGGCTATGGGGCGAAACCTCTAGACTATGATCCCGAACCGAGGCTCAGCGCAGCAAAAAGTGGGTACCGGTTTTCGCAAAAGGCGTGGTCGAACAAGAGGATTCAGGCCGGCCGATTTCAGTCGGACGGACCGCCGGACGGTTTCGACGCCGCAATGTGGCGAGATTAAGCACCTTCGCCACAAAAATGCCGCTGCGCTCGTTTCAATCGGATTGCCGTAAGGCCCGGCGCTGCGGTAAGGAATTTTCAAGGTTAACGGGCTTACGCTTGGGCCTGTCGGCCCTGATGCCTGCGGTCCGAAAGAAAAGACATAGCCATGTTTGCCAAGCTTGCCCGCACCGCACTTGTGATTGCCGCGATAGGCGTCGCTGGCTGCAATGATTCTTCGATGAAGGATTTTGCCCCCCACGCCAACAAGCCGTTGCCCGAAAAAATCCTGGCCAGCATGAAGGCCAAGGGCATGACCCGCACCTCGCCGGTGATGGCCCGCATCTTCAAGGAAGAGGGCAAGCTCGAAATCTGGAAGGCCAAGACCAACGGTCGCTATGACTTAGTCGCCAGCTACGACATCTGCAAATGGTCGGGCAAGCTGGGCCCCAAATACACCGAAGGCGACCGCCAGGCGCCGGAGGGCTTCTATACGGTCCGTCCGGCGCAGATGAATCCGCGGTCGAGCTACCACCTTGCCTTCAACATCGGCTATCCCAACGTCTACGACCGCGCCAATGGCCGCACCGGTTCCCATCTGATGGTCCATGGCGCCTGCTCGTCGTCGGGCTGTTATTCGATGACCGACGCGCAGATCGAGCAGATCTACGCCTTCGGCCGCGACGCTTTCCAGGGCGGGCAGACCGAGTTCCAGATCCAGGCCTTTCCGTTCCGCATGACCGCCGCCAACATGGCGCGCTATCGCAAAGATCCGAACTACGAATTCTGGAAGATGCTGAAGGTCGGCTACGACAATTTCGAGATCACGAAAGTGCCGCCGAAGGTCGATGTCTGCGAGAAGCGCTATGTCTTCAACCAGGTCGCGCCTGACGGCGAGACCTTCGATCCGACCGGCGCCTGCCCCGCGACGACGCAGCCGGATTCGCTGAAGAGCGCCTTCAATGCCTACCAGAGCACCTACGAGGCGGCTTTCAACGGCGCGGTCAAGGCCAGCGTGCCGGCGCCCAAGCCGACCATCGGCGGGATCAAGGAAGCCAGCATCGTTTCCGAGTGGTCGAAGAAACGCGCCCGTGGCGAACGCGTGCCGATCGATCCGCCGTCGTTCAACGCCGACGGCTCGGTGACCGAGACTGCGCGCATGGGCCGCATCGATTCTCCGGCGGGCCGCAAGATGGCCGCGCTCGACGCGGAGAAGGCCGCCAAGCAGAAGGCCGACGAGCAAAGGCTTGCCGCGATAGAAGCGGCCAAGGCCGCGAAAGAGGCGGCTAGGGCTCAGGCTCTGGCCGAAAAGCAAACGGCCAGGATCAATTCGCTGGCCGAAGAGGAGGAGGCCAGGGCCGCTGCCGAAGCGCCTGTCGCTACCGCGACAATCGCGTCGTCCCCCGATGCCGCCCCGGCCGCAACGCAGGCGGCGAATGCCGGTGAAAGCAGGACGACAAGGCTGAAGAAGAAGCTGCTCGGCATGTTCGGCGGCTGAGCTTCATGCCTGAACACGGAGATGGGGGCCAGGAAGACAGGCCCTCAACCAGCCCCGCCCCCGCCGCC